>JBKKDI010000122.1:0-6749 GCA_046708645.1 Aestuariivirga sp.
GCCGACACGCTGGCGGGCCTCGTGTTCAAAATGGCCGGCCGCGTTCCGGCGCGCGGTGAAATCATCCGGCACGGCAGCGGGATCGAGTTCGAGATTTTGGAGTCAGACCCCCGCCGGGTGAAGCGGCTACGGATTACTGCGAAAGGGGCGGACGAACAGATGCGGCCAGCGCCGGAAGCGCCAGATTAACGTCGCACTCTACCTCTCATCGTGCCCGCACCGGAACCCATTCCAATCTTTTTGAGTGAATAGAAATTATTCCTTGACATAGGCTTTTAGATGTGAGATGGATGCTCGGGGATTATGCACTTGACAAATTATGGTGGTACCATGTTAACGTCAAACGACTTGGAGAAATCCAGAGTTGGCGCGCCCGAACCAGAACCGGAAATCACCACAGCTATGATTGCGGCTGGGATTGATGCTTTGCCTTTTTTTGATTCTTCGGCGTTGGGAAGAAGGACTGAAGAAACTCTGGTATCGGAGGTCTATCGGGCAATGCATGCCATGCGTCCGGACCTTCCTTGATCCCTAGCGCATATCTCAGTGAGACGGCCGCATGTGCGGCGTAATTAGTCAATTCTTCGGTGCTAAATATCTGCTGCAAAGTTAAAGTCCGACCGGCGGAACGCAAGTAGAAGGAAATGTTTGCGTCATCGGGATCAGCAATTACGCCGTGAGCGATACTGCTCCTCACTATTTGAAGTGCTTTCATGGTTGGTTTGAGGGCTGATAGAGCAGCTGTCGCCTCTGCGTTAAACGGCCTGATAAGGGCTAAGTCCGTTAGGTGTGAGATTCGCCTATCAGCGCCAAGTGGAAAGACAACGACTGCCGCTTGCTCCAATGAAAGGCCAAGTACCACACGGAGGCAATTTCCAATGATGTGCTCAGTGTGGGACCATCTAAGCATCAGTTGACCAAGCTTCGTGAAATCTTCACTAGGGAGCATGGGATCGTAGCGAAATGGAGTTTCAATCATGACTGGCTCCGAAGAGGATAAGATCGCAAACACACGTGACGCCGCCCTAAAGCGCGCCCTCAACACACCGCACAAGCTTCAGAAGCCGCTTAAAAAGAAAACCAAAAAGAGAGCCAAAAAACCTAGTGGGAGGTAAGGGGGGATGACCCAATATTCTTTTGAGCCTCTCCAACAATTTGCTGTCCGAGATGAAGGGCATCCTTGGATGCCAGTGCAAAACTGTACTGAAGGCTATTTGGCAAACGGAAGGAAACCAACACCGCCTCGCCATCTTCAGTCCGTCCCGCCGTGGTTTGAGACGGACTCATTGCTGCGATCACCCCTTGGTTGGATAAACTGCTCTTCGATTCAGCCTCGGAAAGAGCGCCGCTGATTTGCTGTAGCATAGGACGCAATAGAACAGTTTCAACTTCGAGGTCCGTTTTGGAGCCCTTACTGTTCTCAAAAGTGAGATTCAAAGTCCTTCCGTTTTCGGATACAGTAATGCTCGACAGACTTGCAGCCCTGAATAGCGCCATGGTTTCCACTTTCGCTTATTAAAAAGCTTTCGTGCCAACTGTTTATTAGTCTTAGGCTTCACCAGAACCTTGATACATCAACCGCCGTCCAGCGGCACCTTTGATCGCGTCAATGGCGCGTTCAGTGTCAGAGATGCCAAGAGCAGAACGGCGATTGTACCGGAAATCAAACTCGGTCAGATAACGGTGCAGATGGGCCTCTCCGCAATGTTGGTAGATGCCCTTCATGCCACGCTTGAAAACTGACCAAACATTCTCAACCGTGTTTGTATGTGCCGATCCGCGCACATACTCTTTCTCGGAATGAATGACCGTCTTATGGGCGGTAAATTCTTTTCCGAGTTCTGAATAGATGCGGCTTTCGTCCGTGTTCAGGACTGACTTGCGCGACACGTTCGCAACCATGATCTTGCGAACGTCCTCTGCCGACGCACGATCAATATGGAAGGTCCGAACAAGCCCTTTGCGCTCTACTAGGCCAAGGATGATGCGCTTTTCACCTACGCCGCCCGCCTGCTTTAACGGCTTGCGGCGGCGAACGGGATTACGCGGTGTCTCAAGTTGTCCGTAGTAGGTTTCATCGGCCTCAACCGTTTTGCCTTCCCCACCGAGCGGGCCGGTATCGCCAGCGGTTTCTTTCATGGCTTCACGGATACGATGCGCCATGAACCAAGCCGTCCGATAGGAACCTAGGCCAAGGGTGCGGAACAACTGATGGGCTGACACGCCCTTCTTGCTGGACGCCATCAGATGAAAGCCCAGAACCCACTTGTGCAAGGGTATGTGGCTACGCTCCATGACGGAGCCGACTGTTACCGTGAACTGTTCACGGCATTCATTGCAAAGGTACAGGCCGGGGCGGGGGCTTGTACCGGCTAGCTTGGCAATCCGGTCAGGATCGGCATTGCCACAGTGGGGGCAATAGGGGCCGTTCGGCCAACGGATCGCCTCTAGGTGTTCCCTAGCTTTATTTTCGTCGTGGAAAATGGGGGCTGAAAGGTTCATGGCATCTATCCTGTTGAGATAGATATATGATCCCAGTCCTAATTTGTCAAGTGCATAATTGCCGGATGCTCCCGTCCACTCCGGAAGGGGTCTCGGTCATGACGGTGATCATAGATGGAGTGGATCAAGCGCCTGCGGGTGGGCTGAGACGTTGAGTTCGTCCCCGGGAGGCTCCGGCAAGACCCGCGGACACTATGATCCGCGCGCTTCACGGCAGTTAGGCTTACCCCAAGGGTTAAGGGCTCTGCGACAAGCAGGAAGGAACGCCTCCTCAGGGAGGGTTTTTGAAGCCCCCAAGGCCGAAGTGCGAACCGGAGTGAAAAGCCGCTTGGCGTGGGCGCGGGTTAGCGCCACAGCCGGAAGACACCACCGGCATTTCTGCGTCGGCCTTGCGTCCACGCAACCCTTCTCAAGAAGAAGGGACCAAGATCTTCCCTCGGCAGCCGGCATAACCGGCGCCACAAGCAGCGGAGCTATGGTTGAAGCTCATCACCCTCCACCTTCTGTCATCCCCGGACTTGTTGCGGGGACCCATGCTAAACCCAAGCTCGGCGTCCCAGTCTCGGCACGATGGGTCGCCGGAATGAATCCGGCGATGACAGACGAGAGGAGCACCCAGGTTCTCCTCACCCTGAGGTGCGAGCGGAGCGCGCCGGAATAACCGTGCCACAAGCGGCGGAGCTATGCCCGTTTTGATGGGCAGCCGTGGAGAGAAGCGCTGTTTGAAAAAGTGAATCTGAATTGGCGCACCAGGGCACCCTTAACCACTTTTTCATTCCCCGCATGCTCCACTCCGGGCATGGGTACCGTCCGGCTCAGCAGTCCATCCATCGGCGCCATACAGAATTCGTTGGCGGGGGCATTATTCTTTCTGCTGTTTGCAACGCAGCTGGCCGCCTATCTGCTCTACCTTCATCCAGGCGTCGAGCTGTTCTGGATGCTCTCGGTGCCGATGAACCGGATTGCCTCTCCCTTCCTTTACTTTTTCGACGATTGGACCGGGCTTGGCGCGCCCGCATCACTGGCCATTTTGGGCGCCGCCACGATTTTCCCGCTGATCGCCCAGCTTCGCAAAAGCTGGCTCTTCACGTCATGTGCGGGTCACGCGGCCCTCGCTGTCGGCGCCATCCTCACGGCCGGCGCCATCCGCCGGGCCGGAACAAGCACCGCTACCGCGGATCTCTCCGCCGTATTCGATCCCGCCATGCTCGACATGAACTCCGCCACTCTCGCATTCGCCACGGCCCTGCTTGTTGGCCTTTGCGCGATCAATCACATTGCTTTCTTCCGCCGGGCACGCTGAAGCAATCGCGATTCGAACGGCGCCCCATGCAACGGATCGCCGGAATGCTTCAGCAGACCCTTCAAGGATACCAATGACGGTCCAGTTGGCCCTAACGGCAACCCTCTTCGTCTTTTGCCTGGCGGTGATCTACGGGGCCATCTGCGATGTAACGACCTACACAATCCCTAACCGGGTTTCCTACGGGCTTGCTGCATTCTTCGCGGTTTTTGCGGCACTCAGTTGGGGCCAAACACCGGTCCTGCTGCATATCGGCCTTGCCGTCATGGTCTTCATCATTTGCATGGTCTTTTGGAAACTCCGCTGGCTTGGCGGAGGCGACGTAAAATTCGTGGCGGCGATCTCGCTGTGGATGGGACCGGGGCAGATTCTCCCCTTCGTTGTCCTTCTTGCGCTGCTGTCCGCGGCTTTCGTTATGGTCTTGCAGTTTGTGCAGCGATGGAACCCGTATTTTCAGGGGGGCAGGTTCCCGGCCTTCTTCAAGCAGATGATGCGGAAGGCGGAGGAAGGCGCCTGCCCCTACGGCCTGCCAGCCGCGATCGCGGCACTTATCGTGGTGCCGGAGATCATCAAGGGAGTTTACTGACGGAGGTCTCTGCAAGAAAAAAGCCCCAGCTTAGATCGAGAATGATTCTTGCTTTACGTTGACATGGCCGCCGGGAACTGCTCGCCGTTTTGATTTCCGGAGAGAATGGCTTAATGGCTGTTCGTGCCTGGGAGGGTCGAGGAACGCGCTCAGATGTGGGATATCATTGGCATCAAGGGGTTTCTCATCGCAATGCTGGTGTTCGTACCGGCCGAGCGGCTGTTTGCCCTGCGCAAGGAGCAACAGATACTCCGTAAATACTGGAAACTTGATGTTTTTTATGCATTGGTCAATGCCCTTATCACCAAGGCCGGGATAGCCCTCATACTGATAGGGTCGGTCATTGCCGCGGCGTGGGCAATACCGCCGCAGTTTCAGGCCTGGGTGGCCGCCCTTCCGGTTTGGCTACAGGTGGGGCTTGCACTCATCCTCTCCGATCTCGGCTTCTATTCGGTGCATCGCCTGTTTCACAAGATTCCGTGGTTATGGAAGTTTCATGCCGTCCATCACAGCATCGAAGAACTGGACTGGCTGGCGGCCCATCGCGTGCATCCCGTCGATCAAATCCTGACAAAGGGAGCTTCGCTCGTGCCGGTGTTCTCGCTAGGTTTTTCCGAGGCCGCGATTGGCATCTACGCCTTCCTGTACTATTGGCAAACGCTGCTGGAGCACTCCAATGTGAGGATCAGCTTTGGCCCACTGCGCTGGATAATCGCCTCACCGCAGTTCCACCACTGGCACCATGCCGATCAGCGCGAGGCTTATGACAAGAATTTTGCGGGCCAGCTGTCGATCCTCGATGCCTGTTTCGGGACGCTTCATTTACCGGGCAAGGAATATCCGGGCCGCTACGGCACCTACGAACCGGTGCCCCGCGATTACATCGCGCAAATGCGTTATCCCTTCGCCAGGCGGGCGGACTCCGCCGCGCCGGAGATCCAGCATCTAGATTGATTTTTCGATGATGTATCGCGGACGCCGCTTGGCCTCGAAATAATTCTTGCCGAGATATTCGCCGAGAATGCCGATCGACAGGAGCTGGATGCCGCCCAGGAAGTACATGGGCAAAACGATGGACGTCCAGCCGGGAACGGTGTTCGCATCGATGAGCCAGGCAATCAGCGCCCACAGGCCCGCGGCAAATGCCAGGAACGATACGAAAAGGCCGAGAAAGGTGATGAGCCGCAGCGGATAGATGGAAAACGATGTGATGCCGTCGATGCTGAGAGCCAGCATCCTGGAAAATCCGTATTTGGAGTGGCCGGCGAAACGGGCTTCGCGCTTGTATAATATGGTTTCCTGACGGAAACCGAGCAAGGGAACGAGTCCCCGAAGGAACAGGTTGACCTCGCCGAACTGCTTGAGGGCTTCAATGGCGTTCTGGCTGAGCAGCCTGAAATCGGCGTGGTTGAAGATCAGTTTCACGCCTATCATCCCCATGAGGCGGTAAAAGGCATGAGCCGTCGAGCGTTTGAGAAAGGAATCGGTGGAGCGGTCGTCGCGCGCGCCATAGACGATATCGGCCCCGGACCGGTAAGCGGCAATCATTTGCGCAATCGCATCGGGTGGATCCTGCAGGTCCGCGTCAATGGTGATCGTAACTTCGCCCTTGGCCGCGAGAATGCCCGCGAGAATCGCGCTCTGGTGGCCGAAATTGCGGGCGAACTTCAATCCGCGAAACATATCCGTCCCGGCGACAAGGCGTTCGATCTTGCTCCAGGTGCGGTCCGACGAACCGTCGTCGACCAGAATGACGTGGCTTCCCGGCGCGATCTGGCCTTGCGCTTGCAAACCGGTGATCAGGCTTTCCAGCCGCCGCGCCGTTTCGGGAAGAGCGTCCTCCTCGTTGAAACAGGGCAGGATGACGCTCAGGACCGGGGCGTTTCGTTCGACGGTGCTTGATTGAATTGCGCTCATTGTGCCCTCACCGATTGCGGCGATCGAAAACCAGTGTGCTACTGCCAAGAAAGACCAGCACGGTATAGACGCCGATGCCCAGGATTTGCGCCAGATATGCGTTGAGACCCAGCCAGGCCATCGATCCAAGCAAGGTTATGACATTCGCGGCGTAGGCGCCCGAAACAACCGCCAGGTAAGAGGCCATCCCTTGGCCAAGCTTCACATTGCTGCGAAATGTGTACTGGCGATGAAGCAGAAAACTGAGCGCGAAACCGACAGCGTAGCCCGTGGCATTGGCGGCCAGCGGCGGTATGGCCAGCAACCCCATGCATGCCACTATGACGGCGAAACCGAGCAGGCTATTGAAGCCGCCAGCCAGCAGGAAACGCCCGAATAATCGCAGCCTATCGCTTGAATGCCAGGACAGAGTATTGACCTCCCATTGGCAGCCAGCCGAGG
>JBKKDI010000123.1:0-10404 GCA_046708645.1 Aestuariivirga sp.
ATGATATTGTGCAGGGCGGCAATCTCGTAGTTTCCCAGCGTCTCCAAAACATTGCCTAAGCGGTGTAACGCTTCTGGTGGCTGCGGACGGTGCACCACGCCCGGTGCAGCTTCGAAGGGTGCATCGAAAACGGTTGAGGCCCAATCGATCACCGGGTCCCAGTGGGCAGCTTGGCGCGCCACGAGATCGGGCGGACGGTCGGCGCGGTAGCAGACGAGATCGCTTGCGGCATAGTCAACCATCTCAGCCAAGATGCGGGCCTTCTCCGAGGACACCCGGTCGATCGCCGTGTTGGCGAGTTTTGTCATCAACATCGACTTTGGATTGATCTTGTCGCCCTGGGCCTGCCATTCCGCGGCCACGGCTTCTGCGAGCGCATTCGTAGGGAGAACGAGCAAGGCCTTCCTTGGCGTTCGCACCGGTTTTCCATCAAGGGCAATGCCGCGCTCGGGCGTTACCGCGACCTTCTTATAGAAGCGGCGCGCCTGTCTCACTCGGCCTCTTTCTCATAGCGCTCCGGCTCGAAGCCGAACATCGCCCAGGTATCGAGCATGTGTTGGGGCAGAGGTGCCGAAACATCGACGGTGCCGCCACGCGGATGCGGGAAGACGACGCGGCGGGCATGGAGATGCAGCCGTTTCGATACGCCCTCCGGCATTTCGCTATTGCCGCCATACTTTTCGTCGCCCATGATCGGCGTTCCGATGTGGGCCAGGTGGGCGCGGAGCTGGTGCTGGCGCCCAGTGACAGGTTTGAGTGAGACCCAGGCGATGATGCTGGAAGCCTTGTCGATCACGGAATAATTGGTGACGGCGCGCTGTTCGTCCTCCTCCTCGCCTTCACCGCTCGGACGCACCCTGTCGCCATCAGGGCCCTTGGCCTTGATAAGCGCCACATCGATGCGGCCTTGAGAAGGTTTCGGCACACCCTTCACCGCCGCCCAATAGATTTTCTTCACGGCGCGTGTGGCGAACAGCTTGCCGAGCGCCGAGGCAATGGCGCGGCGCTTGGCAACGACGATAACGCCGGAGGTATCGCGGTCGAGGCGGTGCACCAGCAATGGCCGCTCGCCCAGCTCCACTGCAAGCCCCATGAGCAAACCGTCGAGATGCTGGTGAGTCTTGCTGCCGCCCTGCACGGCGAAACCTGACGGCTTGTTGAGAACGTAGAGATCCTTGTCTTGGTAGACGATCATGCTGTCGAACAGGCGGCGCTCTTCCTTGGACAGCGGCTTCACATCGGCCTTGAGCGTATCGGCGGGGCGTTTGTCGAAGGCGAGCGGCGGCACTCTAATTTCCTGCTCCGCGGCGAGGCGCGTGCTGGTCTTGACCCGTGCAGCACCGACCCGCACCTGGCCGGTGCGCGTGAGCTTGTTCAGGTAAGCAAATGTCACCTGCGGGAAATGCAGCTTAAACCAGCGGTCGAGCCGCATGCCCGCCTCATCGGTGGAGACCACATGCCGCTTCACGTCCATCATGTTGCCAGTGCGCGGTCGAGATAGAGCCCGGCAAATACGGCGATCAATGAGATGAGCACCGAGCTTGCGGCATAGGCGCCGCCCGCCGCCACCCACAGCAGCACCGGCATTACAGCCAGCCCTTCCGCTTGAAATAGAGCCACGGCAGCGCTGCCGACAGCAGCATGAGCACGATGGCGAAGGGATAGCCCAAATCCCACTGCAGTTCCGGCATGAGATCGAAGTTCATCCCGTAAATGCTGGCGACCAGCGTGGGAGGCAGGAACACGACCGCCGCCACCGAAAATATCTTGATGATGCCATTCTGCTCGATGTTGATGAGACCCAGCACCGCATCGAGCAAGAAGCTGATTTTGCCCGATAGAAACGAGGCGTGGTCGGTCAGCGACTGGATGTCGCGCTGGAGGATGCGGATGCGGGCGCGATTGTCCTTCACCTCCCGGGTTTGCTTCATCTGGTCGACAAGTGCTGTCATGAAGGCGACGGCACGGCCGATGGAGACCAGGCTTTCGCGCATCTTGCCAGTGAAATCGCCCTCTTCGCCGATATTCTCGATCAGTTCCTGCAGGCTGACGGTGCGGCGGCGCGGACGTTTTTGCCGGCCAGTCCGGGCACGGCTCGCGCCGAAGGTCTTGCGCGAGGTTTCCTCGACGATATGACCAACTCGCTCAAGATGGTCGGCACCCCGGTCGACCACCGCTTCCAGCAGACTGATACAGATACCCCAGGCGGTCATGGGGGTGCTCTGCGGCTTCATCGCCCGTTTCACATAGACAGGGAAAGCCTGTGGATGATGATAGCGGATGGTGATCAGGATATTGTCCTTGATAATAAAGGTGACGGGCGATGACTCCGGCTGGTCGTTTTCGCCCCGGCGGAGCAGGGTTGCCGTCATGAAGGCAGCACCATCTTCCTGGTAAAGGCGGCTCGAAGCCTCGATTTCCGCCAGTTCCTCGCGGGTTGGAATGTCGATGCCGAGCGCCGCCTCGACGGCGTGTTCCTCTTCCGCAGAGGGCTCCACTAGATCGAGCCACACGGTGCCGGGCGGCACGCCCGGCTCGGGCATCGCGGCAAATTCGATCAAACAGCCTTTGGCGGTACTGTAGGCGGAGAGCATGTCTGCCAGATACCCAGACTCGCCTGCCCCGCGCAAGCCCGGTATCCACCGCCGGCTTTCGCCGGATAACGGAGTTCCGATTATTCCACCGTCACCGACTTCGCCAGGTTGCGCGGTTGATCGACGTCTGTGCCGATGAAGACAGCGGCGTGATAGGCGATGAGTTGCACCGGAATGGCATAGAGCAGCGGACTAATGAAGGGGTGGGCTTCCGGCACGCGGATACGCTGGAAGAGGTGGTGGCCGTTGGCCTCGAGGCCCTGATCGTCCGTCAACAGGACAATCTTGCCGCCGCGGGCCGCGACCTCCTCCATGTTCGATACCGTCTTCTCGTAGAGGTCGTCGCGGGGAGCGATGACGATCACCGGCACGTTTTCATCGATCAAGGCGATGGGGCCGTGCTTCAACTCGCCAGCCGCATAGCCTTCGGCGTGAATATAGGAAATTTCCTTGAGCTTGAGGGCGCCTTCAAGGGCAATTGGGAAATTGATGCCGCGGCCGAGATAGAGAACGTCGCGGGCACTGGCGATCTCGCGCGCCACCGAAGCAATGTGTTTTTCCCCTTTGAGTATTTCCGCCATATGGCGGGGCGCTTCGATGAGGGCGCCGACGAGTTCGCGCTCCTGCTCGCGGCTGACGAGGCCGCGCGCCTTGCCCGCCATGATGGCGAGACAGGCGAGTGCGGCAAGCTGGCAGGTAAAGGCCTTGGTAGAGGCCACGCCGATCTCGGGACCTGCAAAAGTGCGGAGCACCAGTTCGCTTTCGCGCGCGATGGTTGATTCCGGCACGTTGACAATGGCAACGGTGTGCTGTCCCTGGGCCTTGCAATAGCGGAGTGCGGCCAGCGTATCGGCGGTTTCTCCCGATTGCGAGACGACGATCGCGAGGCCGTTTTTCGGAAGCGGCGCTTCCCGGTAACGGAACTCGGAGGCGACATCGACCTCCGTAGGCAAACGCGCCAAACGTTCGAACCAATATTTGGCGGTGAGACCGGCATAGGAAGCCGTGCCGCAGGCGGTGATGGTAAGGCGGTCCAGCGTCTTGAAATCGAAGGACAGCTTTTCCGGCAGGCGCACGGCTCGCTCGGCGAAATCCACGTATTCCGCAAGCGTGTGGCCCACGACTTCCGGCTGCTCGGCTATTTCCTTGGCCATGAAATGGCGATGATTGCCCTTATCCACCAGCATGGACGAGGCCTGCGAGAAACTTATGGGGCGGATGACCTGGCGGTTTTCCCCATCGAAAATTTCAATCGAGGTGCGGGTGAGCACCACCCAATCGCCGTCCTCTAGATAGGTGACGCGGTTGGTAAAGGGGGACAAAGCAATGGCGTCGGAGCCCAGGAACATTTCGCCCTGCCCGTGGCCCACGGCCAGCGGGCTGCCCTTGCGGGCGCCTATCAGCAGGTTGTTTTCGCCCTTGAAGAGGATCGCCAGAGCGAATGCGCCTTCAAGACGCTGAAGCACATCGCGCACGGCATCGCGCGGGGTTTTGCCCTTGGCGCGGCCTTGGGCGATCAGATGAGCGACAACTTCCGTATCGGTCTGTGTGTCGAATTTGGCTCCGGCGGCCGCCAGTTCATCCTTCAATGTACGGAAGTTTTCGATGATGCCGTTGTGGACGATGACAACGTCGCCAGCCATGTGGGGGTGGGCGTTGGTTTCGTTGGCGGCGCCATGGGTGGCCCAGCGCGTGTGGCCGATGCCGGACGTCCCGAGCAGAGGTTCCTCGCGCAGCCGATCTTCAAGATTGCGAAGCTTGCCGGGGGCGCGCCTGCGGCCAATCTCGCCCTTCTCGATAGTGGCGACCCCGGCTGAATCATAGCCTCGATATTCGAGGCGCTTCAACGCTTCTACGATGCCGTTGGCGACGGCCTCTTTGCCCAGAATTCCGACGATGCCGCACATGCCGTTTGCTCCCTAACTTTTAGTCTTGAGGGCCTTACGGGCCTTTTTAATGTCGCGGTTTTTGGCGGCCCAGCCATCGTGAATCTGCAGGCTGGCGCGGGTGATGGCAAGGGAGTCGGCCGGCACATCCTTGGTGATGATGCTGCCAGCGGCGATGTTGGCTCCGTCGTTCACTTTCACCGGTGCGATAAAGGCCGTGTTCGAACCCACGAAAACATTCGCGCCGATTTCGGTTAGGTGTTTCTCGTAACCGTCGTAGTTGCAGGTGATGGTCCCTGCCCCGATATTGGTGTTGGCGCCAATTTTTGCATCGCCGATATAGGAGAGGTGATTGGCCTTGGCGCCCTCGCCGATGACCGCCTTCTTCACCTCGACGAAATTTCCAACGTGAGCATCGCGGCCGATTTCTGCGCCGGGGCGAAGCCTGGCGTAAGGGCCGATGCGGGCGCCAGCGCCGATATGAGCGCCTTCGATGTGGGAGAAGGCGAGGATTTCCGCGTTGTCCGCCACGGTGACGCCGGGGCCGAACACGACGTGGGGGCCGATCGTCACATCCGGTCCGATGACCGTATCGGCGCAGAAGAAAACGGTTTCGGGTGCGGTGAGGGTGACGCCGTTGAGCATGTGCTGATTACGGAGGCGGCACTGGAGACCGGCTTCAATTGCAGCAAGCTGGACACGGTCGTTAACACCCATAACCTCACATTCGGGACAGGTGGCAAGGCCCACTTGAGCACCTTCGGCCACGGCCAATCCAACGAGGTCGGTTAGATAATATTCTTTCTTCGCATTGGCCTTGCCGATGCGCGGAAGGAGGCCCCATAGCATTTTGGAGGCAATTGCCATTGTACCGGAATTACAAAGAGTTGTGGATCGTTCCTGGGGCGAGGCATCGAGTTCCTCGCGGATTGCCGTTACGGCGCCCGCGGCATTGCGCAGAAGGCGGCCGTAGCCTAGGGGGTTTGCCGCCTCAAAGCCGAGGATGGTCATGGGATTTTTGGCCGATACCGCTGCGGCAAGGGACTTGACCGTCTCCGGCTGGATCAGTGGCGCATCGGCATAGAGTATCAGTACGGTGCCGGAAAACTCCGCAAGCGAAGGCTTTGCCATGGCGACTGCGTTGGCTGTGCCCAGGCGTTCCTGCTGAATGACGATGGCAGCGTCCGGAATGACGGCTTTGGCCTCGGCCTCTACGGGAGCCATGCCGGGGCCTGCCACCACCACGGTTTTTGCCGGCGCCAGCGCTTTGACGGAATGCAAGACATGAGCAAGCAGGCTGCGGCCCGCCGCCTTGTGCATCACCTTCGGCAAGGCCGATTTCATGCGGGTTCCCTTGCCCGCCGCCAGCACAATGATCGCTAGGTCCGTCATGGTTGAGGTGTCATTTCAGGATTCACCTTCCTAGTCAAAGCATGAACCGGACCGCGGGGGCGATATTGTGACGGTACGTCACCTAAACTTCCAGCTATTGACCGGCTAGGCTCTTCGCAACTATGGTCCGCCCGCTGTCACGCGGGATCGCTCCGCGAGGGCCCGTAGCTCAGTGGTAGAGCGTCTGACTTTTAATCAGTAGGTCGCGCGTTCGATCCGCGCCGGGCTCACCAATCCTAGCATTGGCTTGCTGCCCTGTATTCGCCCACGAAAGCACTGTGGCCTTTATGCACCAATTGGTAACCATTAAGTGGAACTTGACCGTCCCGATTGGACATTTCAGGGATGTTTGGTTAAATTCCGCCAGCTTACAGTTAGCGCCTGGGAAACTTGGGCGATGCTTTAAAGATACATGGGATGGTGGCGATGAAAATTATATCCACGACCAGGTCTTTCATTATTTGTGGAACAGCCTTGGCCGCCCTCTTCTGTGGAGCGGGCCTGGCCCAGGCCATGAGCATGAAAGCCGCGGTCGCCGAAGCGGTCGAATCGAATCCGGAAATCGGCGAGGCGATTGCCAACCGGGCGGCCATCGAATTTGAACTCGAACAGGGCCGCGGGCTGTACCGGCCGCGAATCGACCTTGAGGGCAGCATCGGCGGCGAGATCCGCGACAGCGCCACAAGCCGGGCCAACAATGACGAGGATCACCTCTTTCTCAGGAAAGAAGCCAGCGTTGTCGTCCGGCAATTACTTTTCGACGGCTTTGGCACGGAAGCCGAAATCGAGCGGCAGGCATCGCGCGTCGACGGCGCCTCCCTGCGGGTTCGCGAACGCTCCGAATTCATCGCGCTCGCCGTCATTCGCGAATATCTGGAAATGGGCCGCACGCTGCGGATCATCGGGCTTGCGAAGTCAAACATTGGGTATCATCAGAAGATACTGGGCGAAATATCCCAAGGCACCGGAGGCGGAACAATCAGCGTTGCCGACCGTCAGCAGGCGCAGGAACGCATCTACGCGGCGCGGGCACGGCTGGCCGAATTCCAGGAAGAATATAAAGCCTCCGAAGCCGCATTCATCAGACTTGTCGGCCGGCCCGTGGGCAAGATGTCTCCGCCGCTCAATGCAAGGCATCTGATTCCCAAGTCGCTGAACAGTGCGATCGCGCAAGCTCAGTCCCACCATCCCTCGATTGGATTCGCGCAGGCGGACATCGATGCGGCCGCCGCCCTGGTGAAGGCGGCAAGGTCGAAATATTATCCCAATCTCTCGCTCGAGGGCCGTGCCTCGGCGGCCGAGGACATTGGCGGCATCCGCGGCTTCGACGGCGACCTTCAGGGCAACCTGGTGGCGCGCTGGAACGTCTATAACGGCGGCATAGACGCCGCCAACGAGCAGGAACAGATCCGCCACGTCGACGAGGAATATCACAAGCTGCACCGCATTACGCGGGAAGTGGAAGAAGGGGTGCGTTTGTCGTGGGACCGCCACATGCAGCAGACGCGGCGCCTGCGCGATCTGCTCCGGGAGATGTCGGCGATCGAACAATTGAGGGGCTCATATTTCGAACAGTTCAGAATCGGCGAACGGTCGCTGCTTGATTTGCTGGATACGCAGAACACCCGGTTTTCAGTGCAGGTCGCCATTGCCACCTCGGACGCCGCAGTAAGGTTCGGTCACTTCCGTATTTTGGCGGCGACCGGGAATCTCCTGCGCACACTCGGCATCTCGCCGCCGCCGGAAGCTCAAACCTATGCGAGGGATGACGCGAGAGTTCCCGAGACTCCGTCTCCGGATTCCTTTCACCGCGTGGATCCTCCACCACCACGCGAGTGAACAGGCCGGACGACCTGAGGCGGGTTGGACAACGCTCCCAAGCGGTGGCGGGTGGCGCTATCGGAACCGCGGAGGCGGCCGAGCTTCTGAGCCTTCAGCAGTCGGTCGCGGAGGACGATCCGCTCGCCTTGTGCCTACAGGCCTTTATCGCGATCACCGACAGGCCGGCGTCGATAACGGCGCTGTTGGCGGGGCTTCCTCTCGACCAGGGGCGATTGACACCCGAATTGTTGCAGCGCGCGCTCGACCGTGCCGGATACAGTTCCCGGTTGGTCAAGCGGCCGATCAACCAGATTAACTCTATCTATCTACCCGCCATCCTCTTCATGGGCGGGCGTGATGCCTGCATCCTCCTCAGCCGTAACCGCAAAACTTGCCGAATCAACGATCCAGTGACCGGCACGGAGGTGGACGTCGCGGTATCCCAGCTCGCCAGCGATTACGCCGGCGTATGTCTCCTTGCACGGCGGAATGCGGCACTGGACTTGGCACAGACGGAGCCAGTCGCGAGGGCGGGCGGGCATTGGTTCTGGTCGGCCGTCAGAAAGCTTTGGCCGACTTACTCGATAGTGGTCCTTGGTGCCATCTTCATCAATCTCATCGCGTTGGCGTCTCCCCTTTTCACCATGAACGTCTATGACCGCGTGCTTCCAAACAAGGCGCTGCCAACGTTGTGGGTTCTGGCGATCGGCATGGCGGTCGCACTCACTTTCGACTTTCTTCTCAGGACCCTGCGGAGCTGGCTCATCGATTCGGCGGGGCGGCGGGCCGATGTCCTCCTCGCCAGCCGCATCTACGAGCACGTTCTCGGCATCGAGATGAGCAACAAGCCACCGACAACCGGCAGCTTCGCCAGCCATCTGAAAGAGTTCGAGAACGTCCGCGAGTTCTTCACCTCCAGCACGATTGCGTCTTTCACCGATATGGCGTTCTTCGGCTTGTTCCTCTTCGTGATCTATCAGGTCGGCGGCGTTATGGTGGCGGTGCCGGCAGTCGCTGCCGCTTTGATGATCCTGCTGGGGCTTGCCTTTCAAGTGCCGCTGCGCCGCGCAGCGGAAAAGAATTCCGCGGAAATGGCGCAGCGCCACTCTTTACTTGTCGAGTCAATCGGTTCCCTGGAAACGGTCAAAACGATTCGCGGTGAAAGCCACTTGCAGGGAATATGGGAGAGTCTTGTAGGAATGACGTCGCGGACAGTCGAGAACGTTCGGCAGCTCAATTCAACCCTGTCCAATCTGTCTTCGCTCGTGCAGCAGCTTGTCATCGTGGCGGTGCTGATCGTCGGCGCATATTTGTTTGACGATGGCGGCATCTCCACCGGCGCCATCATTGCCAGTGTCATGCTGGCAAGCCGCGCCGTGGCGCCTCTTGGACAATTCGCGCTGGTGCTTGCCCGCTCGCAGCAATCGTTGGTGTCGCTGCGCTCAATCAACAAGATCATGGCCATGGAAGTTGAACGGCCGCGCGGCAAGATCTTCATTTCGGAGCCCATTACAAAATGCCTGGTCCAGTTCCAGAATGTCGTGTTCGCCTACCCCGGTTCCGGGGCCCCTGCCCTCAACGGCATTACTTTCACCATCCGGCCCGGTGAAAAAGTCGGCATCATCGGCAAGATCGGCTCGGGCAAAACGACGATCGGCCGGATGATGACCAAGCTCTACGAGCCGCAGGAAGGCGCCGTTCTCGTCAATGGTGTCGACATGAGGCAGTATCACCCGCATGAAATCCGCCGGGTGATCGGGTTGCTCGGACAGGATTCGGAGCTGTTTCACGGAACCGTGCGCTCCAACATTCTGATGGCCAATCCCCGCGCCACCGACGAGAAACTGCTGGCGGCCTGCCGCCTCGCGGGCGTTGACGATTTCGTCCGCCGCCACCCCAAGGGGTTTGACATGCCCGTGGGAGAAAGGGGGCAGGCCCTTTCCGGCGGCCAGCGGCAATCGATTGCCTTGGCGCGGCTTTTGATCGGCGAGCCGCAAGTGATATTCCTCGACGAACCGTCGAGCGCCATCGATATGGCCAGTGAGAAAGTTCTTATCGAACACCTGAAACGTTCGTTACGCCCCGACCAGACGGTGATCGTCTCGACCCACCGCTATTCGATGCTGGACCTTGTTGAGCGGCTGATTGTGCTGAATAACGGCAAAATCGCCGCCGATGGCCCCAAGGAACAGGTGATGGAAGCCCTCAAGCGCCAGTCGGTTTCCGCCAAGACGTGATCGCGGCGTTCACACCTTCCTAGCGCCGGACCTGTCATCAAAGAAGATAACCAGCAGTGATTCGAGTCCCTTGCTCCGATCCGCCATGGCAAACCGCGCCAAGTATTGCCGGGATTTGGCTTCGCCCGCCAAAATTCCGATCTGATAGACGGTGATCCGGCGCGGCTGCTCTATCAGGCCTTTTTGAATGCTCGGCAACGGCACGCTGAACGAAAACTGGATTGCCCGGCCTCTTGTCGATTCGCCGCGGATGGAACTCAAGAGATCGCCGAAAGCCGGATTGAATGCCACGACCTTGCGCTGCGGCGTGATGAGAGCAACCGGCATGGGGCAAGCGGCGATGAGCGCCAGCATATCGAAAGTTTGGGCGCTGAGGCGATTGACACTGGCCATTCGCCGGGAGCGCTCGATGCAATAACAGCGGAGCAAGGCGGTGCGATTTCTGACGTCCGGATTGTCCTCGAAGATGCCGAA
>JBKKDI010000124.1:0-3480 GCA_046708645.1 Aestuariivirga sp.
GTTCACATGACCTCCGCTGATCATGACGTCACGAAAAAACCGATTTCCCGAGGTGAGGGGAGCGATCAATGCTCGAATGGAATTGTAGCCCGATTGAGAGTCTCGGCTGTTGATGACACATTTCTTGTCCCTCATTTCCGAGACATCGCTTGCGGTGGAATCTCTGTGAACAACAACAATGCTGCAATAGTCGCTTCCCTGACACTCCGGGGCCGAGTAGCAGGGTGTTGCGACCAAGGAGACTTTGCCACGGAGTTCGTGCGTCAAGGGGTAGCCGCAGGTTTGGCTGAGGAGAAGATCGCCGCGAGTCCAAGGTTCGCGGTGAGGCACTCCGCGCCAAAGCTCCTCAGGCACCTCCACGATACCTTCCCGACGAAATGCGCTAGCAAGCCCCTTCCACCACCTATTGGTATCCGCTGCAATTTCAGGCAGATCATACATTGGAAGACTTGCAACGGTCACGTTTGCCTGCTGACTGCAGTTAAAACTCAACTCAGGGTTTTGAACTTACTGCCAAACATAGCATGGACCGCGATTTGATGACCATCGACAACAGACCAACAACGGAGGGGAGGAGAGTAACGCTGGGCCTGAAGGCCAATTGGCGGCAATTCGCATTGCTTGTTCTGATCAACGCTTTCGTCGGAGGAATTGTCGGAATCGAGCGAACCATCGTCCCCCTGATTGGGGCGGAGGAGTTCGGCCTTGCCTCGACGACTCTTATCGTCTCCTTCATCGTTAGCTTCGGCGTGGTCAAGGCTCTTTCCAATCTGGTATCCGGTGTTCTGGCCGATCGATGGGGCCGAAAGCGGGTCCTTATTCTAGGCTGGCTTTTCGGGCTTCCGGTTCCGTTCCTGCTGATTTGGGCGCCGAGCTGGGAGTGGATCATCGCAGCCAATGCCCTGCTTGGCATCAATCAAGGACTGGCCTGGTCAATGACCGTCCTTATGAAGGTTGATCTTGTCGGACGACAGTCGCGTGGCCTCGCAATCGGTCTTAATGAATTTGCAGGCTATCTTGCAGTGGGCGCGACGGCGTTCCTCACTGGTTATTTGGCGTCTATATACGGACTGCGACCGGTCCCAATTTATCTCGGGATTGGATATGCCTTGGCTGGTGGGTTGCTCTCGGTCCTGCTCGTCCGAGATACGCGACATCACGTTCGTCTGGAAATCAGCGGCAGCCCGACGGAAACTACTCAGATTGGTTTCAGGGAAATCTTTATGCAGACATCGTTTCGCGACCGGAATCTCTTCGCCGCATCGCAAGCAGGACTGGTCAACAACCTCAACGACGGAATGAGCTGGGGAATATTCCCCTTGTTTTTCTTTTCCTTCGGACTCGGTGTGGAGCGCATCGGCATATTGAAGGCCGTCTATCCCGCGACATGGGGCATCCTGCAAGTGGTGACCGGCCCGCTGAGCGACCGGTGGGGTCGCAAAGGATTAATTGTCGCCGGCATGTGGATCCAGGCAGCCGCGTTGTTTCTAACTGCGGCAACCCGAGATTTCAGCTGGTGGCTTATCGCCAGCGTTCTTCTCGGTCTTGGAACCGCCATGGTATATCCCAGTCTAATCGCGGCGGTATCGGATGCCTCGCACCCCACGTGGCGGGCGCGCTCACTCAGTGTCTATCGCTTCTGGCGTGACTTAGGCTACGCAATAGGCGCGCTGTCGGCAGGAATTATTGCTGATTTGTTTGGATTCGCTTGGGCAATCGCTTCGGTTGCCTTACTCACTTTTGTCTCAGGCGCGCTAGTGGCCGTCGTAATGCAGGAGACCGGCAGGGAGTCCTAATTCTACACGAGGGAAACGACCACCTCATCTGCCTCTGACAGTTAAAGGGATTGCTTTCGGACGGATTTCCACCCGAAAGTGACAGACATCCCGTGAAACGACCGAGAGTGAGCAGCCTATTCGCACTTAATAAGCGTCTTGAGATAAGCCCTGTCACTTTCGCCCCATTCCACAGGATTTTCACCGTGAGCGACCGAAGCGTGAAGTTCCACGAGCTTTATAACTTCTGCTTCCGTTGCAGCGGTGAATTGGCCGGGACAAGCTTCCATTCCCGGGTAATTCTTACAGGCATAGGAGTAAACTGTTTTCATGGTGTTTCCTTTCATGAACGAATGGCTCGCAAACTCAAAATTCTGCAAATACCGGCAAACCATCGATGAGCTTCACCCAAGGCTGCTGGTGCGACACATAAACATGGCTGGTTGGATGAGCAATTGAAGGGTCATCGAGTGTCGGAGCCAGAAACCAGACCTTTCCCATCCGCTCCCCACCGGACCAATTGCCGTTCGCAACGTAAATCAATGAGGTGCCGCAATTGCTGCAAAAGCCGCGCTCGACGCCTGGCGAGGTTTTACAGATCTTGATCTCTCCTTTGGTGAGCGTGAAATTTTCACTTTTCGCGCAGCACCATGTGGCAAATCCCGCTCCTAGAGCTTTTTGGCAGGAGCGGCAGTGACAATGGGCCGAGCTTTTCGGCGAGCCTTTCAACAGGTACCGCACCGCTCCGCACAGGCAGCCGCCCCCATGGAGTTCACTGGTTTCGTTCATTGCGATTGGCTCCCAACCAGGCGTTGACATCGTTTATCAAATGACTGCTGAATACAATTCAAATAGTTTTCGTCTATGTAAGAAACACTAACACATGGACTGGTCGGGCTTTCCTTCGCTCAACAGCCTCAAGGCGTTTTCAGCCGTAGCGGAACTCGGGAGCTATTCACGGGCCGGCACCGCGCTGAACGTCACTCACGCAGCAGTGAGCCAGCAAATTAAAGCGTTGGAAGCGCAACTGGGCGTATCCCTTGTTGCCCGCAACGGACGCGACATGGCCCTCACCAGGGAAGGAGCGGCACTGGCCCGGGAGCTGGCAGCCGGGTTTGCTACTATTCGCAGAGGCGTTGACGCACTGACCGGAGCCGAGGCCATCCGTCCGGTACAAATCACTACTTCGCCAGCCTTCGCGGTAATGTGGTTGATGTCGAGAATCGTGGATTTCCAGCAACAGCATCCGGGCATCACACTGCTGTTAAACCCAACCTCGGAAATGGTAGACCTGAAGCCGGGCGGCATCGACTTGGCGATCCGTTACCGGGAAGGCCGTGAGCCAGACACGAGATTAGAGCCGGTGCTGATTGCCGATATGCTCGTCGTCGGAACGCCGAAGCTGATTGGCGGACGAGAGCTTACCAATCCGGCAATGCTTGTCGATATGCCGTGGTTGCAGGAGCTTGGCACCAATGAAGTGGCGCACTGGATGGAACGGCACGGTGTCACACCAACACGGCCACTTATTATCACTCACATGCCGGGCAATCTGATCATGGAGGCGGTGCGGCGCGGAGACGGGATCACCTACACCGCACGCCCGTTCGTTGAGAACGAACTCCGATCCGGACAACTGGTTGAGCTGTTTTCAGACGATGGCTTCGGAACCTACTACATCCAACTCCGCCCTGGTGTGCTCAAT
>JBKKDI010000125.1:0-4444 GCA_046708645.1 Aestuariivirga sp.
TCGCTGATCCCGGCCTTCCGGCAGATCTCCGCAACAGGATGGCCATCAACCCCTTGCTTCAGAATGAACGCCTTCTGGGTGTCTGTGAACTTTGATGCCTTCATGGTCTTCCACTCCTCCCAGCCAGGGAAAATACAGCGGAAAACTCCAACTCAGAACGATCCAATTATTTGGGGGCAGAGCAATGGTAACTCAACTTGTCAACCATAAGCTTGAGCCGCTTAACTCAAAACTTGCCAAGAGATTTCGCAGGGCGATTGGCACTGTCGATTCTTTATCTGGCAAGAGAAACGACGCTCTCCATGTGGTCTATATAAACACGCCTGATAGCTCTAAGACGTCGCTTTTCCATGACATTGGGTTTCTGAAAGGAAAGAGTGGCGACGACCTAGTTGAGGCAATCCTCAACATGACGATGGAAATTCTTGATGTTGCGATAGAGATACAAACGCTCAATGAGGAGGCTCAGTCTGCCTTGCAGATTCGGGCGCGTCTGGTGCAAGCACTCTTGCAAGGTAGCTCTCAACAAATTCTTGCAGGATTGACCAATCAGCCGGGATACGGCCTCTTAGGCGGTCTTGCCAATACTCCACCCCCTCTGAGATCAGACGGGGGTCAACCTGAATAGCGTCGGCCTGTCGGGTAGTGCCTTTCAAGAATCATCCACTTTTGTCAAGTATATAATGAGGCTTATGTTCCTCTTATGGGATTATTGTTTTCAACAATGCCCTTTCAACCTCCGCAATCTATTGTCTCCCCATGGATATCCGCCAATTGCAATATCTCGCCGCGCTGGCCCGCGAGAAGCATTTCACCCGGGCCGCACAGGCCTGCAACGTCACCCAGCCCACCATGTCGGGCCGCATTCGCCAGCTCGAACAGGAGCTGGGCGTTCCCATCGTCGAGCGCGGCCAGCGCTATATCGGCTTAACGCCGGAGGGCGAGCGGGTGCTCAAATGGGCCCATCTCATTCTCGATAATTGGCAGTCGCTGCAACAGGAGCTGGGCCAGATCCGCAACAGGAAGGGCGAGCTGGTGGGCCGGCTGGTGTTCGGCGTCATCCCTTCGGCGCTCCCCATGGTGTCGCTCCTCACCAAGGCCATGCAGGCGGCGCACCCGCAGATCGAATTCGCCATCCTGTCGCAAAGCTCGGAAGAAATCATCCGTGCACTGCATGATTTTTCGATCGAGGCCGGTGTCAGCTATCTCGACAATGAGCCGGTGGAGGGCCTCCTCACCGCCGCGCTCTACAAGGAACGCTATTGCCTGTTCCTCGCCGAAGACCACGCGCTGGCTTCGCACGCCTCCGTCACCTGGCTCGAAGCGGCCCAGGAGCCGCTTTGCCTCCTCACCCCCAATATGCAGAACCGCCGCATCATCGACCGCGCCTTCCTCGCCGCCAACGCCCACCCCTCGCCCCGGCTTGAGACCAATTCCATCATGAACCTCTTCGCCTCGGTGCGCTCCATGGGGCTGGCCAGCATCATGCCAGAGTATTTCCTCAACATCTTAGGCCCCATGCAGGGCATCAAGGCCATCCCGCTGGCCGATCCCAAGGTGGAGCATTCGGTCGGCCTCGTCGCCATGAACCGGGAGCCGCTCTCGCCCCTGATCACCGCCCTGTTTGCCGCCGCCAGGAAATTCAAGGCTTGATCGGGACTGCCTATCAAGCAATAGCCTCCACCGATTGGTTTTCTCCAGCCGATTGAGTCATAAGGTTCCATGGCTGGAAAACGTACGATCATCAACACCTTGCCGCAGGGCACAGAGGCCGCAAAGGCGATTGCCGGGCGCTATGGCAACCGGCCCGATGCCCTTCTCGAAATCCTGCACGATCTGCAGCACGAGGTGGGCGCGATTCCGGAAGCCGCCCTCCCGGTGCTCGCCAAGGCGCTGAACCTGTCGCGAGCCGAAGTCTATGGCGTCGTCACCTTCTATCACGAGTTTCGCCGCACACCCGCCGGCCGCCATGTGGTCAAGGTCTGCCGGGCCGAATCCTGCCAGGCGATGGGCGCCCGCGAGCTGGCGCAAGCGGCGCAAAAGACCTTGCAGGTCTCCTTCGGCGAAACCACATCGGATGGAGCGATTACGCTGGAAGCGGTATATTGCCTGGGCAATTGCCCCCTTTCGCCCAACATCATGGTCGATGGCAAGGTGGTCGGCCGGATGGACGCGCAGAAGTTCGGCCAGATCGCGGCGGAGCTGAGAGCATGATCAAGGTCTATGTGCCGCGCGACTCCGGTGCCCGTTCGAGGGGCGCCGATGAGGTAGCCGTGGCCCTGGCCCGGGAAGCCGCCGCGCGAAACATCAGTATACAGATTATTCGCACCGGCTCGCGCGGGCTTTACTGGCTGGAGCCGCTGGTCGAGGTGGAAACGGCTCAGGGCCGCGTCGCCTATGGGCCGGTGCAGGAGGCCGATGCCGCCTCGCTGTTCGAAGCGAAATTCCATGAGGGTGGCGAACATAAGCTTTCGCTCGGCAATATCGAAGACCATCCGTATCTCAAAAATCAAGAGCGCCTGACTTTCGTGCGTTGCGGCATCATCGATCCCATATCTGTCGCCGATTATGTGGCCCACGGCGGTTTTGCCGGCCTCAAGAAAGTCCTCGCCATGACAGGCGAGGAGGTGGTGGCCGAAGTCACCGAGTCGGGTTTGCGCGGCCGTGGCGGCGCGGGCTTCCCTGCCGGCATCAAATGGAAAACCGTTCACGATACGCCTCCGGGCCAGAAATATGTTTGCTGCAACGCCGATGAAGGCGACAGCGGCACCTTCGCCGACCGGATGGTGATGGAAGGCGATCCCTTGATGCTGATCGAGGGCATGACGATTGCCGGCGTCGCCACAGGCGCGAACGAAGGTTTCATCTATATCCGTTCCGAATATCCCGACGCCATTGCCACCATGAAGGAAGCCATCGCCGCAGCGCTCGCCGCCCGCTGGCTCGGCGATCATATTCAGGGTACGGAGCATTCCTTCTCGCTGCAAGTCCGCCGCGGTGCCGGCGCCTATATCTGCGGCGAAGAGACTTCCATGCTGGACAGCCTTGAGGGCAAGCGCGGCATGGTGCGGCCCAAGCCGCCGATCCCCGCCCTTTCCGGCCTGTTCGGCAAGCCGACCGTTATCAACAATGTGCTGACCTTTGCGGCCATTCCCTACATCATCACCGAGGGAGGTAGCGCCTACAAGAATTACGGCATGGGCAAATCGCGCGGCACGCAGCCCTTCCAGCTTGCCGGCAATATCAAGCATGGCGGGCTTGTCGAGAAAGGCTTCGGCGTAACGCTCCGCCAGCTCATCGAGGATTTCGGCGGCGGCACCCATTCGGACAGGCCCATCCGGGCGGTGCAAGTTGGCGGGCCTCTCGGCGCCTATCTCCCGGCCTCCCAGCTCGACCTTCCGATGGACTACGAGGCCTTCGCTGCGGAAGGCGCCATGGTGGGCCACGGCGGGCTCGTGGTGTTCGATGAAACCGTGGACATGGCCCAGCAGGCCCGTTTCGCCATGGAGTTCTGCGCCATCGAATCCTGCGGCAAGTGCACGCCCTGCCGCATCGGCTCGATACGCGGTGTCGAAGTGATCGACAAGATCGTGGCCGGCATCGACCGCGATGCCAATCTCGCATTGCTTGACGATCTCTGCCAGACCATGACCGACGGCTCGCTCTGCGCCATGGGCGGTTTAACGCCCATGCCGGTGCAAAGCGCCATCAAACATTTCCCCGAGGATTTCGACCGTCCTGTGAGCTTGCAGGCGGCGGAGTGAGGTAGCCCTATGACCCTTATTCAAGAAGCCGACTTCGGTACGCCCAAAGTCAAATCGGAAAAAATGGTGACGCTGGAGATCGACGGGAAAGCCGTCACGGTTCCGGAAACTACCTCCGTCATGCGCGCCGCCATGGAGGTGGGCACGGAGATTCCGAAGCTCTGCGCCACCGATTCTCTGCACAGTTTCGGCTCCTGCCGCCTGTGCCTGGTCGAGATCGAAGGCCGCAAGGGCACGCCCGCCTCGTGCACCACCTGGGTGCAGGAGGGCATGAAAGTCCGTACACAGACGGATCGCCTGAGCAAGTTACGCCAGGGCGTCATGGAGCTCTATCTCTCTGATCACCCGGCGGATGGAAATGAGATGCACGGCATGGCCGATGCGGTTGGCCTGGTCAATGTGCGCTATGGCTTCGGCGGCGACAATCACGTGGCGCCGGTCACGGCGGAGGGCGACGTCAATTTTCGCTTCAAGGCCAAGGACGAAAGCAATCCCTATTTCACCTTCGATCCCGCGAAGTGCATCGTATGCTCGCGCTGCGTGCGGGCCTGCGAGGAAGTGCAGGGCACCTTCGCGCTGACCATCGACGGCCGCGGTTTCGAGTCACACGTCTCCGCCGGCATGGATGAGAAATTCCTCCACTCCGAATGCGTCTCCTGCGGCGCCTGCGTGCAAGCCTG
>JBKKDI010000126.1:0-2537 GCA_046708645.1 Aestuariivirga sp.
TCAGGATATAGGAACTGCCGTTCCAGTCGGCAATCTTAACGCCGTAGAATTTGAGCACTTTGTTAGTGATCGCGACGCGATGCAGACGCTCGTGGCGGCGCGTGCGCCTTGCCTCCGGCGAAAGCGCAGCCGACCCGTCCGTCCAGTGATCACCGCCTTGGAAGATTCCGCACAAGCCGCACATGGCGTTACGCCACCGCAGCCTTGGGTTGCGCGGCTGCAGCGCCAGCAACGATGTCCGACGATAGGTAGTGCAACTCATCGGCCGGCCAACTCGCCACAACCAAGTCGCCGGTCTCGACCGGTTCGGCGAAAAATGTGACGTCGGGAACGTTGGCGACGAACTCTTCACCGGACGCGCCTTCCAAGGGCACCTTGACCCAGGAACCCTGATATTCAATGGTGCCGACTTTACCCATGACGGCGTTGACGCCGGGATCGGCCTGGTCCGATGGGGCGCGATGGATTTTGATGCGATCGCGCCGCACCGAGACATGTAGCTCGTTCCCCACGATGGAGGCTGATTTGGGCGCTGACACTGTGACGCGCCGGCTGCCGCTCTCGATCGCGACCTCATCGCCCTGGCGCTCGACTACCTTGCCCGCGATTACATTCTGACCGCCCATGAAACGCGCCACATAGGCGGTGCGCGGCTGTTCGTACACCCCCCGTGCAGAGGCCGCCTGCTCGACACGCCCCTGGTCCATGACGACGACCATATCCGCTAGTGCAATGGCCTCCATTTGCGTGTGCGTGACGTGAATGAAAGTGATCCCAAACTCCGCTTGCATGCGCTTCAATTCACCGCGCATCTGTAAGCGCAGAAATTCGTCGAGCGCCGACAGTGGCTCGTCAAGCAGCAACACTCTTGGATTGGTGATCAGCGCGCGCGCCAGCGCGATTCGTTGCTGCTGTCCGCCAGAAAGCTGTGCCGGTAGCCGGTCCACGAACTGACCCATGCGCACGCGTTTGAGCATTTCCTCGGCGCGGGCACGCCGCTCCTGCTTGCCGATTCCCCGCACCTTGAGGTTGAAGGCGACGTTCTCCGCGCAGCTCAGATGGGGAAACAACGCATAGCTCTGGAACATCATCGCCGTTCCGCGCCGCACCGGCGCTTCGCCGTTCACGCGCTCGCCGTCAATGAGCACGTCGCCTTGAGTGGGGTCTTCATGGCCGGCGATCATGCGCAGGATGGTGGTCTTGCCGCAACCGGAGGGTCCCAACAGGCAGCAGTAGGCGCCGCCCGGAAACTTCAAGTTGATTCCGTCCACCGCTACGGTTTCCCCAAACCGCTTGCTGACATTGGCGAGTTCGATCCCGCCTCTTGTCCCTGCTACAACCTTGCCATCGTTGGGTTTCATTGCGGGCGTTGAGACCTTATTGGTTGTCGATAGGCAGCGTTACTGTCGCATTTTCCGCAACTGGACGTGGCCGCGACCAACGCCGCTGGATGATTGCAATCGAACCTAGCGCCAGCGCTATCGCAGCAAACGATACTAAAGTTGTCACGGTGCCCAAGGCATAGAGCGCCGGTGAGGTCACGTTGGTGGTCATGCCCCAAATCTCCATGGGCAGAGTGTTCTGCGCCCCGGACGTGAGCATGGTGCGCGGAAACTCGTCGTACGAAAGCGTGAAGCCGAACAATGCGACTGCGATCATGCCCGGAAAGAGGATCGGCAGCACCACCATCAAGAATATCTGGCAGTTCGTTGCGCCGAGATCGCGCGCCGCTTCTTCATAAGCGCGATTGAAGCGGCTGAACACGGCGAACATGATCAAGAGGCCGAACGGCAAGGTCCATGTGAGTTGTGCGCCGAGCGCTGAGGCGTACCATTTAGTCTGCATGTCCATGGTCTGAAATGTGAGGCCGATGCCCAGGCTCACCAGCAGCCCAGGCATGATCAAGCTTGCCACTGCAAGATAAAACACGAAAGTGGCGCCGAAAAAGCGACGCCGGAACGCCAGGCATGCCAGCACGGAGATAACTACGGTCAGCAGCAGAACAATGATTGCGAGCCAGATCGACCGCGTAAAGGCGCCGGCAAAATCGCCGGTGCGCTGCTGGCTGAATAGCGCGTCGAACCAGTGCAGCGACGCGCCGCGCATGGGGAAAGTGAGTCCGCCCGTGGGGCCCTGAAAAGACAGTATGTAGATGGCTGACATCGGCCCGTACAGGAACGCCACGAACAGCGTAAAAAAAGCCGCCAAGCCGTAAAAACTCCAAGGTCGTTTGCCGTATATCTGTTGGTTCGCGCCCGCCATCGACCTACCCCGCGATCTCTTTGCGCACATCGACGATGTGCAGAATCGCCGCGACCATCAGCGACACGATGGCAAGCAGCACCACGGCACTGGCCGCGGCGGGCGGATATTGGAGGAGCGAAATCTCATTGGACATGGCGAGCGCCACCGACGCGCTATGGCCGCCGCTCATGACCTTCACGACGAAGAAATCTCCCATCACCATGGCGATGACGAATATCGACCCGAGCGCGATGCCGGTCTTGGACAGCGGCACGACGATCTCCCAAATGATG
>JBKKDI010000127.1:0-10626 GCA_046708645.1 Aestuariivirga sp.
GCCCTGCTCTTTCGCGGCTCTGGCGATGACGGGGGCCGCGCCAGTGCCCGTGCCCCCGCCCATCCCCGCCGTGATAAAGGCCATATGCGCGCCCGCCAGATGATCGAGAATTTCCGGCAAGACCTCCTCGGCCGCGGCGGCGCCGATTTGCGGCTGGGAGCCCGCACCCAAGCCTTGCGTCAAAGCCGTTCCCATCTGCACCCGGCGCTGGGCGGCGTTCTGCATGAGCGCCTGGGCGTCGGTATTGGCGACCACGAACTCCACCCCCTCCAACCGGCTTTCGATCATGTTGTTGACGGCGTTGCCGCCAGCCCCGCCGACACCGAACACGGTGATACGAGGTTTCAGATCGAGCAGATCGGGAACGGTAAGTTTGATTGTCATTTGATGGGCGCCCGCAAGTTGATTTGCCGGGGCCCATGTTTCTTACCCAAACTATAACAAATGGTTAACGAACGCTAACCAAGCCTGTCTAATTCGAATCAAATTGAGTCAAAACGCTCCAGGGCGGTAAGATTCGGGTTTCACTTAATTTCGGATGACCACGGGAAATTCACGTATTGGTCCCGGGTGTCGTAGCAGATGTTACCGTACATCTTAAGATACGATGCCCTCCGCGCCGGGTCGGCGTAGACCGCCCCCGGGTCCGCCAGATCGGCCTCGTATTGCGGGAGGTTGGCCAGGGTAAGCACACTGGGTAAAATATCCATGGCTTGTGGGATGCTCTTGCCCTCCAGCCAATCAGCCGCATGCTGGCCCATGGCGTAACCGAAGACGGGAGAAGCCAGGCTGATGCTGGTCTTGTAGGGGCCGCCGCCCTTCTTGATTTCGGCAACCGCTTCGGGCTCCCCGTCGATGCCGCCGAGAAATTGATCGGGCCGGTCCTTGCCCGCTGCCCGGAGCGCCGCGAGTGCTCCCAGCACCACGGTGTCGGCGCCCAGCACGACATCGATATCCGGTTGCGCCAAGAGGATGGTGTTCATCGTAGCAAACCCGCCCTCCTTGTTCACCGTGGCCGGTGATATGTCGGCCACGATGGTGACGCCCGGCATTTCCTGGAGCGAGTCCCGCATGGCGGCGAAACGGGGTGCCAGGAACTGGAGGCTGTCGTGGGTGAGCAGCACAACATTGGCCTTGCCCCCCAGTTTATCCCTGATGTAAGCGGCTGCGGCATCGCCAAGTGCCTTCCCCGTCAGGTATTGAGGAGCGTTGAGCAAAGAGGTGGCAGGCGGAGGCACGATGGTGCCGACATAGCCGCCGGCCCAGATGATTTCCTGGAGGCTATGGCTAAGCGAGGCCGGATGAACGGGCGCTGCGACCAACCCGCCCACTTTGGCGGCACGAAAAAGCTGGACCTGTTCGATCATCTTGGCCGCGTCGTTGTTGGCGACAGCGACCCGGTATTCGAGCCCCCGATCCTTGGCGGCCATGGCCAAGCCCCGGCCGACGCCCTGCATGAATTCGCGCTCATTGTCCTGGGCGAACGCCAGCGTTTTATCGAAGCCCGGAGGGACAGTGCACGCGGGAGAGTTTGGGTCGAACGGCGCAAACACCGTGGGCTCGGTGATTCCAGGAGGTCCATCCGCCGCAACCGATACGGCGGACGTACCGGCGAGCAGACCGAATGCCAGCACCATGACCGATCCGATCCCGCGACCGGGCGGATTCTTCCGTTTCGACAGCATGCCACTGCATTACTACCGCAAAGCGCGGGCGCATAATTAAAAACGGTTGTGCTTTAGCCGGTTTGCACCGGGAAGATCAGGCGCGCGACGGTACCCGGTTGGCGGTCGAGATACTCGATTTCCGCGCCCATGCTGTCCGCTATCGCCTTGACAATTCTGGTGCCAATGCCGGTGCCCTTGGCGGTTCCATCGCCGTTCCGGCCGACGCCATCGTCCTCGACCGCGAGTTCGACCAGCCCATCCGGCAACTGGTGCAGGCGGACGCGGACGTCGCCGCTCCGGTCGCCGGGATAGGCGTATTTGAAGGCATTGGTGACCCACTCCGTTACCACGATCCCGAGGTTGATGCTTGCGTCGGTTCGCAGTTTCAGAGGCTTGATGTCGTGCCTAAGAGAAGCTCCGTGGCCTTGGTCCCGCATCGAAGTCTCAAGGTGTGCGAGCAGGCCCGACAAATATTCGCCGAGTGCCACGAACCGCACGTCATCGCCCGAGCTGTAGAGCCGTTTGTGAACCAGCGAGATCGCGAAGATGCGAGCCTGCGTTTCGGCGAGCGCATCCTTCGCCACCTGGTTGCTCACCGCCTTGGCCTGAAGGCTCACCATCGATGCAACCAGGGCCAGGCTGTTGGCGACGCGGTGGTTGACTTCGGCGAGCAGGACCTCCGCCCGGTCGCGGGCGATGCGGACCTCGCGCTCAGCTGCTTCCTTCCGCGATCGGAGGCGGGCCTTGTCGACGGCCTGCTCCAAAGCCGAGCCAAGAAGTATCAAGAAGTCGTCGCCGACAGTTTTGGGCACGAAGTCGGCCGCTCCGGCCTTGAGGGCTGCGACAGCGACGTTCATCTCCGATGAGCCGGTGACATAGACGACGGGCGGCGCGTTAGCCACCCTCGCAAGTTGCGTTAAAAAATCGAGCCCGGTGCCGGCCGTCAAATAGTGGTCGAGCGCAACAACATGGACATCGCCCGCAGCGATGTGCGCCAGCGCTTCCTCGGCACTTGGGGCGTGCGCCACCTCAAAGCCCCTGCGGCCGAGCGCCTTTTGGACGAGCCGCACCAAGGCGAGATCGTCGTCGACATAAAGAACCCGGATTACCGGATCGATCACTCGATCAGGCATTTTCGGGAACCTGGATGACGGAGAAGAACAACCCAAGCTGGCGTATGGCGTTGGCGAAACCTTCATAGTTGACCGGCTTGGTAATATAGACATTGGCGCCGAAATCGTAGCAGCGCTGGATCTCGCGGCTGTCGTCGGTGGTTGTCAACACGACGACGGGGGAGCGCTTGAGATGAGGATTGCTCTTGATCCTGGCGAGAATGTCGACTCCCGTCATGTCCGGCAGGTTGAGGTCAAGCAAAACCAGCAATTGACGCCGCGCGCTGACTTCTCCAGAGCCGTCAGGGCCAAGCAGATACTGGAGCGCGCTGGACCCATCGACAAAGCCAATGATTTCGTTGTTGACCCCGGCCCTCCGAATGTTTTTCTCAATCAGGCGGGCATGGCCTTCGTCGTCTTCGATCATGATGATGGTGACAGGCATGACATTTGGACTCATCAGGCAGAACTCTCACTAAATTTGCAGGTGACGCGGCAGGACGACGCGGAATGTGGTTCCCTTGTCGAGAGCGGATGTTACGGTGATGTCGCCACCGAGATTGCGGACCACGGTTCGCACGTGGGCAAGCCCGATGCCTTCGCCCGGCTGGTCTTGCACCCCAGAGCGTCTGAACAGCTCGAATACGCGCTCCTGGTCCTGGCCGTCAATGCCCCGGCCGTTGTCGGCGACTTCGATCTCGATCCGGTCGCCTGACGCGGGGCGAGCCCGCACGTCGATCCGTAACGGCCGGTATTTGGAGCGGTACTTGACCGCATTGTCGAAAAGGTTGCCGAAGACCTGCTCCAAAGACGGCCTATCGGTGCTGATCGCCGGAACATCGAGCTCAAGGTTGATCTCTCCCTTTGCCTCGGAAAGCTGGTGTTGGATGGCCGAGGCGCTCGTCTTGATGATATCGCCGAGTTCAACCCGCTCGGGCCGCAAATTCCGCCGCCCCTCGCGCGACAGTTTCAGAATGGCGTTGATGAGGGTGTCCATTTTCCTGGTCGACGACCGGATGAAGCCGATCGCTTCTGGCAAGTCCACGGTCGCTGCGGCGCGGGCCGCTTGCGCGATCGGATCGGCGGGGTCGGTGCCGGCATTCGACTTATCGATCAACGCCTGCAAGCTGTTTACACTGCCTTCGAGCTCGCTCGTGAACCCCATGATGTTGACGAGCGGAGCGCGAAGATCATGCGTCACGATATAGGCGAAACGCTGGATCTCATCGTTGACCTGCTCAAGATCGGCGGTCCGCTCTTTGACTCGCCTTTCGAGGCTGGTGTTGAGGGTGCCGACTTCGTCGCGCGCTTGCGCGAGTTCGCGGGTATAGCGGCGAACGGTGATGCCGACAACGCCTACCACGGCAAGGATGACGATACCGCCGATGATCGAGACCAGCCGGAGCATGGCCGCATTGGCTTTCTGCTCGCCGACGCCGGCTGTGAGCCGGTCGTCGGCGGCCCGTATGACACCGGAGAGGAAGACATTGGCTTCATCCATCAGCGCCTTGCCACGATTGGTGCGAACGAGGGCGAGAGCTTCCTCATCCCGGCGGTCGCGCTTCAAGGCGATGGTTTGATCCATTTCGCCGAACTTTTCGGTGAGGATAGCGGTCAACCGCTGCAGGGCGATTTCGGTCTCCTTGTAGGGCGTCAACAGCAATTTCAATGCATCCAGTTGTCTCCGCGCCAGCGTCTTTGCAGTACCATAGGGAGCGAGATAGATCTCGTTTCCAGTGACGAGGAAACCGCGCTGGCTTGATTCCGCGGTTTGCACCGCATTGCGCAGGTCGACCGCCGACCCCCGCGTATCCCGTGCCTCGATGACTTCGTCGAAGTAGACCTGGGCGCGTTCGCCAAGCCAAATTGTCATACCGACAATGCTCAGCAGCGCCAGAAATCCGACAACGAGCAGGGCAATTGTGGATTGAACGAAGAAACGGCCGGTGATCGACATGCGTCAGCGTGCATGCCCGACATTTCGCACCCGCACAAGGAGACCCGGAAGTGTCTAAAAACTCTCGGCGATCCAGCGGCCCATTTTGCGCATGTAGCCCTGTTGGGCGTGTTCGCTTCGACGCGCTTTCTGGCGGGGAAGAGCATGGCGGGTATCGGGCTGCAGCGCATATTTCAGAAGCCCCGCGGACACGGCAAATCCGGCGGTGCGGGCGGCTTCCGGCAGGCCTGGTATGGGAGCTGGAACCCCCAATCGCACCTGACGATCAAGCCACTGGGCCGCCACTTCGCGGGCCCCGGTCAACTGACTCGCACCCCCCGTCAGCACCACCCGGCGGCCGGCAAAGCGGGCGGCATCGCAGGCTTCCAGGCGATCGCGGACAAGTTCGAAGATTTCTTCGAGGCGCGGCCGGATAATGCCGGCAAGCATGGATCTGGGCACTTTTTGAACGGTGTCCACGCCACTTTCGCCCAACAAGGGAACGGCCACCATGTCGCCTTCGTCGACCTGGGAGGCGAGTCCGCTGCCCCACAATGTTTTCATGCGCTCCGCATGGGCGATGGTGGTGGAAAGACCCCGGGCGATGTCGTTGGTGATGTGCTGTCCGCCCAACGGAATGACATCGGCGAAGACCAGGTTGCCCTGGTGGAATATGGCAAAGCTGGTGGTGGCGCCCCCCATGTCGATGAGGCTCACGCCGAGGGAAAATTCGTCTTCGGCCAAAACGGATTTAGCGGCGGCATGGGACGCAATGACAAAACCGGCGGTGGCCAAATGGGCGCGCTCGATGGCAAGCGACAAATTATGCAAATGCGCCGGATCAACCGTGACGGCGGCCAACTCGATGGAGAGATCGGCGCCATACATGCCAAGCGGCGCCGTGACACCCCTGGCATCGTCGAGGTGATATTGAACGGGAGCGAGATGCAGAATGCGCCGCGGCCCCGGATCGACCTGTTCGAGCGCGCTGTTCAGGACCTTGTCCATGTCCCGGGACGAGACCTGCCCCGTATGGGTCTGGTGGTTTGCCGCGTACAGCCGCGATTGCGGCCGGCCGCCGGAGATGTTCACGTGGACCTCCGAAATTGTACGTTGCGCCATGCGCTCGGCCGCATCGACGGCAAGCCTGATGGCGCGCTCGGCTTCGTCGATGTTCACGATGGAACCACAGCGAACGCCGCGTGACGCCTGGTGCCCAACGCCGCGGACATGGAGCTCGTTACGTTCCGCCGATATGACGTCCGCGATAAGGCAGCTGATTTTGGTTGAACCGATGTCGAGAGCGGCGATCACGCCGCCTTTCGCCGCGGGGCTCCGGCCCGATGTCTTTGCGTGCAGCTGCACCACGGTCATTTACTCAAACCCCTGCCCACAAACCTGCTTCTACTTCGCCCCGGCGTCCGCGGTTACTTCGGCAACCGCTACGCCGATGCGGCCAGCGATCCTGAAATCCACCGACCGTATGCCTTTCGAGAGCAACTGCTGCTCCTCGTCGAGTTTCCGTAGTGTCGCCAGCGCACCGGTCCAATTGTCTTCCGGCAACAGGATGGTAACGCCGCTGTCGAGGTAAAGCGTCCACCGCCGGTTGCCCACCCGCGCCGCCGCCTTCACCTGCAACAATAAAGCGGGATTTGCTGACAGTTGGTTAATCAGTTCCGCCGCGACCGTTTGCGCACCCTCGCCGGTGACCAGCGGCAGGCCAACAAACGCCGAGGCCGGAACGCCGCTCATGGCCACCCCGGTTTTGTCGATCACATGGTATTCGCCGCCGTGCTGCCAGATGGCGAAGGGCACCCGCTCGACGACGGCGATTTCGAGCTGGTTGGGAAACAGCCACTGCACCTTGGCCGACTGAACCCAATCGAGTTTCTCAAGGGTGCGGCTTGCTTCCGCTCCGTTAAAGCCGATGAGCGAGCCCCCAGGCGTTACTCCGAGAGCCGACAGCACCGTCTCCGGTTCCTGATGCACCAGACCCTGGATCTTGATGTTCTCCGCGGCAAAACCCGCAATGCCGGCGGCCTCGCCGCCAAGTGCGATCCACGGGCTTCCCTCATATTGCAAATGGCCGCCCGCCACCATGGCGTGCCCAATCGTGAGGCCAAGAAACAAAACCGCGCCAGCGCGGCTGGCAAAGCGCACCCGCTTGCCTTGCCCCCAGGCGAGCAGCGGAGTGCGCCGGGTTCTTCGATGATAAATGCGGGGAGTTGTTGTCATCTGTCCACCGAGGCGTCGTTGACCATCCATGTCACCAGATCGGGAAAACTGTGGCCTGCGTGGCTGGCAAGCTCGGGAACCAGCGAAGTGCCGGTCATGCCGGGCTGGGTGTTGATCTCCAGCAGAATGAGTTCGCCTTCCGGGCCCATCGTCGTGTTGTAGCGGAAGTCGGAGCGCGTAACGCCACGGCAGCCCAGCGCCTTGTGGGCCATGAGCGCATATTGCTGGCACTTGCGGTAAGTCTCGGCGGGAATTTCGGCGGGCAAAATATGCTTCGAGCCGCCAGGGGCATATTTCGAAACGTAATCGTAGAAGGCACCCTGGGATACGATGTCGATGACGCCAAGCGCCACATCGCCCATCACCGCGCAGGTGAGTTCCTTGCCGGGAATGAAGCGCTCAACCATCGCATGGGTCCCGAACAGCTCGCGCTGTTCGAGGATGATGGCGGGCGGCCCGTTGGAACTCGCGGTCACGATATGAACGCCGACGCTCGATCCTTCCGCCACCGGTTTCACCACATAGGGTGGTGGCATCGCGTGGTTGGCGGCGGCATATTCCAGCTCGACCAGCTTGCTCTCCGCCACGGGAATGCCGGCGTCACGGAACAGCAGCTTGGATTTTTCCTTGTGCATCGCGAGCGAGGAGGCGAGCACGCCCGAATGCGTATAGGGAATTTGTAGCGTTTCCAGAATGGCCGAGGCGCAGCCGTCTTCACCCCATTTGCCGTGCAGGGCATTGAAGGCGACGTCGGGCCGCAAATCCTGCAGGATCGAAACGACGCGCTCGCGCGTCACATCGATGGGCACCACATTGAAACCGGCTTGCCGCAGCGCCTTTGAACAGGCTTCGCCGGAGGAAAGACTTACCGCACGTTCCGCCGACCAGCCGCCCATCAGCACCGCCACGCTTGTTTCCTTGGCAACCCGCTTTGCCATATCTATTCCATCTCCGGCGCCGCAATACCGATGCGTTTGATTTCCCACTCGAGCTCGATTCCCGACGTTTCCTTGACACGGGCCCGCACCGCTTCGCCAAGTGCCTCGATCTCCGCCGCTGTGGCGCCGCCTTCGTTGATGAGAAAGTTGCAGTGCATCTCCGAGACTTTCGCGGGACCGATGCGGAAGCCCCGCATTCCCGCCTTGTCGATGAGCTGCCAGGATTTGTGACCGGGTGGATTCTTGAAGGTGGAACCGCCGGTACGGCTCCTCACCGGCTGGGTGTGCTCGCGGGCTTCGGTGATCTTTTCCATGGCGGCCGCTATCTCGTCCTTGCTTCCGGGCCGCCCCTGCAACAGGGCCCCGGTGAAGATCATGTCCTCCGAAGCACCACAGTGCCGGTAGGTGTAAGCCATGTCGGCAAGCTGAAGCACGTGCACAGTCCCCGATCGGTCGATCGCCCTCGCTTCAACCAGAACGTCCCTGGTTTCCCCACCATAGGCGCCACCGTTCATGCGCAGAGCGCCGCCGATGGTGCCGGGGATACCTCTCAGAAAGGTTAATCCATCGATATTGTGCTCCAGCGCGAAACGGGCGGTGCGCACATCCGGGACCGAGGCGCCGACGCGAATACGGTTGTGTTCTTCCACCGCAATCCCGGAAAAGCCCCGGCCAAGGCGGACGACGACGCCCACAACGCCGCCGTCGCGCACCAGAAGATTGGAGCCGACACCGATGACATAAACCGCGATGTCTCGGGGCGTTGCCTTGAGGAAGCCTGCGAGGTCGGCTTCATCCGCTGGAGTAAAGAGAATCTCCGCCGGCCCGCCGGCCCGGAACCATGTGAGATCGGCAAGCGGCGCATTGGCCTCAAGCCTTCCCCGCACGGCGGGCAGGCGTTTCAGCAGCGCTTCGCCGTCAAGCTTCGGCATTGGAGACTTGTCGCACTATTCCCCCACTGTCATCGCCGCATTTATTGCGGCGATCCATCGTGCCGATGCTGGGGACGCTAGACCTGCTTTGCCATGGGTCCCCGCAACAAGTGCGGGGATGACAAAAGTTGGGGTAATCGAGGTTACAAACATGGAAGATCTATCCCGGAGTTTTCCCGTCGAGGTCCGCAAGCTGTCCGGGCAAGGCATAGGCCCATTGTGTGATGGTGCCGGCACCCAGGCATACGACGATATCGCCCGGGCTCACCATGCTTCGCACCAACGGCGCCAACTGTTCAGGATCGTCGATAGCGTGTACGGCGCGGTGGCCGCGGGAACGCATGCCCTCGGCAAGTGCCGCATGGGTGGCACCTTCGATGGGAGTCTCACCGGCGGCATAGACCGGAGTCACGATCACCGCATCGGCATCGTTGAAGCAGGTGCAGAAATCGTTGAAGAGGCTCGACAGCCGTGTGTAGCGATGCGGCTGCATGATGGCCAAAACCTTTTGCGACGTCACCCGGCGCGCAGCATTCAAAACCGCGGCGATCTCGACAGGGTGATGGCCGTAATCATCGAACACGGTGACGCCGTCATGGCTGCCGGTTTTGGTGAAGCGGCGTTTGACGCCTGCGAAGCTCCGGAAGCCTTTACGGATATCATCGTCGGAAATGCCGAGCTCCTTGGCCACCGCAAGTGCCGCAACCGCGTTCATCGCGTTGTGATCGCCGGGCATTGCGAGGGTCAAGCCATCGATACTGTATGCCGCACCTGAGATGCGATCCGTCATGCGTACTGTGAATTGCGTTTCGCCATTGGCGTAGTTGACATCGAGCAGGCGAACGTCCGCCTGCGGGCTGTGACCATAGGTGACGATGCGCCGGTCCTCCACTTGGCCGATCAGTTCCTGCACCACCGGATGATCGATGCACATGACGGCAAAACCATAGAAGGGAATGTTTTCAACAAAGGCGAGGAAAGCTTCCTTGGCTTTGTCGAAGGTACCATAGTGATCAAGATGTTCAGGATCGATGTTGGTGACGATGACGACATCGGCGGGGAGCTTAACGAAAGTGCCGTCGGATTCATCGGACTCGACCACCATCCAGTCGCCCTTGCCGAGGCGGGCATTGGTGCCATAGGCGTTGATGATGCCGCCATTGATGACGGTGGGATCGAGGCCGCCCGCATCGAGCAAGGCGGCGACAAGCGACGTCGTCGTGGTCTTGCCATGCGTGCCGCCCACCGCCACGCAGGATTTGAAGCGCATCAGTTCGGCCAGCATCTCGGCCCGGCGCACGACCGGAAGGTAGCGCGCGCGCGCCTCGATCAGTTCGGGATTGTCGGGCTTCACCGCCGAGGATACGACGACGACCTGCGCTTCGCCCAGGTTTTCGGCGCGATGCCCGATCTCGACCGCGATATCGCTCTTGCGCAGCCGCTCGATGTTGTAGCCGTCGGCGATGTCGGAGCCCTGCACCCGGTAGCCCAGCGTCGCCATCACTTCGGCGATGCCGCTCATGCCGATACCGCCGATGCCGATGAAATGGATGGGGCCGGCGCTGCGCGGCAGTTTCATGTGGTTCGTCTCGTTGCAATCTTTTCGGTCAGGTCGGCCAGCCGTAGTGCCGCATCGGGTCTGCCATGGGAAAGTGCCGCAGCCGCCGCGCCAGTGAGATCTTGTTCAGAGCCGCCAAGCCGTGTCAGAAATGCGGCGATTTCTTCCGCGTCGGCGGATGCTTGTGGACGAATCCACCCTGCCCCCGCTTTGGCAAAACTTTCGGCATTGCGCAACTGGTCCTGATC
>JBKKDI010000128.1:0-2690 GCA_046708645.1 Aestuariivirga sp.
ATGGGCGCGGCTATGTCTGGATCCCAGGCGAATACCAGCCGCTCGGCCCGCACCGCGGAATCTTCCAGTTGGGTCATTGGCAGCCCGGCCCCGCGGGCTGGGTCTGGCAGCCAGCGCGCTGGATGTAGCGGGCGCCGCGCCCTCTTGCGACACAGGGGTGGCTGTGGTTACTGCGCCGCACTTGCCGCGCCAGCCCCCACGGCTGCGCCAACTGTTGCACGAGGCCTGCCAGATGTCTGCCACGTTTGATAAAGTCGCCGGAATCATCGCCGAGACTTGCGACATCCCGCGTGAGAAAATCATGCCGGAAAGCCATGCGATCAATGATCTGGGCATCGACAGTCTCGATTTTCTGGACGTCGCCTTCGCCATCGACAAGGCCTTCGGCATCAAGATGCCGCTGGAGCAATGGACCCAGGATGTGAACGAGGGCAAGGTCGCCTCCGACGCGTATTTCGTCCTGGGCGGACTGTGCCGGAATATCGACGAGCTGGTCGCCGCCAAGACCGCCTGATGCGGCTTGAATATTTTCAGATGGTGGACCGGATCAGCCTGCTCGATCCGGCGGCGCGGACCGTGCGCGCCGACTGCCAGGTGCCGGATGCGAGCCCGGTATTCGAGGGCCATTTCCCCGGCCATCCGATCCTGCCTGGCGTGCTGATGATCGAGACCATGGCGCAGACCGGCGGCTGGCTGGTGCTGGCCACTTTGCGTTTTGCGCGCATGGCCTTCCTGGTCCAGGTCAAGGAGGCAAAGATGCGCAGCTTCATCGGCCCCGGCCAGAAGCTGGAGGCTGCCGCCAAGCTGATCCATGACGGTTCTGGCTACGCGGTGGTGCAGGGCGAAATCTTCGCCGACGGCAAGCGCGTCGCCGACGCGGAGCTGACCTACCGCGTGATCCCCTTCCCTAACGATACCTTGCGGGCGCAGATGCTGGTCACCGCCCGCCGCGTCGGCGTGCCTGAGGAGTTGCTCGCATGAGCCATCCGCGTGATGCGCTGATCACCGGCATCGGCTTGGTCTCCTGCCTGGGCGAAGGCATGGACGCGCACTGGGCGGCGTTGAATCAGACCGGCGGATTCATTCCCACGCTCGAACGCGAGAGATTCGCGCCCTACAGCGTGCATCCGGTTACGGCACTGGAACTCGACAAACAGATTCCGAAGCGCGGCGATCAGCGCCAGATGGAGCCCTGGCAGCGGATCGGCACCTATGCCGCGGGCCTGGCGCTGGAAAGCGCCGGGATCAAAGGCGATGCCGCCCTGCTGGACCGCACCGACATGATCGCCGCCGCCGGGGGGGGCGAACGCGACTACGCGGTGGATGCGGCGATCCTGTCGGCACTGCCAGCCGCCGCCAATCCTGGCGCGCTGTTGAATGAACGGCTGATGAGCGATCTGCGGCCGACCCTGTTCCTGGCCCAGCTCTCCAATCTGCTGGCGGGGAATATCTCCGTCGTGCATGGCGTGGTCGGCGCCTCGCGTACCTTCATGGGCGAGGAAGCCGCCGGGGTGGATGCGGTGCGCATCGCCTGCGCCCAGATCGCCGCCGGGCAAAGCGAGCTTTTCCTGGTCGGCGGCTCCTACAATGCCGAGCGGCCTGATGTGCTGCTGCATTACGAAATGGGCCGGCTGAACTGGATGTCTCCCCACGCTGGAATATGGGCCCGCCAATCGGTCAATGGGCAAGAGGGCAATGGCCAAGAGGGCAATGGCCCGGGGGGCGGCGGGATGCTGCTCGGTTCGGTCGGATGCTTTCTGGTCATCGAAAGCCGAGACCACGCCGCCACGCGCGGCACGCCGGCGTTGGCCCGCAACGCCGAAATTCATTCGGACCGATGCGCCCGCGCGCCCGGGGCGGCAAGCGCCAACGCCGCGCGCCAATACGCATCCATGAAGCCGGCGATCGATCCCACCGCCTCGGCGGTGATTTCCGCCGCCTCCGGCGCGCTGGCCGCAACGACGGAGGAAGCCGCATTCCTCGCCACCATTGACCTTCCGGTTCGCGGCGTGGCCAGCGCGCTGGGTCATTCCCTGGAACCCGCCTTCCCGGTGGCACTCGCCCTGGCGGCGCTGTCGGTTTCACGTGGAACGCTTTTCGCCCCCTTGGAGGCCGCCGAGCGGCCCATGGCCGCGCCGTTGCGCCAGGCGCTGGTCACCGGCTGGGGCCATTGGCGGGGCGAGGGCATGGCCCTCGTCACAGCAGCATAGGCGGGAGGCAGGCATGGCAGCTTCCGATCTGGATCATCAAGGCCGGCCCGTGGTGGTGGTCACCGGCACCGGCGTCCTGACCTCGCTGGGGCAGGGCCGCGACGACAACTGGCGGGCGCTGACCGCGGGCCAATCCGGCATCAAGCGCATCTCCCGTTTCCCCATCGACGGGCTTAAAACCACCTTCGCCGGCACGGTCGATTATTTGAACGTCCCGGAACCCTCGGCTCCGGCGATGTCGCAGCGCGCGGCGGAAATCGTCATCGAGGAAGCCATCACCGAAGCCGCCATCGGCACGCGCGGCGATTTTCCGGGACCGCTGTTCCTGGCCTTGCCGCCGGTGGAAATGGAATGGCCGCAGCGCCGCGCGCTGGCCGCTGTTTCGGGCAAGAACGAAGCCATCGACTATGATGATCTGCTGCGCGCCGCCACCGCGGCGGATTTTTCTCCGTACTATCGCCGCTTCCTGTTCGGTTCCGT
>JBKKDI010000129.1:0-6924 GCA_046708645.1 Aestuariivirga sp.
AATCTTCACGCTGGAAGATGGGTCCCGGCCTGCGCCGGGATGCCCGGGCTGTGATGCAAACCGCGTTAGTTGGTGAGGCCTTCCGGCCGGCCCACGACAGTGACAATCAACTTGTCGCCGTGCAGCAAGCGTGTGGCCTGGGCCCTGACTTGTTCAAGCGTCACGGCATTGACGCGGCCGTTGCGCGTGAGGATGTAATCGATTCCCAAATTATCCTGCTGCATTCCGAGAAGTTGGGCGGCGGTCGTCGCATTGCTGTCGAAACGGAGTGCATAGGAGCCGGTCAGATAAGTTTTGGCGTCCGCCAGTTCCTGCGCGGTGGGACCCTCCTTCGCCATGCGCTGGAGCTCCTGCTTGACCAGGGACAGCGCCTCTCCCGCCTTATCGTTCCGTGTTCCCAAAGAGCCGATGAACAGGCCACCCCGTTCCAGCGGCGCCAGGTCCGCTCCCACGCCGTAGGTGAGGCCCCGCTTCTCGCGCAATTCCTGGGTGAGTCTCGTACCGAAACTGCCGCCGCCCAGAATTTCCGACATGATATAGGCCGGAATGAAATCCGGATCGCTCCGCTTGATGCCGCCGTGTCCGAACACAATGATGCTTTGGGGAATATCGCGGGGAATGATCTCAAGTGCCGGTCCCTCGATGAAGCGGGGTTGTGGCAGCGCCGGCGCTTCCTGTCCTTCGGGCAATCCGCCAAACACATGGTCGAGCAAAAGGCCAAGGCTGGCCGCATCGATATCGCCTACGGCGACCACCTGCAACGTCCGGCGGTTGAAGATCAGGGTATGGGCGCGCCGCAGATCATCGGCGGTAATGGCAGCGATGGAAGCCAGCGTACCTCCTGTTTCGCGCGAATAGGGATCGCCCGGCAGAATCATCTTCATCCAGGCGGCAGACGCCATGTGCTCGGGATCCTCCGTCTGTTCCCGGACGCTCAGCAAAAACTGCTGGCGCACCATTTCCAGGGGTGCCGCGTCAAACCGAGGCCGGGTCAAAACCTTGCGCAGAAGCTCGAAAGAGGCATCGCGATTGCGCGACAGTGTCTGGAACGTCCCTTCAAAATGGTCCCGCTCAGCATCGAAGTTCATCTTGAACGACAGTTCGTCGCGCAACTTTTGAAAGGCCGGAGCATCGAGGTCGGCGGCCCCTTCGTCCATCATGCCGGTCAGGAAATTGGCAACGCCTTCCTTTCCTTCAGGATCGAGAACACTGCCGCCCTGAAACGAAAATTTCATGGCGATGAGCGGAATCGCACTGTCGTGCACCAGCCAGGCCTTGATGCCGCCCGGGCTTGTGACCTCCTCGATCGTGAAGGCAAAGGCCGGAGAAGCGATGAAAGCCAGAATGAGCGCTTGCAAGAGCCAGGTGCGGAGCTTGATCATGGCGCCTCAGTTCTGAATGCCGTTGGCAACGGCCGGCTGAATATCCGTGCCGGCTGGATCCGAGCCAGCGGGCAGAAGCAGGCCGGTGACCGAATTTTTCCGGTCAAGCACCGCGGCGGCAGCCTTCTTGACATCCTCGACCGTCACCGCCGCCAGATTGCGGTCCCAGTCGAGCACATCCTGCACCGACTGGCCGGTGACCAGCGCCGTGCCGATCGCGCGGGCAAGTTGCTCCTGGTTGTCAAGCAGATAGACCGCTTCGGCGAGGACGCGGTTGCGCGTGGTATCGAGTTCATCCTCCGTCACGCCGCGTTTCAAAACGTCCGCGATGACGCCATCGATTGCCTCCTCGAGCGCCGCGAGTTCGATGCCGTGATTGGGCGCCGCATAGAACCCGAAGCTGCCATAGTCCAATCCGTCTCCGGAGTACCATGCGCCCACCTGCGAGGCGATTTTCTGCTCAACCACCAGTTTCCGATAGAGCCGGCTGCGGGGGCCCGAGCCAACGATATCGGCGAGAACCTGGAGCGCCAGCGCGTCTCGCCCCTCCGCCTTGGCTTCAGCAGGCGCCACATAGCTCCGCTGCCAAAAGGCGGACGAAGCACGCTCGTCCCGCATGATGATGCGGCGCTCCGCTATGGGTGCGGGTTCCGGCGTGCGCAGCCGCGGTTGCAGCGACGCCAGATTTTTCAAGCCGCCATAGTGCTTGACGGCCAAGGTTTTGACCTCCGCCGCGGTCACGTCGCCAGTTACAACCAATACGGCATTGGCGGGTTCATAATAGGCGCGGTAAAAATCAATCGCGTCCTGCCGCGTCAGCTTCAACACCTCGGACATCCAGCCGATGATCGGTTTTCCGTATGGGTGGGCGGTATACATTGCCGCCGAAATTTGTTCAGCCAGCAGGCTCGATGGATTGTTGTCGGTGCGCTCGCGCCGTTCCTCGAGCACTACAAGAAGTTCAGGCAACACGTTCGCGTCGGTGAGAACCAGATTCTGCATCCGGTCCGCCTCAAGCTCCATTACAAGCCCAAGGCGCTCCTTGGCGATGCGCTGGTGGTAAACGGTATAATCCTGGGTGGTGAAAGCGTTGTCGACGCCGCCATTGATCCGCACCAGGTGACTGAACGCACCATTGGGATATTTGGCCGTACCCTTGAACAGCAGATGCTCAAGGAAGTGTGCAATGCCGGCCTTGCCCTTGGGCTCGTCGGCGGCTCCCACCTTGTACCAGACCATGTGGGTGACGACGGGGGCGCGGCGATCGGGAATGACAACGACGCTGAGCCCGTTCTCCAGCTTGAACTCGCTCACGTCGATATCAAGGGCTTGAGCAGGCGCTGCAGCGGAGAACACTACAAGACAGGCAAGAAGCGGACCAAAAATGCGAGCGATCATGGATGCCTTACTGCCCGCACCCGAGGGGTGGGTCCAATGAATTCGCTGTCATGTCAGGTGGAAACGTCAGCCGTCCTTGAAGACATTTCCAATGTTGAAGATGGTGCCGTGGTTGGGATTCTGCTCGCGCTTCTTGGCGAGATGGACTTTCCTCAATTCCGCCCCCAGTTCCGCTTGAGTCTTGGCCGTGCCATTGGGATGAACTTTGGAAATGCCGTTCCGCTCGTAGACATCGCCTTGCGCTTGGCCGGTCTGGGCGGGGCTCGCCGGATCGAGGGTTTGGGCTGCTGCGGCCGTGCGGACAACGGGCTCGGCCGCCGCGGTCTCCGCCACTTCGCTTGTGACCGTGCCCGGCGCACGCAGTTGCAGATCGGGCGGCATGGTCAGATCCCGGTTGGTGCGCGCCTGTGTGACGCTGGGCGAATCATCTCCCATGATCCTGGAAATGCTCATGCTCCCGCAACCCGTGACGGCGGCTGCCATGAGAGCAAGTCCCGCGAACGATATCAGGTTTTTCATGAACGCGATCTCTCCAATGCTGACTGGGACCGGTTGACCCCTGAAATCAGGCATTTCCGTGGCTGTGGTCTCCGCCACCAAACAAGGATTCATACAGTAAAATGGTGACCCCGGCAACAATCGCAATATCGGCGATATTGAAGACATACCAGCTGAACGTCCCCAGATGGAAATGAAAGAAATCGGCGACGGCGCCATGAATCGCCCGGTCCAGTGCATTGGACAAGGCGCCCCCAATGATGATGGCCAGCGCCGACGCCGTGAGCACACTGCGGGTCCGCCCGGCCCAAATCCAGAGAATAAGCGAAACGATCACGCTGAGGGCGATCAGCATACCCTGCTGCCGGGTGGGCAGAAGGCCGTAGGAAATGCCTTTGTTCCACGTCAGGACGAGATCGAAGAAAGAGGTGACGGAGACCGGTTGGCGGCTGGCGATATCATAAACGTTGAGCATCCACCATTTGTGCGTCTGGTCGAGGCCGAAAACGAGGGCCGAGAGAGCCAGCACCAGGGGCGCCAGGGGGCTCCAGAAGCGAGGCGGGCTCAAATGGTTTTCCCGAAGCGCGTCTGCCATTCCCGGACGGCCTCGGCATCGCGCGGCGTGATATCGGGGAACTCCGTGTCGAGGCCAACCTCGGGTGTGATTCTCCACGACCTCGCGCATTTGCGTCCCTGGGCGGGCTTGAACACCACGGCCACGCCCGCAACCGCGTCCAGGCGGAAGGCATCGGCCGGGCCTCCACCCGTGAGGAGCGTGGCTCCCGAGGTGATCGAGATTTCAGCGAGATCGACGCCGCTCAGAGCCGCGAGCAACTCCGGGTTCGAAATATGAACCTCGGGTGCCGCCTCCAAGGCCGAGCCGATGGTCTTCTTCACCTGGCGCTCAATCTCAAGCGCCCCGGTGATAACGGAGCGGACCTCCCGGATCCGGTCCCATTTGGCGGCAAGTTCCGGATCAGCCCACTCCTCGGGCGTTTTGGCGAATTGCATGACATGAATGGAGGAACCCTCGCCGCCGAAGCGCGACAGCCAGACCTCCTCCATGGTGAAAGTGAGGACCGGCGCCCACCATGTGGTAAGGCAATGAAAAAGCTGGTCCAGCACCGTGCGGCAGGACTTGCGCCGCAGGCTCGACCACGGATCGCAATAGAGCGAGTCCTTGCGGATATCGAAATAGAAGGCCGAAAGATCGACGGTCATGAAATGATTGAGCAGCGCGAACAGGCGCTTGTAATCGAACACCTCATAGGCGGCGCGCACCTGGGTATCGAGTTCATGCAGCCGGTGCAGGATGTAACGCTCCAGCTCGGGCATATCCCTATAATAGACCGTCTCCCAATCCTTCAGCCCTTCAAGCGAGCCCAGAATATAGCGCATGGTGTTGCGCAGCTTGCGATAGGCCTCGACATTGGTTTTGAGGATTTCCGGTCCGAGCCGCAAGTCGTCGGCGTAATCGGCGGAGGCCACCCACAGCCTGAGAATGTCGGCGCCCGATTGCTTGATCACATCCTGCGGTGCGACGATGTTGCCGAGCGACTTCGACATTTTGCGGCCATCCTCGGCCACGACGAAACCATGGGTGAGAACCGCATCGTAGGGCGCCCTGCCCCGCGTGCCGCAGGCCTCAAGCAGCGAGGACTGAAACCAGCCACGATGCTGATCCGAGCCTTCAAGATAAATATCGGCGGGCCATTTGAGATCGGGCCGCTGTTCAAGACAGAAAGCGTGGGTGCTGCCCGAATCAAACCACACATCGAGAATGTCGCGTACCTGTTCCCACTGGTCTGGATCAGGCACGTCCTTGCCGAGAAAGCGCCGCGCCGCCCCATCGGCAAACCAGGCATCCGCGCCCTCCTGAGAAAACGCATCAATGATGCGCCGGCTCACACTCGCATTGTTAAGAATTTCGCCGCTCTCCTTGTGAACGAAAACGGTGATTGGAACTCCCCAGGCGCGCTGGCGGGAAATCACCCAATCGGGCCGCTGCTCGATCATGGCGCGCAAACGGTTCTGGCCGGCAGCCGGGAAGAATTTGGTTTCATCGATAGCCTTCAGCGCAATATCGCGAAGGCCCTGCGACGACATGGAGATGAACCACTGCGGCGTATTGCGAAAGATGATCGGCTTCTTGGAGCGCCACGAATGCGGATACTGATGCTTGAGCCGGCCACGGGCAATGAGCATGCCCGCATCTTTCAGCGCGTTAATGACTGCCTCGTTAGCATCGCCCTTTTCACCCTTGTCGGTGATGACGCGCTTGCCCTCGAACCCCGGTGCATCCTTGGTGAAGAAGCCATCGGCATCGACGGTGAAGGGAATGGGTCCGCCGACTTTCTCCATCCAGATATTGTAGTCATCTGCGCCATGGCCGGGTGCGGTGTGAACGAAACCGGTGCCGGCATCGTCGGTAACATGATCGCCTTCGAGGAGCGGGACTTGGAAGGAATAACCCAACGTGCTCAGCGGATGATCGCAAAAAACCAAAGAAGCCGGGTCAACATCCGACAAACGTTTGAACCCATCGACTTTGGCAGCCTTGAATACTTCTTCGGAAAGTTTGTCGGCAAGTATGTAACGTTCGCCGGTCTTTGCCCAATTGGTGTCAGCCGCTGCAGTAATCTCATACATCCCATAGCTTATCTTGGACGAGGAGCTGATTGCCCTGTTGCCAGGAATTGTCCAAGGGGTTGTGGTCCAGATAACAACCGAAGCTTTTTGAAGAAACGCCAGGTTTGATCTATGCGCGGGAACGTCCTGAACACTATTGACCGGAAACTTCACGTAGATCGCATCACTCGTATAGTCTTGATATTCGATCTCCGCCTCGGCCAACGCGGTCTTCTCAACCACCGACCACATCACAGGTTTGGAGCCGCGATAAAGCTGGCCGCTTTCCGCGAACTTCAAGAGTTCCTTGGCGATGAGCGCCTCGGCGCGGAAATCCATGGTGAGATAGGGATTGCTCCAATCGCCGGTTACGCCAAGGCGCTTGAATTCCTCGCGCTGCACATTGATCCAATGCCCGGCAAAGGCGCGGCACTCTTTGCGAAACTCGTTGATCGGCACCGCATCCTTGTTCTTGCCCTTGGCGCGATACTCTTCCTCGATTTTCCATTCGATCGGCAGCCCATGGCAATCCCAGCCCGGCACGTAGGCCGAATTGTAGCCCAGCATCTGCATCGAGCGCGACACCAGGTCTTTGAGCACTTTGTTCAGCGCATGGCCGATATGGATGTTGCCGTTGGCATAGGGCGGGCCGTCATGCAGGGTGAAGTTTGGCTTGGCCTTGGCCGCCTCGCGCTGGCGGCCGTAAAGATCCATGTCCTCCCAGCGCCTGAGCCAGGCGGGCTCGCGCTCGGGCAGGCCCGCGCGCATCGGGAACTGCGTCTCGGGCAGGAAAAGCGTTGCGGAATAATCCGGCTCGGTCTTGCCGCCGGGTGCGGTGTCGTTCATCGCGGTCATTTCGATGGGTAAAGACTTGGGAGACGGCTTTTAGCAAGCGGGCGCCAAGGGTGCCAGCCCGTTTTCCGGCCGTCTCTCCGATCGTTTTTGCGCTAGACCCCGTAGCCGCGCGCCATCGCCGCGGCAAAAGCAAGGATGAGGATCAGTACGATCAGTTAGCTGG
>JBKKDI010000130.1:0-2803 GCA_046708645.1 Aestuariivirga sp.
GTGCTGGCGTGGGCTCGGCCATCGGTTTTCTCAAAGCCCCCGTCGCCTATGAAATAACCAAAAGCGCCGTCGTCTCGCTGGAACGCTTCAATAGTGCCCGGGTCAACAGATTGCTGGACCAGATGACGCGCGATGCTCGCGCCGTTGTCGAGCCCGTATTGGGTAGTGCCAAGGCCACCGTGCAAATCATTGCTGACTGCCGCTATGCAGGTCAGGGCCATGAAATCCGCGTGAACGTTCCCCCGCGAAGAATGACGGACAAAGATGGTGCAAAACTCAAGATAGAATTCGAAACACTTTACCAGCAGGTTTATGGCTTGCGTATTCCCCATCAGGACGCCGAAGCGATAACCTGGTCCGTCACTGTTTCATCGAAGCCTGTGAAGGCAAAACGCACCGCCAGGGCGCCCAGGAAGGCGCCGCCACATGCGAGAGGCCGGCGCTCGATCTACGATCCGGCGCTAGGCAAAGAAATATTAGCTCCGGTCTACTGGCGCTTCGACATGAAGCCGGGCAGCGCCATCAAGGGCCCGGCCATCATCGCGGAGGACGAAACCTCCACAATCGTCGGCGCCAATTTCAAGGCCTCGATCAACAGCCTCGGCTATATCGTTCTGGAGCGCGCGAGATGATATCCGCGCCTGTAATCCTCATGCTGAGGTGCGAGCCTTGCAACGCAAGGCGAGCCTCGAAGCATCAGCCACAATTTACGTCGATGACCGCCCTTCGAGGCCCGGCTGCGCCAGGCACCTCAGGGTGAGGAGAAATTGCATATGAGCAAGTCCGCACTATCCGCCATCCGCACGCAGGTCATGTGGAACCGGCTTATTGCCGTGGTCGAGGAACAGGCCCAGGCCCTCCTCCGCATCGCCTTTGGCACCATCACGCGCGAGGCCGGCGATCTGTCCGCGGGAGTCTATGACCGCCAAGGCAACATGATCGCCCAGGCGATGACCGGCACGCCCGGCCACGTGAACACCATGGCGACGGCGGTGGCGCATTTTTTCAAGCGTTTCCCGCAAAATTCGATGAAGCCCGGCGATGTCTATGTCACCAACGATCCCTGGCTTGGCACCGGACATCTCTTCGATTACGTGATGCTGACGCCGGTGTTTCTGGACAGGAAGCTCGTCGCCTTCTTCGCCTCCACCTGTCACGTGATCGACGTGGGCGGCGTCGGCATGTCAGCGAAAGCCAATTCCTCTTTCGAGGAAGGAACCCTCATTCCGCACATGAAAATGCGGAAAGAAGGCGAGATCAACGAGGAGCTGATGTCGATCGTCCTCGCCAACTCCCGCAACCCCGTGGAGGTGGGGGGCGACATTCTCTCTCTTGTCAGCGCCAACGACACGGGCGCCCGCCGCCTGATTTCCATGATGCGGGAATTCAACCTCACCTCGATCGAGCCCCTGGCGAAACATATCCTGACCCAATCGGAGAAAGGCGCCCGCGAGGCGATCCGGGCTTTGCCTGAAGGCGAATGGTCCTATGACATGCCGCTCGACGGCTACGAGGGGCCGATCGTCATCAGGGCCAGGCTCACGATCAAGCGCGGCAAAATCACCATCGATTTCTCGGGATCTTCGCCCGCTTCGATTTACGGCATCAATTCGCCCCGCACCTATACGCATGCCTATTCCGTGTTCGGTTTGAAAGCGGTGATAGCCCCCCATGTTCCCAACAACATCGGCTCGCTCTCCTGCTTCGATCTGGTGACCGAGCCAGGCACCTGCGTCGATCCGATCCGGCCCTCGCCGGTGACGGCGCGCCACGTCATCGGCCAGATGCTGGCGGATGCGGTGTTCGGCTGCCTGGCGCAGGCGCTGCCCGGCCAGGTGCAGGCGGAAAGTGCGGGTTCGATCTGGATCATCGCATTGAACAGCGCCCACGGCCGCGTGCCGCCCCATGAAACGGCGAAGGCCAAGAACTTCGGAGTCATCAGCATGGGACTCGGCGGCATCGGCGGCAGGCCCGGCAAGGATGGACTGGCGACCATGGCCTTTCCCTCGGGCGTCGGCACAATCCCCATCGAAGTGACCGAAACCCAGTGCCCACTTTATTTCAAGCGGAAGGAATTTCTCGCGGACTCAGGCGGCGCCGGCCAATGGCGGGGCGGAATTTCACAGGCGATTGAAATCGCTAACCGGGAGGCCGCACCCTTTGCCATTTCTGCCGCCACCTTCGACCGCATTCGCAACCCCGCCCAAGGCCGCGACGGCGGCAAGCCAGGCCGCAAAGGCTCGGCGCGCTGGGGTTCAGGAAAACCCCTTCCTGACAAGGGCATCCATGTGATCCCCACCGGCGACAGTCTCATCCTCGAACTTCCCGGCGGCGGTGGCTTCGGCGATCCAAAGAAACGCGACGCGGCGCTGGTCGATGACGATCTTAAGGCTGGCCTGGTTACGGCTGATAGCGCGAGGAATGACTACGGACGTGATTCTACTTGAATCTGTTTTAAATCCCTAGCGACTCCGCGAAAACGGTAGCGAACTCACGGGCGAGATGCCCGTCAGGATCGAGATCCGGGTCAAAGATCGTTACTTCCATGCCGGTGACAAGCTCCGAAGCGATGGCTGCCTTCAACAGCGCGGCCAATTCATCGTAGTACAACCCGTCGGCCTGCGGTGAATCGACGGCCGGCATGATGGTGGAATCGAGAACATCGACATCGACATGGAGGAACACATCACGCGACGTACCATCGTGAATAGCCGCAAGCGCCTCCTTGGCCGCTTGCGCCATGCCCGCTTCGCGCAATCCAGCCAGGTCGCGGTAGTGCATGCGCGATGCCGAGGCGTACGGG
>JBKKDI010000131.1:0-5076 GCA_046708645.1 Aestuariivirga sp.
CGTGCCGATGCGGCCCATGCCGATGATCCCCAGGCGCTTGCCCCAGATGCGGCTGCCCAGCATCCAGGTGGGCGACCAGCCCTGCCAGCTATTGTCGAGGCCGATCACCTTGGCGCCGTCGATCAGCCGCCGCGACACCGCCATGATGAGGGCCATGGTCATGTCGGCCGTGTCCTCGGTCAAAACGCCCGGCGTGTTGGTCACGGTGATGCCGCGCGCCACGGCGGTTTCGACATCGATGTTGTCGACGCCGGTGCCGAAATTGGCGATGAGCTTCAATTGCTCGCCCGCCTGCATGAGAATCGCCTTGTCGATGCGGTCGGTGACGGTCGGCACCAGCACTTCAGCGTGCTTGACGGCGTCAATCAGCTCGGCCTTGCCCATAGGCTGGTCGGTGGCGTTAAGACGGGTGTTGAACAATTCCATCATCCGCGTTTCGACCGCATCCGGCAGCTTCCGTGTAACGATGACGAGGGGCTTGCGCTTGCTCATTCCGGTCCTGCTCCGCAGTCGTTCCTTAACACAATCTTAAACCGGCGGGGGCAATCGTGCCATTGTTTCGATGGCGTCCCATCCGTTGCACTGCTGGCCCAGTAGTGTAAACTGCCGGTCTAGCAGAGGGACGGCTAGGCGCAAGGGCGGGCCGCAGTTAAGGGGAATATCGCGAATCATGGCCAGAAATCGGGCGGCAGCCCGGCGGATCGGTTCAATCGTTCTGGCGCTCGCCTGTTTTGCGGTGGCGCTTGCAACCGGCTGGTCGCTCTTCGGCAAGCGCGTCGAATCCCAGGCCAATGTGGCGCCGGCCGTGTCGGCGGAGACCACCGGCTCGATCACGGCCACAGGCACTACCGGCTTGCCAATCCCGCGCTTCGTTTCTCTCAAGGCCGAGAAGGTGAACGTGCGGCGCGGCCCCTCCAGCGACCATGCCGTGGCCTGGGTGTTCCAGCGCAAGGGCATGCCGGTCGAGATCGTGGCTGAGTTCGAAAACTGGCGCCGCATCCGCGACAGCGATGGTGAAGAGGGCTGGATTCTCCAAAACATGCTGAGCGGCAAGCGCACCGCCGTCGTGGCGCCGTGGCGCCGGGGCCAGACAATGCCGTTGCACAACAAGGCGTCCAGGAATAGCGGCCTAGTGGCCGAGGTCGGTGCGGGCGTGGTGAGCGACGTCTCCTCGTGCACAGGCGAATGGTGCGCCATCACCGCCGGCGGCTACAGTGGCTGGATCGAACAGGCGATGCTGTGGGGAGTCTATCCCGGCGAATCCCTCGACTAGGAGTCAGTGCGCCTCTTCCCAGTTCCGTGCGGCCCGGGCATCCACATGCAGCGGCACGGTGAGTTGCACTGCGGGCTCCGGAGCTTTTTCCATCACGCGCTTGACGACCCTCATCGTTTCCTCGGCCTCGTCGTCAACGACCTCGAAAATCAGTTCGTCATGCACCTGAAGCAGCATCTTCGCTGAAAGTTTTGCCTGGGCCAGTGCTTCGTGCATGCGCGTCATGGCGCGGCGGATGATGTCGGCGGCGGCTCCCTGAATGGGGGCGTTGATGGCGGCGCGTTCCACATTGGCGCGCTCGGAGGCATTGGGTGAATTGATGCGCGGGAAATGGCAGCGGCGGCCAAAAATCGTCTCGACGTAGCCCTGCGCCCGTGCCGCCTTCTTCGTTGCCTCCATGTAATCGCGAATGCCGGGGAAGCGGGTGAAATAGGTCTTGATGTAATCGCCTGCCTCCTCTCGCGAGATTGACAATTGATTGGCAAGGCCGAAAGCCGAGATGCCGTAGACGATGCCAAAGTTGATGGCCTTGGCCCGCCGGCGCACGTTCGCGTCCATGCCCTTGACCGGAACGCCGAACATTTCGCTTGCGGTGATGGCATGAATATCAAGGCCGTCGGCGAAGGCCTTCTTCAATTGCGGAATGTCGGCCACATGGGCCAAAACGCGAAGCTCGATCTGGGTATAATCGGCGCTGACGAGCTTTGATCCCGGCGGTGCGATGAAGGCAGCTCTGATCTTGCGGCCCTCTTCGGTGCGTATCGGAATATTCTGCAAGTTGGGTTCCGTCGAGGCGAGCCGGCCGGTGGAGGTTGCGGCCATCGCGTAGCTCGTGTGGACGCGGCCCGACCTGGCCTTGATGTAGCCGGGCAATGCATCCGTATAATTCGAGCGGAGCTTGGCCAGTTGCCGCCAGTCGAGCACGCGGCGGGCAAGGTCAACCCCGCGCGATGCCAGGTCTTCAAGGACTTCCGAGTCGGTACTCCAGGCACCCGTGGCCGTTTTCCGGCCGCCGGTAAAACCCAATCGGCCGAAGAGAATGTCGCCCAGTTGTTTCGGGCTGCCGATGTTGAAGCTTTCGCCGGCGAGCTCGTAAATCTGGGCCTCGAGTTGGGCGGCAGACGTGGCAAACTCGTTGGAGAGCTTGTTCAGCAGTTGCGGATCGATAAGGATGCCCTCGGATTCCATTTTCGCGAGAACCGGCACCAGCGGCCGTTCCAGCGTTTCGTAAACGGTGAGCTTGCCCTTCTCCGCCAGCCGCGGCTTGAGCAACTTCCACAGGCGAAGTATCACATCGGCGTTTTCGGCAGCGTAGTGAGTGGCCCGGTCCATTGGTACGCGATCAAACGGGATTTCCGATCTGCCCGAGCCAGCCACGTCCTTCCGGCTGATGGGTTTGTGACGGAGATGGCGTTCCGCCAATTCATGGACGCTGTGACCCGTATCACCGGATTCAAGCACGTAGGAGATCAGCATGGTGTCGTCGAGGGAACGGATCTCAACCCCATGGCGCGCCAGGACTTCCATATCGGGCTTGAAGTCATGGCCGATTTTGAGAATGGAAGGATCCTCAAACAGCGGCTGCAACCGGGCGATGGCATCTTCAAGCCTGATTTGCCCGCCAACCGCCTCGCCGCCGAACAGGCCGGTACCTTCCTTCCGGTGAGCCAACGGAATGTAGCAGGCTCTCCCGGGTGCCGTCGCCAGCGATATGCCCACGAGCCCGGCGTCCATGGCGTCAGCATTGCCGGTCTCGATGCCAACGGCAATGGTGCCTTCCTCATAGGCCGCGGCGATCCAGCGATCGAGGGCATCAAGCGACAGCACCGTTTCATGGTCCCCGTGCTGAAGGGGAACCGAGAGGAGAGCGGCGGCGAAGTCAGCCCGTTTTCCCTCATCCCGGCGAACGCCGGGATCCACCGGTTGGCTGGAAGATGCTCGATCTTGCACCTTTCCATTGGGTTGAACCATGGATCCCGGCTTTCGCCGGGATGACGAGTCGGCTGCGGATTCCCCACCCTCCGGCGGCCAGAATTTGATCTCGACGGGAATAGGATCAATTGCCGAAATATCCGCCTTGAGTTCGCCCGCGACCCGTTTTGTCGTCGAGCTGAACTCCAGGGCCACGAGGAAACCAATGAGCTGCGACGCCTTTGGCTGATCGACGGCGAAGCTGCCGACGTCGTGCTCGACCGGCACATGGGTATCGAGCGTCACCAGCTTCTTGGAGATACGCGCCTGCTCGGCGAATTCGATCAGATTCTCGCGGCATTTTTGCTGTTTGATTTCGGAGGCGCGTGCCAGCAGTGTTTCAAGATCGCCATATTCGGTTATCAGCTTGGCGCCGGTCTTCACGCCGATCCCGGGGACACCTGGGATGTTGTCGACGGAATCGCCCGCCAGGGCCTGCACGTCGATGACTTTTTCGGGCTTCACGCCGAATTTTTCCAAAACTTCCGCTTCGCCGATCTCCTTGTCCTTCATGGTGTCGTAGAGCGTTACCCCGGCGCGGATCAGCTGCATCAAATCCTTGTCGGAGGAGACGATACGGCACGTGGCGCCGGCTTCCGCCGCTTGCCTTGCATAGGTGGCGATCAAATCGTCGGCTTCGTATCCCTCCTGCTCGACGCAGGCCACGTTAAACGCCCGCGTTGCTTGCCTGATCAAACCGAATTGCGGGCGCAAATCGGCCGGAGCCTCGGGCCGATGGGATTTGTAGGCGGGAAAAATCTGGTTGCGGAAGGTCTTTTCCGACTTGTCGAAGATCACCGCGAGATGGGTGGGCTTGTGCACAGCATTGGTTTCCTTGAGAAGCTTCCACAGCATGTTGCAAAAGCCCTGAACCGCGCCCACGGGCAGGCCGTCGGATTTCCGCGTGAGCGGGGGCAGCGCGTGATAGGCGCGGAAAATGTAGCCGGAACCGTCGATCAGATAGACATGGTCACCGGGCTTGAGGGCTTGCGATTTTTGCATGGCGGCCACTATGCCACCCGCTGCCGGGCGATGCCAGACGCGCCCAATTGGGTCTGCGGAAGAGTAAGGAAGCCCGGGTTTCGCGCACCAGCCAGAACAGCAGGATGGGGCCGATAACGCCCGCCGCGGTGACCAGAAGCGACACAGCCCCCAAATCGGCCACAGCGCCGGTCTTGAGCAGCACACCGCGCAAGGCGGCCATGAAGAGGAAGAATGCAAGATAGATGACGATGGAATTTTCCCCGCAATAGCGGATCGGTTCCGCGAGCCTGGTTTTCGACAGCAGCACGCCAATGCTCACCACGGCGGCGGCGCCGATAAAGCCGAGGGCCAGACTGATGACGGGAAGGTTCGCCCATCCCCCGCCAACCAGGGCGTCGTTTGCCAGAGCCCAGACTACGAGGCCCGCAACCATGACAGGCACGGATTTGAGGCCAGCCGCGCCTGCGAAGGCGAAAACATGGGCTGAAAGCCAGTACCCGGCGAAGAAATAGACAAAGCGCGAGGCAAATTCATCGACGAGCAACGAGCCTGTTTCGATGGGCGCCATTTCCAAAGCTGCGGCGGCGGCAAAAACCAGAATTGGCGGCACCGGCCGCAGCGCCTTCGCCACGACAAAAAAGATTGCCAGCACATAGATGAACCACAATGTACCGAAGGGCTCGACCAGACCAAGGGCATAGGCCTGCAACGTGCCGGCAAGCCCTTCACTCTGGTAGATGCCATAACCCTTGAAGGCGAACTGGATGGTCATCCACAGGATGTAAAAATACGCAAAGTGCAGAAACTTGGTGTCGAGATAGGCGCGCCACCGCCGGTCGATGCGCGAC
>JBKKDI010000132.1:0-3868 GCA_046708645.1 Aestuariivirga sp.
GCAACGGCCATCGGGCGCTGTGCTACCGGAGGGCTCCGCGCCCATGGCCGTTGCACCAACCGCCCAGATGGGCAAACATCAGGCAAAGACTCTACCCATAACCGGATGAGGGTCGGGGCTCAGGTCAATACCGACCGATTCTTACGCTTGCCAGCAATAGACAGCGATAGTCATTGAATGAAGAATATTGTATTTCAATAAGTTAAATGAAAATGGCGATCCATCGCGATAGTTCGCAAGGACATCGGATCATTCCCACTCAATAGTCCCGGGCGGTTTCGAGGTCACGTCATAGACGACGCGGGATATACCGCGCACTTCGTTGATGATGCGCGTTGCCACATGCGTCAGGAAATGGTGGTCGAAAGGATAACTTTCCGCCGTCATGCCGTCGGTTGAATTGACCGCCCTGAGCGCCAGCACCTGGTCGTAGGTGCGGCCATCGCCCATGACGCCTACCGTGCGCACCGGCAGCAGTACGGCGAAGGCCTGCCAGATCGCATCGTAAAGCCCGGCCTTGCGGATTTCATCGAGGTAGATCGCATCGGCCTTGCGCAGGATATCGAGCTTTTCCGGCGTCACTTCGCCGGGAATGCGGATCGCTAGACCTGGTCCCGGAAAGGGATGACGTCCGACAAAATGCTGAGGCAAGCCAAGCTCTTGACCCAGCAATCTCACTTCATCCTTGAACAGTTCGCGGAGAGGCTCCACCAGCTTCATGTGCATTCGTTCCGGGAGGCCGCCGACATTGTGGTGCGACTTGATGGTGACCGAAGGCCCGCCCGTGGATGAAACGCTTTCGATGACGTCGGGATAGAGCGTGCCCTGCGCCAGGAAAGCAGCGCCGCCGACTTTCTTCGCCTCCGCCTCGAACACATCGATGAACAGCTTGCCGATTGTCTTGCGCTTGGTCTCCGGATCGCTAACACCCGCCAGCGCTCCCAGAAACCGGTTGGTGGCATCCACATGCACCAGCGGAATGTTGTAGGATTCGCGGAACAGGCGGACCACCTCGTGCGCTTCATTGAGGCGCATGAGCCCGTGATCCACCAGAATGCAGGTGAGCTGCTCGCCGATGGCTTCGTGGATGAGCACCGCCGTGACAGCGGAATCAACGCCGCCCGAAAGTCCGCAGATCACCCGCTCGAAGCCCACCTGCTTCTTGATCTTGTGGATCATCTCGGCCTTGAACGAGGCCATGGACCAGTTGCCCTTGCAGCCGCAGATTTCGCGCACGAAATTCTTGAGCAGCCAGGCGCCATCCGGCGTGTGCACGACCTCCATGTGGAATTGGGTCGCATAGAACTGACGAGTCTCATCGGCGATGGCAGCGAAGGGTGCGCCCTCGCTCGTGGCGATCACCTTGAAGCGGGGCGGTATCGCTGTGATGCGGTCGCCGTGGCTCATCCACACCTGATGCCGCTCGCCCCTCTCCCACACGCCGTCAAACAGCGCGTTGGGCTCCTTCACTTCGACGAAGGCCTTGCCGAACTCGCGGTGGTCGGATGGCTCCACATGGCCTCCGAGCTGCGCGCACATGGTTTGTTCGCCGTAACAGATGCCAAGCACCGGCAGGCCACGGGTGAACACCCGGTCAGGCGCGCGGGGGCTCGCGGCCTCATGCACGGAAGCAGGCCCGCCTGAGAGGATAATGCCCTTGAGTCCCGGCCAGTCCAGGGCCTTTTCCGCCGACTGGAACGGCACGATTTCCGAATAAACCCCGGCCTCGCGAACCCTCCGGGCGATGAGCTGGGTCACCTGGGAGCCGAAATCGACGATCAGAATACGGTCTTGCATGGCGGGCCTTTAAGGGACGCCGCCGGAGTCTGCAAGATGGCCGCGTTAGACCAGCAGCGCGGTTGCGTACATCACGCCAAGTCCCACCGTGACACCGGCCGCGACGGGCGGTGAAAGCCATTGGCCCTGCCCCGCCCGGCGCGCCAGAAGGGCGGCAACTTCGATGATCACTTGCAGGATGGCGCCTGCACCAACGCCAAAGCAGATGGCGATCCACAGAGGGCTTACCGCTTGCGTGCCGGCAACGGTGCCGACAATCGCGGGCAACCCCGCCAAAGCCGCAAGACCCACGAACTGGAGAAATCTCGGGCGCTCGTCCGCCAGCGGCACGGCGATGCCGATGCCTTCGGTGACATTATGAATGGTGAAGCCGATGACGAGGAACGTCGCCAGTGCCGCCTCGCCCGTAGCGAGCGCGGCACCCACGGCCAGCCCCTCACCCAGATTGTGCAAGCCGATACCCAGTGCGATGAAGGTAGCCAGGCGCAAACCCTCAGGCGCTGCGCCCTTGGCGCGGCCGAGTGCCAGAAGCACCAGCGTAGTGACCGCCAGCATCACCCAGAACAGCACGGTGCCTCGCAATCGCCCGATGGTTTCCGCCGCTGCTTCCAGCCCCTCGCCAATCGTATCGATCAGCAGAAAAGCAAGCAGCCCAATGGTGAGCGCCAGCAGGAAATTCATCGTGGGCTGCGACAGCGAACGCATGGCAGGCCACGCGAGCAAGCCGGTCGCCACCGGCACAGCACCTAGCAGCAGTCCCACCGCCGCCAGAAGTGCAAGCGATTCGCCCGACAGCCTTGGCGTGGCCGTTGCCACTTCAATAGAATGCTCGATGATGGCGCCGGTCGATGTCACCAGCGCGATGTGGTGGGCCTCGCCATCAATCCAGGGATAGGGAATGTCTAGCCGCGTCAACCCCAGCCGAGCGCCAGTCGAAGCAGGAGTGGCCGTAAACAAACGATACGCGGTATCGACCTGCACCTGGGCAATGACAACCGGCGCCGATCCGTCGGTGCGGATATCAATGGAGATCATGCCCGGCGTCAGATTGACCCGCTCGATCGCCGCCTCTTCCACCGGCGGCGCCTGCTGAGAAAGTTGGTCGAGCGGCCGCCATACCAGCAGCAGCGCCACGATCAGCACCAGAACCGCGGCGGGAAGCGCCAGCCAGAACCAGTTGGCGCGCATCACACCACCTCGAAATGGCTCATCCAGCCGAGTTCCGCGAACTCCGACTGGTGGGCGTGAAACATGTAGATGCCGGGCTCGTGCTCGGTGAAGGTCATTTCGATGATGCCGCGTTGCGCCTGGCACATCATCACCGTGTCGATGGTGCGGTGCGTCGGTTGCAGCGTCGTGCCGTGATCGAAAAACTCGAAAAAGTTGGCATGCACATGAAACGAGTTGATCGGATCGAACTCGGTCAGGTTGACGAGATAGATGCGCAGCGGCCTGGCCCGCTCGATGCGAATCGGCTTGTCGAAATAGGCGAAGGGAATGGAATTGACGGCGTAGAACTCGTTCTCATCGTCGAAGTTCGTGTCGAAGCCATTCATCACCATCACCATTTCCTGCCATGGCGCATTCTCCGGCGAACCCAAGAGCCGCGACGCCGCCACGGCGGCGGCCTCCGGATGCCGGGCCGGGTCGGGATCGACAATGAAGGTCCCGTAGAGCCCCTTGTGGATGTGGCGCTTCAGCGGAATGGCGTGGCAATGATAGAGATGGCAGCCGAACGGTTTGGCGTCAAACTCGTAGACGAATTCGCCGCCCGGCTCCGCCATTCCAGCACCCGGCACGCCATCCATGCGGGCCGCATGAATGCCATGGAAATGCATGGAATGCGGATGTGTACTGCCATTGATAAACCTGATCCGGAGCCGGTCGCCTTCCGTGGCGCGCAGCGTCGGGCCGGGGATGCGGCCATTGTAGGACCAACCCGGAAATTTTATTCCAGGGGCTACTTCAAATTCGTGATCGACCGCAGTGATCGTCCATTCGCGCAAGACCCGGCCATCGCTCATCGTCGTGACGGCGCCGGGGTCGAAGTCCCATAAAAGCTTGTGAGGGT
>JBKKDI010000133.1:0-6421 GCA_046708645.1 Aestuariivirga sp.
GCAATGGCGGCGGGTTTCCGCATCAAAATCATCGACGCGAAATGCCGTATCACGCTGCCCGGCGGCGATCTCCTGATGGAGCGGCGCGAAAGCGACGGCCATATCCTGATGACCGGCCCCGTCGCCTACGATTTCGAGGGCGACCTGCCCGAACATCTTGCGGTGTGAGCAATGGCCACCACCGAAATCGTCACATTCGGTTGCCGCCTCAACAGTTATGAGTCCGAGGTTATGCGCAGCCACGCCGAGAAGGCAGGGCTAGACAACGCTATCATCTTCAACACTTGCGCGGTGACGACAGAAGCTACCCGGCAGGCGCGCCAGGCGATCAGGCATGCCCGCAAGGAACAACCTCAGGCCCGCATCATCGTCACGGGCTGCGCGGTGCAAACCGATCCCGCTATGTTCGCAAGCATGGCCGAAGTCGATCTGGTCCTCGGCAATGAAGAAAAAATGCAATTGGATAGCTGGACGCAACGCAACAACGAGCGTGTGCGCGTCAGCGACATCATGCCGGTGCGCAAGGCCAACCTTCATATGATCGACGGCTTGACCGACCGCACCCGCGCCTTCGTGCAGGTGCAAAACGGTTGCGATCACCGTTGCACCTTCTGCATCATCCCCTTCGGCCGCGGCAATTCGCGCTCGGTGCCGGTGGAGGAAGTCGTCGAACAGGTGCGCCGCCTCGTCGCCAACGGCTACTCGGAGATCGTGCTGTCCGGGGTCGACATCACCTCATGGGGTGCGGATCTTCCAGCAATGCCCAAGCTCGGCAGTCTGGTGGCGCGGATTCTGAAATGTGTACCCGATCTCAGGCGCCTGCGCATTTCGTCCATCGATTCGATCGAGGTTGATACCGAATTGCTGGATTTGTTCGTGGGCGAGGAACGATTGATGCCGCACATCCACCTGTCGCTGCAATCGGGCGACAACATGATCCTGAAGCGCATGAAGCGCCGCCATTCCCGCGAGGATTCGATTGCCTTCTGCAGCGAGCTTCGCGCCAGAAGGCCGGATATTGTATTTGGCGCCGACATCATCGCCGGTTTCCCGACCGAAACCGACCGAATGTTCGAGAACTCGTTGAAGATCGTCGATGACTGCGGCCTTACATATCTCCATGTCTTTCCATTTTCGCCGCGCCCCGGAACGCCGGCCACCCGTATGCCGCAGATCGACAACACGACAATCAAGGAACGTGCCCGTCTTCTGCGCCAGAAGGGGCAGGAACGGCTCCGGGCTTTCCTCGCGGGCGAAATCGGCGCCACCCGGCAAGTTCTCATGGAAAAAACCAGATCGGGCCGCACCGAGCATTTTGCTACCGTCAAATTCGCCCAGGAAATGACACCCGGCGCCATAGTGCTGGCGCAGGTTATTGGCCGTGGCGAGGCCCATCTCGAGGCGAGACTGGCGGCATGACAGGTTTCTTCAAGAAACTTTTCAACCGCATTACCGGAAAGAAGGAAGACGAAAGCCCTGCCATTGATGAAGCCAAGGCACTTCCGGCACCGGAACCGGAACTACTTCCTGAACCAGAGCCGGAACCACATCTCGAACCTGACCCTATTGCAACGCCCGAACCTGAACCGGTTATCGTCGAGATGCCGAAGGCAGTCGAGCCTGCGAGGGCCAAGGCCGAGCCAAGGAAACCGGAACCGAAGCCCAAGGCAAAGCCGAAAAAGGCCGAAGTCAAAAAGCTGGAACCCAAGGCGAAGGTTCGACCAAAGCCGAAGCCAAAGGTTGAAGCGTCCATTGTCAAAGAGGTCGCCGTTACGCCGCCACCCGTGCCGGAGCCGGAAGCCGTTGTTCCCGCGCCCGAGGCGGTCATCGTTCCGGAATCCGTAGCCACCGAAGTTCCCGGACCTGAGCCCGAAATTGCCCCCGCACCCACGGAGCGCAAGGGCTGGCTGTCGCGGCTCAAGGACGGCCTCTCCAAATCCTCGAAGACGATCACCGGCTCGATCACCGCGATCTTCACCAAGCGCAAGCTCGATGCCGGAATGCTTGGCGAGCTTGAGGACGTGCTGATCCAGGCCGATCTTGGCGTGGCCATGGCGGAACGCATCGTCAAGGCGGTGTCGCAAGGCCGTTACGACAGGGAGATCGAGCCCGAGGAAGTAAAGCGCATCCTCGCCGCGGAAGTGGCGAAAGTTCTGAAGCCCGTCGAAGTGCCGTTCAATTTCGGAACCGAAAAACCCTTCGTTATTCTCGTTGTCGGCGTCAATGGCTCGGGCAAGACCACGACCATCGGTAAGCTCGGCGCGATCGCAAAAGATGAAGGCTTCAAGGTGATGTTCGCGGCCTGCGACACGTTCCGCGCCGCCGCCATCGAGCAGCTCACGGTCTGGGGCCAGCGTGTGGGCGCCAAGACCATCTCGCGCCCCACGGGATCCGATTCCTCCGGGCTTGCCTTTGATGCCATGACGGAGGCCCGCGACACCGGCACCGACATTCTGTTCATCGACACGGCGGGACGCCTGCAGAATAAAGCCTATCTGATGGACGAGCTCGACAAGGTGGTGCGCGTCGTCAAGAAGCAGGACGCCACCGCTCCCCACGCCGTTCTGCTGGTACTCGATGCCACCACGGGGCAGAATGCCATGGCCCAGGCCGAGGTTTTCACCAAGGTCGCGGGCGTCACCGGCCTGATCATGACCAAGCTCGATGGTACGGCCCGCGGCGGCATCCTCGTGGCCATTGCGGAAAAATTCAAACTGCCGGTCCACGCCATCGGCGTGGGCGAACGGATCGACGATTTGCAGCCCTTCGAGGCGGAGGCCTTCGCCCGCGCCATCGCCGGCCTGGAGGACAGTAGATGAAACCGGGTATTAAAATTCTGGTGGAGATGGGCCCGCTCATGGCCTTCTTCGTCGGCAATTGGACAGCCGGCATCTTCTGGGGCACCGGCATCTTCATGGTGGCGACGGTGTTAGCCCTTGCCGTCTCTTGGGCGCTCACCCGCAAGTTCGCCATGGTGCCGCTGATCAGCGCCGTCTTCGTGGCGTTGTTCGGGGCGCTGACGCTCTATCTGCAAAGCGATCTCTTCATCAAGGTCAAGGTGACGCTCATCAATGCACTGTTTGGCGCGATTTTGCTTGGCGGCGCAGCCTTCGGCCGGAACTACCTGAAGGTGGTCATGGGCGAGGCCATGAAACTGACGGAAGCCGCTTGGCGGACATTAACCATCCGTTGGGGCATTTTCTTTTTGCTCATGGCTGGACTTAATGAAGCCGTGTGGCGGAGCGCTTCCACCGATATGTGGGTGAACTTCAAGGTCTTTGGCCTTCTCCCGCTCACACTGGCCTTCGCCCTCGCCAATGCCCCCTATATGGCAAAACACATGATCGAGGACAAACCGCGTTCACCCGGTTAGATCGCGATCACATTTTTGAGCGCTGCAGAAAATCGTTACGCAGCCCCTTGTCAAGTATTGCATTCCGTGCCCTGATGATTTTAACTGCGTTGGTTTTTGCGGTGCAATCGGGTTTGTGCGGTGCGTTCCTCTTTTCGCTTGCAGGGCCAAATCCGAGCCGCTAGGACAACCCGGCTCCGGCTGGCCCGGCCACAAATTACCGCCGGAAAAACCGGGACGCGGCAACAGCGGAGCAGGGGCATGAGCAGCGCATACGCTTCATGTGGCAGGAGATGGGGTAGATGGCGGTCAACAAGGACGTGAAACAATTCACGCGTTCTCCTTCGCATTTGCTGAAGCGGGCGGCGCAATATTCCAATCACATTTATATGGACGCCGTCGGCAAGTCCGGCCTCACCCATCGTCAGTTCACCGTACTGCTGGCCGTCGATAACAATGACGGCAAGAGCCAGACGGATCTTGTGAAGGTGACGGGAATCGACCGTTCGACCCTTGCCGATCTCGTGGCCAGACTGCTGTCGCAGGGTTACTTGCAACGCCGCCGCACCAAGGACGATGCCCGCACCAACGCCATTCGCATCACCGCTATCGGTAAGAAAATGTTGCGGACCGCCCAACCCGGCGCCGATGAAGTGGACCGTCAGCTGCTGTCGCTGGTGCCGGGGGCCGACCGCAAGGGCTTTCTTGATAATCTGGCCCTCCTCGCCGTTGAGATGGATAGGATTGAGGAAAACGAACCCGCCAAGTTCGCCAGCAAGATCAAGACCCGCAAGCGCGCTTAGCGCTCCGAAAACGTCCTCACCCTGAGGTGCACCGTGAAGCGGGGCCTCGAAGGGTTGTCAACGGGCGGAACTCGTGGCCGATGCTTCGAGGCTTTGCCTTCGGCAAAGCACCTCAGCATGAGGAAGGATAAGCCCTACTTCAGCGGCTTTTTTGCCTTTTCAATTTCCTGGCCGAATGTGCCCTTCAGCCCTTCGGGCGTGAGTGGGCCGATCCACTTGTAGCGGATCAGCCCGGCGCCATCGACGATGAAGGTTTCTGGAACTCCGTACACTCCCCAATCGACGGCGGCGCGACCTCGCACATCCGAGACGATTGCAGCATAGGGCTGGCCGAGCGTCCCCAGAAAGCGGCGGGCGTTCTCGGGGTCGTCCTTGTAGTTGATGCCGGCGAGACGGATGTCGGAGCGCTTGGCTAATTCCTGCAGCAGCGGATGTTCGATGCGACAGGGTCCGCACCATGAGGCCCATACATTGATGATGGTGACGGAGCCGGCCTTCAGGCTTGCCGTATCGAAGCCGGGAACGCCCATGCCTTCGATGGCGGGAAGCGACATTTCGGGAACCGGCCTGCCGATCAGTGCTGAAGGAATTTCCGGCGGATTGCCGGAGAGGCCGCGCCATAACAGGGCCGCAAGCGCCGTGAAGACAATGACGGGAAGCATGACGGGCCACAGCCGCCGCTGTTGTGAGTGCGCCGTGCTCATAACTGTTCCGGGCGGCCTTCCATCTGGGTGCGCAAGGCGCGGTCGCGCGCCAAAGTATAAATAACAAGCCCGACCAGCATGATGGCTGACAGCGCGTAGGCGCCGATCACAAAGCTCGCGTGGGCAGCGGAGAAGTCCATCAGCGGTTACCGATTTCGGCGATACGGATTTGCCGGAGCTTCCGCGCCGCGATCTCGCTCCTGATCGCCACCAGATGCAGCGCCAGAAACAGGAAGGTGTAGGCGATCCCCATGACGAGAAGCGGCCACAACATCGCAGGCGCTATGGTGGGGCCATCCAGCCGGAACACGCTGGCGGGCTGGTGCAGGGTCCACCACCAGTCGACGGAAAATTTAACAATGGGCACATTGATGAACCCAATGAGCGCCACCACCCGGGCGATCATGGCGGCGCGATGGGGCTCATCGATTGCCTGCCACACCGCCATGTAACCGATATAGAGCAGGAACAAAACGAACATGGACGTGAGCCTTGCATCCCAGACCCACCAGGTGTTCCAGATGGGACTGCCCCATAGGGATCCCGTGGCGAGCGCAAGAAAACAGAATATCGCACCGATGGGTGCCGCTGCTTTGGCGGCGGCATCCGCCAGGGGATGGCGAAAGATGATTGCCATGGCACTCGCCAGCGCCATCATCGTGTAAATCAGGAGTGCCATCCAAGCCGCCGGCACATGCACATACATGATGCGCACCGTTTCGCCCTGCTGATAGTCGGCGGGTGCGGCGACGAGCGCGCCATAGAGGCCGATGGCGAAGAAGGCGGCCGTCAGCGCCCAGATGTAGGGCAGCAGACCATTGGCGAAACTCACAAAGCGGGTGGGATTGGCGAGATATTGCATGACCGGTTTTTAGTCTGCCTCTCTCATTTGAGATAGGACCTGAGTGCCGCAGCCGCCGCAAGCGGCGACAGCACCAGGCTTGCCAGTGCCAGCGCCGCCAGTATCAGCAACGAGGGTGTGGCGATATCGGGGCCGGCGGTTCCGCTGGCCGATACCGAAACGCCGAAGATCAGCACCGGCACATAAAGGGGCAACACGAGGAGCGAGACCAGCAATCCGCCGCGCCTGAGCCCTACAGTCACCGCGGCGCCTATGGCTGCCAGCAGCGAAAGGGTGATGGAGCCCGTGACCATCGCCAGGGTGAGCGGCGCCAACACGGCCGGATCGAGATTGATCAGAAAGCCAAGCAGCGGCGCGGCGACCGCCAGCGGCAGGCTGGCCGTCAGCCAATGGGCCACGGCCTTGGCCAGCGCGATAATTTCGAGCGGCACAGGCCCCATGGCCATGATGTCGAGGGAGCCGTCATCATAATCCTGCTGGAAAATCCGGTCGGCGGAAAGCAACACAGAAAGAAGAAGTGTGATCCACAGGGCGCCCGGCGCCATGCGCTGCAACAACGCCTGATCAGGGCCAAGGCCCACGGGCAGGAGCACGATGACGGCCAGGAAAAATCCCAGCGCCGTTCCCGCTCCGCCGCTTTGCCGGAAGCCCAGAATCAGATCGCGGCGAATGAGCGCCCAAACGAGACTCACGGGAAAGT
>JBKKDI010000134.1:0-5146 GCA_046708645.1 Aestuariivirga sp.
GGTCACCACCGACGCACCCCGGCTCGCCTCCTATCCGTTGCGATGACTGTCATCGCCTAGTACCGGCCCGAGGAATAGATAGGACCATTCGGGTGGCGTCCTGGCCGGAACGGAAGCTCCGTTGCGCGTAGAAAAGCTGTAGATGCTCTTCTGTGAACCGACGGAAACCATTGCGCGTGAGCCCGGCAACGCCTCCTCTTTGAAGCGAAGGCCAGTTCATCGAAGATGCCACCGGTGACGCGCGACAGGTTTCTTGATGGCGTCGAGAAATTCTTCCGGTTCAGAGTCTACTGCAGCGAGAACCCTCGCTCAATTTAAGGATGTTTGTGGATTGAATCGACCCAATACACGGCCTCCGGCTTCTCGACCGGATCGACGTCGGTGATGTTCACAACTACGGCTTCGTTGTCCGAGCGGACGAGAACGCATTCCAGCGGCTGATCAGGATCAGCGTTGATTTCCTGGTGAGGGCAGAATGGCGGCACGAAAATGAAGTCGCCAGGCTCGGCCTCCGCCACGTACTCGAGCCGGTCGCCCCAGCGCAGGCGCGCCCTGCCTCGCACCACGTAGATCACGCTTTCGAGTTCGCCGTGATGATGCACCCCGGTCTTCGCATCGGGCTGGATCGACACGGTTCCGGCCCATAGTTTTTGGGCGCCCACGCGCGCATGGTTGATCGCCGCCTGACGGTACATGCCAGGAGTCTGGGGCGTGTTGTCGTCGAGCCGGTCGCCCTTGATGACGCGAACGCCGTCATGCTTCCAGCGGTTGGCGCCGTGACCGTGTCCTTCCTCGTGCGTCGAATCGGACATGCTCCTCCCGCCGGGCCCGTGAGTGGGTTCAAATATAACGAATAGCCTTCGGCGCAACGACAGCGCAAGGGCGCGACGCTACCAGGCTGCCCAGTGAGGGTTAGGACAGCAGCCATACAGCCGATATTCCTGCGTGATCATCTGATGTTGCCACCGGCGGGAGAACGCCCTCAATTAGCCGCCTCATTCCACCTCTACCGGAATATGCCCATGTTCTGGCCGGTACCGCGCGCGCGGCCCTTTGCCCGAGTTCGCGGAGTACATTGATTTCTCGGACTCTGCCTCATGAAATACGCGGTAACTCCCGCGGCGCTCTTTTGGTCAGTAGTTTTGCCCCTTCGGGCATAATCGCCACATTTTCCTCGTGAACGATCATCTTGCCGGGCGCGTATTCAATCCCCGGTTCAATGGTAAGCACCATGCCCTCACGAATAATAGTGCCATCGCCCGGCATGTGAGATGGGGGCTCAGTGAGCTGTAGACCGAGCCCGTGGCCAAAGCGGCCAACATTATTGCCGATCGAGCCGGCATCCTGGACGATTTTGAACATCACCCGCCAGACGTCATCGGTGGTGTTGCCAGGACGCGCCGCCTGGATTCCGAATTCGGTTGCTTGGTACAGGGCCTCATGGGCGCGGCGGGCTTCATCGGAAACCCGGCCAATGGCGTAGTTGCGGTTGAAGTCGCAGAAATATCCATCGTAGGTCGAACCGGTGTCGATAAACAGGATGTCCCCTTCAACCAGGATGCGGTCATGGGGGCCACAGACAATCTGCGAAACGCCACCGGGGCCGGATATTGCCGGCATGAAGGGTGTGGCATCGGCGCCGCGCTCGGCTATGTCGATGCGCAGGCGGCGGCAGGCTTCGCGCTCATTGTCGCCGATCCGTAACTTACCTGGCAGCGCTTCATAGGCGTCGCTGGCGATCTGGCAAATATAGTGGATATGGGCCACCTCGGCTTCGGTCTTGATCATCCGGATGCCCCAGATACAAGGCGAGCCATTGGCGATTTCGATCCCCGGCATCCTATCGCGCAGAGCCAAGAATTCGATCACCGGCATGCGGATTGTCATTTCGCGGCCGAGTTCGGCCCCGATTCGTCCATGCGTGCATGGAAGTGTGCCTATCACGCCGGCCAGCAGCGACTGGCCATCATCCACCGGTACAGGTGCTGGCCAGGTGCGGATGTCCTTGATCCATGTCAGCGCCATTTCCGGCGCGCCGATTTCTGGTATCACGGCGATCGGCAGTCCCTTGGCCGGCACGACCAGGAACCACGGCCGAGTCGGGCTTTCCCAAAACTGCGAGTCGAAACCGGTGAAATATCGGATATTGTGTGGCGTCGTTAGCAACAACCCATCGAAATGGTGTTGCGCGATGACCGTTTGTGCGCGGGCGAGCCGCAATTCAAACTCCAGTACGTTGAAGCCCCGCTTAGGCGCGAGCAGATGTTCGGACATGAGGGGACCTTCGGTTGGATGGTGGTGCGGGAATGGGCAGAAGCAATTTGCAGGTTGTCAATCAAGGGGTCTTTTTAACATGAAATGCTAGAAGGGTCCCATCGCCTATAAGCTTAACCCTGTCGGGACCAGGTGTAATAGTCACCATCTATAAAAAGGAAGGGCGAATTGCCTGATTTTGATTTTGCGCTGTCGATAGCCCTTGGGCTTGGCCTTGCTGCAGCGGCCGGTTTCCGGGTTTTCCTGCCTTTGCTTGTTTTAAGCGTGGCTTCTCATAGTGGCCATTTCCCACTCAGCGACGGTTTTGCCTGGCTTTCGACGACGGGCGCTCTGGTAATGCTCACGGTCGCCGCGTTCGCGGAAGTGCTTGCCTATTACATCCCTGGCATTGACAATTTGCTTGACAGTCTTGCAACACCAGGTGCCGTCGCAGCGGGCGTAGCCCTCTCCGCTGCAGTAATGGTCGACATGCCACCAATGACAAAATGGACACTGGCTATTATCGCCGGTGGCGGGGCAGCGGCAGCTACACAGAGTGCGACGGTTTTTCTCCGGGCACATTCGACGGCCCTAACGGCGGGTATCGGAAACCCTATCATCGCCACGGCGGAGCTTGTTGGAGCGCTGGTCCTATCGCTTCTATCATTGATAGCGCCCTTCGTTGCGCTTGCATTGCTGGGAGCGTTTTGCCTGTTTGCAATTCATAATATCCGCAATTGGCGGAGCCGAAAACGGCCGGACTAATGACATTCGCAACGTGCCAACATCCTAAAACCAGACGTAGCGCGGACGCGGGCCAGGTTCGCTGACAATGCAAAACCCACCGGAGAGACATAATGCAAGGTGACCCTGCCGACAAAAGTTCGAAAGAATTATCTCAACCGAATGAAGCTCCTCTTTGGTCGGCCTTGAACGATGCTAACCAGAGCCGGGCTCTCGTCTATGTCGAGTTCTTTCGCGCCATCGAAGCCCGCTACGGTCGCGCGGTAGCCATAGTTATCTGCAAAGAAGCGATACGCTGCTGGGGTGGTGGGCTGGCTGCGGGGCTAGAGGACCATCTTCCAGCAGATTTCCAAGGCCTCAAGGCGTCATTTGCTTTTGCGCCGGATGGGGGCGCAATGTTCCAGCCGCGGATCGATCGCTGCGATCCGAGCGGGCTTGACGTCCAATTTATGTCCTGTCCGCTCAAATCGGCTTGGCTTGAGGCGGGCATGCCGGAGTCAGACGTCGCGCTCTTTTGCGAAATGGCTGCAGAGGCCGATTACGGAACGCTTGAGGCTGCAGGCTTCGCAGTCGACATCCAAACTTGGCAACCTGGCGGCGACGGCTGCTGTCGCCTTAAGGTTCGTGCGGCGTGATCTACGCCCGTACCCCTCACATCCGCCACCAGATTTAAAGGTTCAATCATGCTTGTTAAGTCGCTGACGTCGATACTCCAAGATCCCACTCTGCTTCGGGAAGAGGGCTACATTGACGGAAAATGGAGCGCTGCGAAGAGCGGCAAGACGTTTAAGGTGAACAACCCAGCGACGGGTGAAATCATAGCAATCGTCGCAGATTGCAGCGTAGCGGACTACAGGCACGCGATCACCACCGCGAATTTGGCTCAAAAAATGTGGGGAGCTGCCACGGGCAAGGAGCGCGCGCAGATTCTGCGGCGTCTATTTGATTTGACCATGGCAAATCAGGAGGACCTTGCAATCATCCTGACGGCGGAGACGGGTAAGCCGCTGGCCGAGGCGAAAGGCGAAATCGCTTATGGTGCCTCATATATTGAATGGTTTGGCGAGGAGGCGAAGCGTGTTTACGGGGATACTATACCGGGGCACCAGCGCGACAAGCGCCTCTTTGTCCTAAAGCAGCCGGTGGGTGTCGTGGCGGCCATTGCCGCGTGGAATTATCCTTCGGCGATGGTTGCACGGAAATTTGCGCCTGCTCTAGCTGCCGGTTGTGCGGTGGTCTTTAAGCCAGCGGCGGAAACGCCTCTGTCAGCCTTGGCCTTCGCTGTGCTGGCAGAAAGGGCCGGATTGCCGCCAGGTCTTCTCTCCATCACGCCGACAACAAACTCCCGCGAGTTTGGTGAGGAAGTTTGCGTCAACCCGGTGGTCAAAAAACTGTCTTTCACGGGTTCAACGGAAGTCGGCCGCATCCTAATGGCGCAGGCCGCGCCTAAGATCATGAAGCTGAGTCTCGAATTGGGTGGCAACGCGCCCTTCATCGTCTTTGATGACGCCGATCTCGATGTAGCGGTGAAGGGGGCAATTGATGCCAAATTCCGCAACAACGGCCAGACATGTGTCTGTGCCAATCGAATCTATGTCCAATCCGGCATACACGATGCGTTCATCGCCAGCTTGTCGGAAGCAATTGCTAAATTGAAAGTCGGCCATGGCATGGAGGCAGATACTGTTCTTGGGCCGCTTATCAACAAGAAATCCAAAGCCAAGTTCGAGGCTCATATTGCAGACGCAGTTGGCAAAGGTGCCATTGTTGTAACGGGTGGAAAGCCGCATCCCTTGGGTGGCACTTTCGTGATGCCCACGCTCATTCAGGGTGTAACATCGATGATGAAGGTCGCGCGCGAGGAAACGTTTGCGCCTCTGGCACCCGTCTTCAAATTTGAAACAGTTGATGAAGTGATTGCGCTTGCAAACGATACAGAGTTTGGACTGGCGGCCTACTTCTTCTCCAACGATCTGAAGCAGGTCTGGAAGGTCGTCGAGGCGCTGGAATACGGGATGGTAGGAGTGAACACGGGACTCATCTCCACCGAAGTCGCACCTTTTGGCGGCGTCAAGCAATCTGGCTTCGGTAGAGAAGGCTCGAAGTACGGTCTCGACGACTTTCTTTCGATGAAATACGTATGCCTCAG
>JBKKDI010000135.1:0-3324 GCA_046708645.1 Aestuariivirga sp.
GCCCGAAGATCAGCCCCTTCAGCAGCGCCGGTGTCTGGTTGCGGCCAGTCCCTGCCAAAAACTGTCCGACAGCTATGCGCCGCATGACGGTCGTTCCGAACAACCTCGCCGTCATTCGGAAGCGGACATTTGCCAAGGCGGAGCAGTAGATCGACGAAGGGAAGAGCGTGGTCCCCAGCTGTCCTGCTGCCGCAGCACCGTCAACATCGCGCGGCTGCGGCTGTATGCCCTGGCCTTCAGTCTCGCTGGCTTCCTGCACATCCTGGCGTTACCGGGGAAGGTAAAGTACTGGTAGCTGATGACGCTACGGGGACCGATTGGTGACGATAGGCGCCACGATTGTCTGCCATAGCGATTGCTTTCGAGATGGCCGAAGTCATGGTCTCACAGGGCCAAATCCGTCGGATACTCGCCATCATCTTGGCGCTGCGTCTGTTGCAGCCCGCACGATGTTGACGGGTAATGCCTTCACCGGAAGGCCGGGCCGATAACAGAAAAGGGGCGCTCGAATGTCGGCCGGTAGGGTAGAATTGGCGCCAGCACGCGGAGCCTAATTGCGGTTCACGAGGATTTCTGGCCGGCCGTGTTGCTGTCGTCCTTGCCGGGCACGCTGAGCCATGGCTATCGTCGATCCAGCCTGCTCTCCCCGCCGCCTATCTGGGGAATCGCAGGTGACCGGGCGATTCAATCGCGGGACGCGGCCCGCTGGACAGGTAGGCAAGCCGATGCTGACGCTCTATTATGCGCCGGGTTCATCCTCGATGGCGTCGCACATCGCACTGGAGGAAGCGGGCGCCACATACGAAACCACTTTCGTCGACGAACGTGCCGGCGAGCAGCGGACGGAGGCTTATCTGCGCGTCAACCCGCGCGGCAAGGTGCCGGCGTTGCGGCTGCTGGATGGCAGTGTGTTGGTGGAGAACATTGCCATCCAAACCTATATCGCTCGCACCCATCCCGCGGCGCGGCTGCTGCCATCCGATCCGGCGGAGGAGGCACGGGCAATGGCTCTGATGGCTTTCTTCGCCAGCGTCGCCCATCCTGCCTTCGCGCACTATTTCGCTCCGCAGCGCTTCACCGGAGAGCAGAAGGGCGAGCCGGGCGTTAAGGCGCGCGGACTGGAGATGTTCCATGGCCACTGCCGAGAGATCGACGCAATGCTGGCCGGGCGCGAATGGTTCCTGGATGACTTCAGCACGGTGGATGGCTATGGCTTCGTGCTCTACCGCTGGGGCGTTCGCGCCGGCCTCTCTATGGACGAGCTTATTCACTTCACCGCACACAAGAACCGAATGCTCATGCGCCCAGCGGTGCAACGCGTGCTGGCGCGCGAGGGCGTGACGGTGGGGTAGGCAGAGATGGGACGCTGCGCAGGGATTGGCACGGTTCGAAAACTGCCACTCGACCAACCGCTGCAAAACATGCGGCTGGTCGGTAATTCTGCCATTAAAGTGGCGAGATTGGGTGACCATCGACGAGTTGTCGGTTAAGGAGCAAATCTTATGGTCACGGCTGAGTTTGACCACCATGCATGGCTGGCGCGTATCGGATATAGCGGCTCGCACGAACCTACGCTCGATACACTAAATCGCCTAGTCTTCGCGCACGCACACGCCATCGCCTACGAGTCACTTGACATCATGTTGGGCCGGACTCCGAGGCTCGACATCGACTCGCTGCAGCGCAAGATGATAGTGGGTGGACGCGGTGGCTATTGCCTAGAACAGAACATGTTGTTCCGGGAAGGCCTGCGCTCCCTCGGGTATAACATCACCAGCCTGCAGGGCCGCGTTGTACGGGGAATGGCAATCGATGCGCCACGCCCGGCGATACACATGCTCTTGCAGGTAAACCTACCTGAGGGCCCTTATCTGGCGGATGTCGGCTTCGGTAATCTGGCACCAACGTCCGCCCTACTCCTTGCGCCAGCTATCGAACAGGAGACCCCGCACGAACTCATGCGCTTTATTGACATTGGTGGCGAACTCACCTTGCAATCGAAGTTGCGCGATGCTTGGGAGCACATATATCGCGTCATCCCTTATCCTCGTTACGATGGAGAATATGAGATCACGAATTGGTACACGGGCACACATCCGGACGCACCATATCAAAGCAATATTATCGCGGCGCTTCCTGGACACGACAGAACTCGGATCACGATATTCAATGCCCGCCTGACTGTGCGTCACGCCAATGGGGAGGCGGAGCGGCGGTTTCTAACAAACGAGGCCGAGTTTCGGACGGTGTTGCGCGACGATTTCGGCCTCAACATGTCCGATGACGACATCCGGACTTGTATCGCAGTTATGGAAGCAAAAGGTGAAAAAGGAGCACCGCACCCCTTCTTCGCTTGACTGTACTGCGATACGCGCATGCCCGGAGTAAACGAGGCATCAATAGATATTTCTGACAACCTCGAGGTCGAGAGCTGCCGCATCAGCTGGTCGAAATCACACGTCGGCTTTTTCTGATCTGCATGATCGAGAGCGGATGGTCCGGTTTGTTCGGCCAATCTCCGCCGGTAGCGCTCCGCAGGGTGCACCGCGCGGGCAACTCTGGGTGAGGCGAGTATCAGCGTCCCACGATCTTTTTCCCATCGTCGCGCAGCGCGCCCGTGGGGGAGACGTGCCGATAGAGCGTCGCGCGGGTAATGCCAAGCTCTTGGCAAAGATCGCCAACAACAGTTCCGCGTTTTCCCATCGCGGCGGCGGCGAGGCGAATCTTGGCTGGTGTCATTTTTGGTTTGCGCCCGCCGGTGCGTCCGCGCGCGCGGGCGGCGGCGAGACCGGCACGGGTGCGTTCGGAGACCAGATCCCTTTCGAACTCAGCTAGACTTGCGAAGATGCCGAACACCAATTTGCCGGCGGCGGTCGTGGTGTCCATCGCTGCACCCTGGCCGGTGAGCACGCGAAGACCGATACTACGATCTGTCAGATCGGAGACGGTGTTGACCAAGTGGCGGAGATTGCGGCCGAGCCGATCCAGCTTCCACACAACCAGTGTGTCACCGGCGCGGAGGGCCTTCAAACAATTTTCAAGGCCTGGCCGGTCATCACGTTTGCCGCTGGCGGTGTCGCTGTATAGATTCCGCTCGGCAACTCCGGCGGCGAGTAATGCGTCGGCTTGGAGATCGAGCACCTGCGAACCGTCCGCTTTGGAAACACGCATGTAGCCGAAGAGGGGAGAAGGGGGCGGGGTGTCCCGTAAACGGTCGTTTTCTTTACGGATTTTTATTATATGTCTTGGTGCTGTATTCATGTATAGAATCTTGCCTCGAAAACAACGCTTCGTATACGGTGAGAGTGGGGACAAATGAGGCAG
>JBKKDI010000136.1:0-6729 GCA_046708645.1 Aestuariivirga sp.
TGACATGGTCATCCCCGTCACGAAGGAAAAGCTTGTAACCGACACCCGGACTCTGGCGAAGGAGTATGAGCAGCAATATATCGACGGCCTCATCACCCAAGGTGAAAAGTACAACAAAGTTGTGGACGCCTGGGCCAAGTGCACGGACCGTGTCGCCGATGAGATGATGAAGGAAATCTCCTCGGTGAAGATCGATCCCAAAACCAACCGGGAAGAGCAGATCAACTCGATCTACATGATGAGTCATTCAGGTGCGCGCGGTTCGCCAGCGCAGATGAAGCAGCTCGCCGGTATGCGCGGCCTCATGGCCAAACCGTCGGGCGAGATCATCGAAACCCCGATCATTTCGAACTTCAAGGAGGGGCTTTCCGTTCTAGAATACTTCAACTCGACTCACGGGGCCCGTAAGGGTCTCGCCGATACCGCGCTTAAGACGGCGAACTCCGGTTATCTCACCCGCCGCCTAGTCGACGTAGCGCAAGACGCGATCATTTCGGAAGTAGATTGTGGCACCAAGGCCTCGATCACCGCGCGTCCGATCATCGACGCGGGTGAAATCATCGCCTCGCTGTCCAGCCGCGTTCTCGGCCGCACGGCGGCGGTGGATGTGACCGACCCGGCTACGGGCGCGGTCATTGCCGCCGCGGGTGAAGAAATCCTGGAAGTCCATGCCGAGAAAATCGAGAAGGCCGGGATTACCGAAATCCGTATCCGCTCGGTGCTGACTTGCGAAACCAAGTTCGGCGTTTGCGGCAAGTGCTACGGCCGCGATCTCGCTCGTGGCACGCCTGTCAATATGGGTGAAGCAGTGGGCGTTATCGCCGCCCAATCGATCGGCGAGCCGGGAACCCAGCTCACCATGCGTACCTTCCATATCGGCGGTACGGCGCAGGTGCTGGACCAGTCTTTCGTGGAATCCAACCATGAAGGAAAGATCGTCATTCGCAACCGGAACGTGGTGAAGGACTCGAGCGGCCGCCTCATGGTCATGGGCCGTACGCTGTCTTTGGTCGTGGAGGATGCCAAGGGCAACGAGCGCGCCACGCATAAGGTGGGCTACGGCACGCGGCTGCTGGTCGATGAGGGCGACAAGGTAAAGCGCGGCACCAGGCTTGCCGAGTGGGATCCCTACACGCGCCCGATCATGACGGAAGTTGACGGCACGGTTGAGTTCGAAGACGTGGTGGAAGGCATTTCTCTGAATGAAGTGGCGGACGAAGCCACGGGTATCACCAACCGCGTCATTATCGATTGGCGTTCGAACCAGCGGGGCACGGCGCTTAAGCCGGCGATGGTGGTCAAGGACAAAGACGGCAAGGTTCACAAGCTCGCCCGGGGCGGCGAAGCGCGTTACCTGCTGTCGGTCGAAGCGGTGCTTTCGGTTGATCCGGGAGCCCACGTGAAGGCGGGCGACATTCTCGCCCGCATTCCGCTGGAAAGTGCGAGGACCCGCGACATTACGGGTGGCTTGCCGCGCGTGGCTGAACTCTTTGAGGCACGACGGCCCAAGGATCACGCGATCATTGCGGAGATTTCTGGCCGCGTTGAATTCGGGCGCGACTACAAGAACAAGCGCCGCATCCGCATCGTGCCGCAGGATGAAGCGCAGGAGGCGGTGGAGTATTTGATCCCGAAGGGAAAGCATTTGCCCGTCCAGGAGGGCGATTTCATCGAGAAGGGCGAATACATCATGGACGGCAACCCGGCGCCCCATGACATTCTGGCGATCAAGGGCGTGGAGGAGCTTGCCTCCTATCTCGTCAATGAAATCCAGGAAGTCTATCGTCTGCAGGGTGTCAGCATCAACGACAAGCACATCGAGGTAATCGTCCGCCAGATGCTGCAGAAGGTCGAGATCACCGATGCGGGCGAATCGACGTTGCTCGTCGGCGAGCAACTGGACCAGATCGAGCTCGAACAGGAAAACGCCAAACTCGTGGCCGATGGACGCCGTCCGGCCTCCGGAGTTCCGGTTCTGCTGGGCATCACCAAGGCGAGCTTACAGACCCGCTCGTTCATTTCTGCCGCGTCGTTCCAGGAAACCACCCGCGTCCTCACGGAAGCGGCGATCCAAGGCAAGATCGATACGTTGGAAGGCCTCAAGGAAAACGTCATCGTCGGACGCCTTATTCCGGCGGGAACGGGCGGCATGCTGGCCCGTCTCAAGCAGATCGCCGAAAAGCGCGACACGCTTATTTTGGAAGAGCAGGCCAGGACCGCGCAACTTCCGCCAGCCGCGGAATAGCGCACACCACCAGCAATCAAGCCCGGCGGCGAAATCCGCCGGGTTTTATGTTTGCATCGTGTAAATGCCCTTCGCCGCCGTTAGCAGGGCGAGGGTAGCGAGTATTATCAATACCCATTTGCGGAAGACGGCGGGATCAGCACCTCTAAAGCTCCGGGCGCCGAGCCAAACGCCGATAAGAAGCGCGGGTAGGAACGTTATTGCCCGCATGAGGGCATCCCAAGTCACGAGACCTTCGCGGGACTGGAAGGCGAGGCCGATGAGATCGGTTGCGAGAAAGAAAGCGATGACTGACGCCCGGCCGGCGATATTTCCCGCGGGCGAAGCAAAGTAGAACAGGATAACGGGTGGCCCTGCAATACCGAAAGCGCCATTGGCGAAGCCGGACGCCGCACCGACTGCGGTCGAAGCGATAGGTCCGGGCATGGTTTTTAGGGCAAATCCACGCCACAGTAGCACGGTGGCGGCGAGCACAAATATCGCGAGGGCTACCTGCATGGGCGCTGCGGGAACGGTGGCCAGCAAATAGACTCCGAGGGGCGTCGCAATCAGGCACCCAAGCACCAAAGGCCCCAGTGATCTCCAGTGTATATCCTTCCAGATACCGGGGAGGAGGTGGAGACTCGCCGCCACTTCCAGCATGAAAATCGAGGGAACGATCTCGGCGGGCGGCAGCGTCAACGACAGGGCGGTAATGGCCAGCAGCGAAAAGCCGAAGCCTGAATATCCACGCACAATAGCGGCGAGAAAAATGCAGACGACGCTATAGACGATGATGGCCAGCCCCATGGCCCACAACGCTAAACAAGAATTGGGAGCTTGGACAGGGTGTGTGCAAGAAAAAGACCCGGTCTATGCCAGGCCTTTTTTGCGTCACTCAGATCGTTCAGTGTATTGGTGCGGGGGCAGCAGCGTGAACCGCATCTGGTTCAATGAGGCCAATCATCGCACCGGTGGAATCGGTTACCACCGAAAGCTTGCCCACTCCCGGGACCTCGGTAGCGGGCCGCATGACTTCTCCGCCGGCACTGGCGGTTTCGCTTTCGGCTCGGCCAATGTCTGCAACCGACATATAAGTCATCCAGTGAGAGGGAATGCCGTCGTAGTCTGGCGCCGTCAGCTCGAAAATACCGCCTACGGGCCGTCCGTCCTTGCGGGCGATCCAGTAGGCCGCGCCGTCCGGCAGCGGCGCGGGCTCGAATTGCCAACCCAGAGTGTGGCCATAGAAAGCCAGTGCTGTTTCAGGCTCCCAGGTATTAAGTTCGTGCCACCAGGTTTTGTTGGAGGTCGTCATGGCGAGAATCTCCCCTCTCAATGTCGAAGTTCGGTTGATCCGTCGCCGCGAGGTAGAACGTGACCGTTCCCAGAGGCAATGGTGTGGCCGTATTGGGGTGAATTGTGGCAGTGTTGTCGATGGAAGCTAACCCCGCCAAATCGCCGAAATTTCCGGAATTCAGGGGTTGACGCGCGGGAGCCGCGCGAGTAGAACCCGGCTCGTTCTCAAGCAGCAGGCAGTCGGTGCTTCGCGCACCGAAACGCTGGCTGGAGAGCAAGACGAAACGAAATTCAAGGTCAAGACCCCATGGCCCTGCCGGCTATGTGGTCCTCTGGTTTTGGGCACTGCGCGATCCAGGAACCGGGATCGGACAGTGCCTTTTGAGCATGCGTGAACGGGTTCCAATGGTTACTAAAGAGACAAGGCCATAATGCCGACGATCAACCAACTTATTCGTAAACCCCGCCAGGCTCCGACATACCGGAACAAGGTGCCGGCGATGCAATCCTGTCCGCAAAAGCGTGGCGTTTGCACCCGCGTTTACACCACGACGCCGAAGAAGCCGAACTCGGCGCTTCGCAAGGTTGCCAAGGTGCGCCTCACCAATGGCTTCGAAGTGGTGAGCTATATTCCCGGCGAAGGCCACAATCTGCAAGAACACTCGGTTGTCATGATCCGCGGCGGCCGCGTGAAAGATCTTCCGGGCGTTCGTTATCACATCATCCGCGGCATTCTCGACACGCAAGGCGTCGTCAAGCGCCGTCAGCGCCGATCGAAATACGGCGCCAAGCGTCCGAAGTAAGAGCGGGGAGGGCTTAGAAACATGTCACGTCGTCACCGCGCCGAAAAACGCGAGATCAATCCGGACCCGAAATTCGGCGATCTCATCGTCTCCAAGTTCATGAACAACCTGATGTACGAGGGCAAGAAGTCCGTCGCCGAAGGCATCGTCTATGGCGCCATGGAGAAAATCCAGTCCAAGGCCAAGCAGGATCCCCTCCAGGTATTCCACGATGCGCTCAACAATGTCGCTCCCGCAATCGAAGTGCGTTCGCGCCGCGTCGGCGGCGCCACCTATCAGGTGCCTGTTGAAGTGCGCAACGAGCGCCGTCAGGCCCTCGCCATCCGCTGGATTATCATCGCCGCTCGTGGCCGCAACGAAACCACCATGGTCGACCGGCTGTCGGGCGAGTTGCTCGATGCCTCCAACAACCGCGGCACGGCGGTGAAGAAGCGCGAAGACACTCACAAGATGGCAGAGGCAAACCGCGCCTTCTCCCATTACCGCTGGTAAAAGTATGCCCCGCGCCCACGCCATCGAGGACTATCGCAATTTCGGCATCATGGCCCACATCGATGCCGGCAAGACGACGACGACCGAGCGTATCCTCTATTACACCGGCAAGAACCACAAAATCGGCGAAGTGCACGACGGCGCCGCCACCATGGACTTCATGGAGCAGGAGCAGGAGCGCGGCATCACCATCACGTCGGCCGCTACCACGGCCTATTGGCAGGGTAAGCGCCTGAACATCATCGACACGCCCGGTCATGTGGATTTCACCATCGAAGTGGAGCGTTCGCTCCGCGTTCTCGACGGCGCCGTCTGCGTGCTCGATTCGAACCAGGGCGTCGAACCCCAGACCGAGACGGTATGGCGCCAGGGCGACAAGTATAACGTGCCGCGCATCGTGTTCTGCAATAAGATGGACAAGACGGGTGCTTCCTTCGAGCAATGCATCAAGGACATCAAGGAACGCCTGGGCGCAAGGCCCGTTCCGATCCAGTTGCCGATCGGTGCTGAAGCCGAATTCAAGGGCCTTATCGATCTGGTCCGCATGAAGGCGGTCATCTGGGAGAACGAAGCTCTCGGCGCCAACTACCATGACGAAGAGATTCCCCCCGATCAGCTCGAAGCCGCAAAGCAAGCGCGCGCCGAAATGATCGAAGCCTGCGCTGAACTCGACGAGCAGGCCACCGAAGATTATCTGAACGGCAAGGAAATCTCCAACGATACGATCAAGCGCCTGCTGCGCAAGGCCGTGCTGACCGGCGCCTTTTTCCCGGTGCTGTGCGGGTCCGCCTTCAAAAACAAGGGTGTGCAGCCGCTTCTCGATGCCGTTGTCGATTATCTGCCGTCGCCGGTCGATCGCCCTTCGATCAAGGGCATCGATGTCAAGACCGGCGAAGAGACGGTGCGCAAGTCTTCCGATAAGGAGCCTTTGGCGCTTCTGGCCTTCAAGCTGATGGACGATCAGTATGGCATTCTGACCTTTTGCCGCATCTATTCCGGTACGCTGCACAAGGGCATAGCTCTGCTCAACTCGACTCGTGACAAGACCGAGCGCGTCGGCCGCATGGTGCTCATGCATGCCAACAACCGCGAAGAAATCGCTGAGGCATTCGCCGGTGATATTGTTGCCCTCGTTGGCCTCAAGGATTCGCGCACCGGTGATACGCTGTGCGATCCGGCCAAGCCGGTAATCCTCGAGAAGATGGATTTTCCCGATCCGGTTATCGAAATGAAGGTCGAGCCCAAGACCAAGGTCGACCAGGAAAAGATGGCGATAGCGCTTTACAAGCTCGCGGCGGAGGATCCATCCTTCCGCGTGTCCACCGACAGCGAGTCGGGCGAGACGATCATCAAGGGCATGGGCGAGCTTCACCTCGACATCAAGGTCGATATCCTGAAGCGCACCCACAAGGTTGAAGTCATTGTCGGCGCCCCGCAGGTTGCCTACCGCGAGACGATCACGCGTAAGCAGGAGATCGATTACACTCACAAGAAGCAGACCGGCGGCACGGGCCAGTTCGCGCGCGTCATTCTCGAGATCGAGCCCAATGAAAAGGGCGCTGGCTACGAGTTTGAAAGCAAGGTTGTCGGCGGCACGGTGCCGAAGGAATTCATCCCCGGCGTCGAAAAGGGCCTCAACTCCGTGATGACGGCGGGTGTTCTGATCGGCTTTCCAGTGGTGGACGTCAAAATCGCGCTGACGGACGGCGCCTATCACGAAGTCGACTCCTCGGCGATTGCCTTCGAAATCGCCGCACGGCAGGCACTCCGCGAGGGCCTGCAGAAATGCGGCCCGATCCTGCTCGAACCGGTGATGAAGGTCGAAGTCACTTCGCCGGAAGAATTTTTGGGCGGCGTCATCGGCGATCTCAACTCGAGGCGCGGCCAGATCATCGGCACGTCGATGCGCGGCAA
>JBKKDI010000137.1:0-30320 GCA_046708645.1 Aestuariivirga sp.
ATTTTGGAGACACTGGCGAATTGCACCGGATGGGGGTAAACGATAGTTTGGCGGACTCCCTCTCCGCCAATGCTTTTTCTAGCTACCAACAAAGTAGGAACAAATGACCAAGATTAAAGGTAACAACGACGGCCCAGGCGGACGTAATGAAACCTATAATATTGGTTCGCGGAGGGAAGTTCCAAGAATCCAAGTGGTAAGAGGGACTAAGCAGGGAAAACATCCCGACGCACACGTTGTTAAAATAAATCGACGTGAATACGCGAGAGATAACCCTGACGGATCAAAGAGAGACAATGTGAATCGGAATAAATGATTGAAGAATTGGAATCCCGTGCACGGGCACAAACACCATAATCCAAGAGAGGTACCTTTTAATTTACGGGCACACTGCCATGCCATACGCGAATTATTCGGCGGCCACGGGTGCGGTGCCATCGGTTGAGCGAGCCTCCGTCCGCGCGGACGCATGGCCCATGACGGAATAGATGCAGGGCACTACGAACAACGTTAGCAGCGTGCCAAGCCCCATGCCGCCGACGATCACCCATCCGATCTGCTGGCGGCTTTCGGCGCCCGCGCCCGTTGCCAAAGCAAGTGGGATGGCCCCCAGGATCATCGCGGCCGTCGTCATCAGAATGGGACGCAGGCGGAGCGCTGCCGCCTCGATGATCGCCGCCCCGCGCGGATGGCCCGCCGCCTGCAGCTTGTTGGTGAAGTCGACGATCAGAATGCCGTGCTTGGTGATGAGGCCGATCAGCGTCACCAGTCCGATCTGCGAATAGACGTTGAGCGTGCCGCCGCTGAGCCACAGGGCACCCAAGGCTCCCGTCATCGACAGGGGCACCGAGAGCATGATCATGAGCGGATCGCGAAAGCTCTCGAACTGGGCTGAGAGCACTAGATAGATGAAAGCAAGCGCCAGAATGAACACGAGAGCGAGATTGGAACTTGCATCGCGGAACTCGCGCGCCTGTCCCGTCAGGTCGGTGATCGTTCCCTCGGGCAGGACTTCGCGGGCGGCCTGTTCGACGGCGGCGATGGCTTCGCCCAGCGTGTAGCCGGGCGAAAGATTGGCCTCGATGGTGATGGCGCGCAACTGGTTGAAGCGCCGCAAATCGCGGGGCGCCACCGTTTCCCGGACCTTCACGACGTTCGAGAGCTGCACCATTTGGCCCTCGCTGCTTCTCACAAAAATTTGCGACAGGGTTTCGGGAGAGGCCCGTGCTTCCGGCGGCAGGGCCACGGTCACATCATATTGCTCGGAGCCGATCTGAAAGGTCGACACATTGCGCCCGCCCAGCAGGGTTTCAAGGGTGCGGCCGATGACCGAAATATCAAGGCCAAGATCGGCCACGCGCGCGCGGTCGATCTCGACGTCCACTTCCGGCTTGTTGAGGCGCATGTCGGTATCGAGATCGGCGAGGCCTGGATTGTCTTCCAGCCGCTTGACCAGCGCGTTGGCCAGATCGTTCAATTCCGCATAGGAGGCCGAGGACTGGATGACGAACTGGAAGGGCTTGCCGAAACCGCGCACGCCCAGCGAGGCCGGGTTCGATGCCGAGGCCTGAACGCCCGCGATCTTGCGGAGCTTCGGCAACAGCGTCTGGATGAGTTGCTGTTGCTTCACTTCGCGCTCATCCCAATCCTTGAGGCGGGCGTAGGCGTTGAACTGCGTGACTTCGCCGGACCCCACGATCATGAGATAGGATTGCAACTCCGGCACCGCCGCGAGCAATTCCTCGACCTCGGCTGCGTAACGCCTGGTATAGTTGAAGCTTGCCCCTTCCGGGGCATTGCCGGACACGCGAATGGTGCCGCGGTCCTCGACGGGTGAAAGCTCGGATTTGAGCTGGGTGAACAGAAGGGCGCCGATGCCGCCAACGGCAAGTGCGCCGAGAAGCACGATCCAGCGGCCCGCAAGCGCGGCGTGAAGGCCTTGCTTGTACCCGCGCTCAAGGCCGTTGAGAGTGCCTTCGACAGCGCGCACAAAGACATTGCGCTTTTCCGAATGCTTCAGGAGCCTGGAACACATCATCGGCGTCAGCGTCAGCGCGACGAATCCGGAAACGATGACAGCGCCGGCCAGCGTGATGGCGAACTCCATGAACAGGCGGCCGGTGCGCCCGGGCGTGAAGGCGATGGGCGCAAAAACAGCGGCCAGCGTCAGCGTCATCGCCACCACGGCGAAGCCCACTTCGCGCGCCCCCCTGAGGGCCGCCGCCAAAGGTTTCATGCCGTTTTCGATATGACGGTAAATGTTCTCCAGCACGACGATGGCGTCGTCCACCACGAGACCGATGGCAAGCACCATGGCAAGCAGTGTCAGCGTGTTCACCGTGAGGCCTGCCGCATACATGATGGCAAAGGCGGCGACGAGGGAGATGGGAATGGTAACGAGAGGAATGAAGGCGGCGCGCGCCGAATGCAGGAAAAGAAAAATGATAAGGAGGACCAAAATGATCGCCTCGATGATCGTCCGGAATACGTTTTCGATGGAGCGGTCGATGAAGACCGTCGAGTCGAATCCGATCGAGGCGGAAACTCCGTCCGGCAACTCCCGGTTCATGCGGGGCAAAATTTCCTGTACGGCGCTGGCGACGTCCAGCGGGTTGGCGACCGCCTGCTTGATCACCCCGATGGAGATGGCCGTCTCGCCGCCGTAGCGGCTTTCGCGCCTGACATCGGCGGTGGCAAGTTCAACCCGGGCCACATCGCCAAGTGATACCTGTAAACCACCGGCGGCTTTCAGAACCACACGCGCGAATTCCTCGGCGGTGCCAAGTGCCGTCCGCGATAGAACGGTAAACTCACGCTCCACACTCTCGATGCGGCCTGCGGGAATTTCCGCGTTCTGGTTCCTTATGGCCGTTTCGACATCCTGCACGGTGAGGCCGTATCCCGCGAGGCGGGCGGGATCGATCCAGATCCGCATGGCATAGCGCCGCTCGCCGTTCACCGTCACGTCGGCAACGCCGTCGAGGTTTTTGAAACGGTTGACCACGAAGCGGTCGACATAGTCCGTGAGTTCGAGTGCGCTCATCGTGGCCGAGCGCATCACAAGAAACATGATGGGCTGGGCGTCGGCCTCCACCTTCGAGATCACCGGTTCATCAATTTCGTCAGGAAGGGCTCGCCGCACCCGGCTTACCCGGTCGCGCACGTCGCTGGTGGCGGAATCGATGTTCACCCCGATGCGGAAGCGGATGGTGATGCGGCTTGACTCGGCGCGGGAGGTGGATTCGATGATGTCGATGCCTTCAATCCCGGCGAGCGAACCCTCCAAAACCTGGGTCAGCTGGCTTTCGATGATCTCCGCCGATGCGCCGCTGTAGTTTGTCGAGACGGAGACCTGGGGCTCGTCGATGTTGGGATATTCGCGTATCGTCAGCCGGTTGAACGACATCAATCCGGCAAGCAGCAGGACAAGACTCAGAACCGTGGCGAAGACGGGCCGGCGGATGAATATCTCGGTAAAGCCCACCTTGCCCTCATTCCACCGCAGCAGCCGCCGGGACCACTTCAATCGCCGCGCCGTCGCTTAGGCGCGTATTGCCGGCCACGATCACGTTCGCCCCGGCGGACAAGCCTTCGACGATTTCGATTGAGCCGGGAATGCGCTTTCCGAGTTGTACCTGGGCTTCCTTTGCTGTCGCATCGTGAGCGAGATAGACGAAGGCGCTGTCGCCCCGCTGAACGATGGCAGCCTCCGGCACCATCACGGCGTTGCGGGGCGGCCCTTTCACCGTGATCCTGACAAGGAGACCCGGACGAAGGGTGAGTGCCGTGTTGTCGAGATCGGCTCGGATTTGCAGGGCCCTGCCATTTACGTCGACGGAGGGCGCAATCGCGGAGATGGTCGCGGTGAAAGTTTCGCCAGGCAGGGCGTCGGCGGTGACCTCGACCTGCTGTCCGGCGGCAATGCGCGCCTGGGCCAGTTCGGGCACGGAGAAGCTCACCTTGAGGCGGTCGATCTTGTCGAGCTGGACGAGGATGGTTCCAGCTGTGACGTAGGCGCCCGCCGATACGGTGCGAAATCCAAGCGTTCCGGGAAAGGGGGCTGTGATGGTGAGCTTTTTGAGGTGCACCCTCGCCGATTCGACCGCCGCCCGCGCCACCTCAAGTTCAGTCAGCGACGTATCATAGGCGACCTGGGCGATCGTGCCGGACTTTCGCAGCGTTTGATTGCGGTTGAAATTGGTTTCCGCAAGCGAAAATCTCGCAGTGGCTTCCGCAAGCGCTGCGTCGGCAAGGTCGGCATCGAGTTTGAACAGCGCCGCATCCGCCGCGACCATGTCGCCGTCCTTGAACAGGATCGCCGCAACCCGGCCGCTCGTTTCGGGCGAGATTGCCACGGACTCGTCGGAAAGAAGCGTGCCGATGCCAGAGATGTCATCACTCAGCCGGGCTGCAGTAGCGCGAGTAACTTCGACGGGCAGGGCTCGCCTGGCCTCGCGGGTTGAAGACTTTTCTCCCGTGGCCTTCCCTGCGGCTCGCAGGCCGGACAGTTCCACCAAATCGACGCCGCTTTGGCGGACGCCATAGGCCGATCCCGCGATCAACAGGAGCCCAAGTACTATCATCAGCCATTTCAACATTGGTCGCCTTATTCACATGTTGCGCCGCCTAAGCCTCGATGTGGGGGTGAATCTCATTCAGACTTCCGAGGAGGCCGTTTCCGTCGCTCCAGACTCGCTGCCAAAAATGTCTTTAGCGTGCTTCAAAAGAGTGTTGCGAACAAAACTGACCGAAGGCGGAACCGCTCAAGGGTTGAAAGCGTTAAGACGCAGGGGTTGAGGGGACACTCTCATAATCCGGCCTCAAAACCCCGTCAACAGGAGGATCGGTTATGAATTCAATCATTTATCTCGTGGGTCTCGTGGTCGTTGTGCTGGCAATCCTGTCGTTCATCGGCCTGCGTTGAGGCCGGCTTCGTACATCGCAAAATCAGCAATGGGTGACAAAAATGGCAACAATTTCTCCCGCTACTTCCGGGATCGGAGTTACCGTGGACGCTAGCAATTCGTCCACCCACTATGTCGATTGGGGAGCAATCCTGGGCGGCGCCTTCTTCGCCGCCGCGATATCCTCGGTTTTTCTCGCTTTCGGCTCGGCCATCGGACTTTCGCTAACCTCGTTTCAAAGCGGTAATTCGCTGCCCGCGGCGGGCCTGCTGATTGCCGCGGGCCTGTGGCTCATGTGGGTGCAAATTTCGGGTTTTATCGCAGGCGGGTATATCGCCGGGCGTATGCGCCGACGGGTTGGCGATGCGACGGGTCATGAAGGCGAAATGCGGGACGGCGCCCATGGCCTGTTTGTTTGGGGTGTAGGTGTGGTGGCAGGCGTCCTCCTTGCCGCCTTTCTAGCGATGGCCGGTGTTGCCGGGGTGGCGAGCGTTGCGGGGAGTGCCGTGGAGAATTCCAACGTGGCCGACTACTATGCCGACAGGCTGCTGCGCACCGATACGGCCGTCGCACCCGCTGTCGCGGACACCGGTTCTACCGCAGCCCCGGCGCAATCCCAGTCACAGTTTCCCCAAGTCGGGAGAATTCTCAGTCGAAGTCTGGGCGGCATAGCGGTGGACGATTCCGACAGGGCCTATCTGGTACGGGAAGTAACTGTCCGGACCGGTTTGCCCCAGGCCGAAGCCGAACAGAGAGTGGATGAGACCGTGGCGGCTTTAAAGGCGCGGGCCGATACGGCGCGCCGATACGGCATTCTTTTGGCCTTCATGACCGCGGCCTCACTCCTGATCAGCGCGATCGGCGCCTGGTGGGCCGCGTGCCTCGGCGGCAGCCATCGCAATGAGGGTGTGGATCACAGCCGGTTCACGCGCTGGCGTTGAATACACCTTGACGGGCAGCTTGGAACAAAAAATGCGGCTCGGTTGAGCCGCATTTCATTTGGCAGGCAACAGGGCTGTCAAACGACGTTAAACAAATACAGCAAGATGATAATGGGAATGGGAATGCCTATTAACCAGAGAAGTGCTCCGCGCATAATTATTCTCCTGCAGGAGTTGCGAACTTTTTTCAAACGCCCCAGCCCGGTTATTTGTTCCACCCGGAACTTTTGCAAGACATTGGCGTTCCCCGGTGAGCGAGGGATAAGAAACCATCGCGGCAAGTGCACGTCTGCCTGAATCCATCATCAACAAGGAGGCCGTCATGGCTGCTGTCAAGACTTTGGAAGATCTATTCCATGAAACCCTGCGGGATATGTATTACGTCGAGAAGAAGCTGGTAAAGACGCTGCCCAAGATGGCCAAGAAAGCCAACTCGCCCGATTTGAAGGCGGCGATCGAAGGCCATCTGGCGGAAACCGAAACCCATGTGGAGCGCCTGGAGGAAGTGTTTGCCGCCATCGAGAAAAAACCAGTGGCGAAGAAATGCGAAGCCCTGGAAGGCCTGCTCAAGGAAGCCGACGAGGTCATGGCGGATATCGAAGATGCCGATACACTGGACGCGGCCATCATTTCCTCGGCTCAGACGGTGGAGCATTACGAAATCGCACGCTACGGCACCCTTGCCGTGTGGGCGGGAGAATTGGGGCATGATGACGCCGAGGCCACGCTCCGGGAAATACTGGATGAGGAAGAAGCCGCCGACGAAAAACTGTCGAGATTGGCGGAATCATCCATCAACCAGCGGGCGGCAGCCTAGTCATCTATTATTGTCATCCCCGGGCTTGTCCCGGGGATACATTCTCAACCGCCATCCATCACGGCGCGCACCTTTGCCGCGAGCTGCTCGAGAGTAAAGGGTTTGGCGATGAAGTTCACGCCCGGGTCAAGAACGCCCTGGTGGACGATGGCGTTGCGGGTGAAGCCGGTTGTGAACAAGACTTTGAGTTTGGGCCAGCGCACCAGCGCTTGATCGGCCAGTTCGCGGCCGTTGGTTTCGGGCATGACGATGTCGGTGAATAACAGGCCGATTTCGGGCCGGGCCTGGAGTTCGCGGAGCGCCGTGGCGGCTCCGCCGGCCTGATAGACCGTGTATCCAAGCTCGCGTAGCATGGAGACGGTCAGCTCCCGCACACGGTCATCGTCTTCGACCACGAGAAGGACCTGATTTCTGTCCTTTGCTGGCTTGGTAGGTTTTGTTTCCACCGCCGGGCGCCGTTCAAATCCGGTTTCCATGCGGCGCGGCAGATAGACCTTGACAGAGGTGCCGTGGCCCGGTTCCGAATTGATTTTGACGTGCCCGCCCGATTGCTTGACGAAGCCATGGACCTGCGACAAGCCAAGCCCGGTGCCCTTGCCAGCTTCCTTGGTGGTGAAAAAGGGCTCGAAAGCTTGGGCAAGGACAGCGGACGCCATGCCCGTGCCGGTGTCGCTCACAGCAATGAGAACATACTGGCCCGCGGTCACGTCGTGCTCACGGGCGTAGAGATCGTCGAAGTTTGTGTTTGCCGTCTCAATGGTAAGCTTGCCGCCGTCCGGCATGGCGTCACGGGCGTTGACACATAAATTGAGGAGCGCGCTTTCGAGCTGTGGCGGGTCGGCATAGGTGGCCCACAGGCCGGGTGCCAGGACGGATTCAAGAGCTATCGCTTCGCCGAGCATCCGGTTGATCATATCCGCCATGCCGGCCACCAGCTTGTTGGCGTCCACCAACTGCGGTTCAAGCGGCTGTTGGCGGGCAAATGCCATAAGCCTGCTGGTGAGCATCGCGGCACGATTGGCGCCGTCCATGGTGGCATCGGCAAGTCCCAGCACATCGGTATTGCCCGCTGCAAGACGCCGTTTGATGAGACTGAGGCCGCTGATGATCACCGACAGCATGTTGTTGAAATCGTGAGCGATGCCACCGGTCAGTTGTCCAACGGCCTCGAGTTTCTGCATTTGGCGGATCTTACTCTCGGCGAGCTGGCGCTCGGCCGTTTCAGCCGCGAGCCTTCGGGCATCCCGGCGCTGATTCCATATCCAGCCGCCAACCGACAAAATCACCAGCAGAATGCCGGTAGTGGCAGCGGCTGACGCGGCTTGGATCAAGCGCCGTGCGCTGGCAACCCGTTCTCTGAGCGAATCGGCCTCGACCTTCTGCAGTTGGGCGATGCCGGCGCGCACCAGAAGCATAGCCTCGCGGCCCTTGTTGGTTTGGATGTGCCGCACCGCAGCGTCGAGCCCTTCACTGCGGCGCAACCTGATGCCCTCCTGCAAGAGATCGAACCGGGTCTGCACGACGGGCCTCAGGCTGGCGAGAGAGCGCTGCAGGCCTGGATCATTGGCCGCCAGAATTTTCAGATCGTCGAACTGGCCAGCAAATGCGGCAACGGCCGTGTCGTAGCTCTGCAAATAAGTGTCGTCGCCAGTGAGTAGAAAGCCGCGGTTTCCGGTCTCTGCCTCCTGTACCGTGGACAGGAGTTCGGACAGTTTCTTTTCCACTTCCAGCGTGTGCTGCACAGCGGTGGTTTCTTGACGATAGGCGAAACCCAGCCAAACCGTTGTGCCAATTACAATGGCGAGCAGCACGGCGGCAATTTCCGGCAACAGGGCGACGGTCCGGGCGCTCAGTACACTGGTCAAGATGAAATGACTCGGGAAGCTGCCTTGGCGAGGTGTCATGGCAACTTCTCAGCTTGCCGCGTGTCCGCGCCGAATGGCCCTCAGACTGTGGAAATATATTACCAATTACGATGCCCCATGCAAGAACTGAAATACAAACCGATACAGGAACTTTTTGCAGCGCACCCGCGTTTCATGGTACCAACTTTTACCCAGAAAAAATGCGGAGATAAGCTGAGCATGCGGCACCTGTTCGGACGGCTGTTTCAGCAGGAAACATCTCCATGGAACGACAGCCAGCCGATCAGAGCCGAACTCTTCGGCATCGAGCGGTTTCGCGAACATGCCCAGAGCCTGGCGCGGTCGCAAACCACGGCCGGCCAGCCAACCGAGGTTTACTCGGTGGTGCGGCGGCTGCGCGATGATGCGGCAATATTGTCGGAGGCCTACGCCGATCTTTGCGCGGCAGTCGCCGCAGGCAAGCCGATCACACCCGCCGCTGAATGGCTGATCGACAATTTTCACTTGATCGAAGAACACGCACGGCAGGCGGCCGCCGATTTGCCGCAAGGCTACTACAGGCAATTGCCGAAGATCGCGGCGGGCCCGCTCGCCGGACACCCGCAAATCTTCGGAATCGCGTGGGCCTATGTGGCCCACACCGACAGCCGCTTCGATCCGCACGCGCTCACCGAATTCGTCAACGCCTATCAAGAGGTGCAGCCTCTCACCATCGGCGAACTGTGGGCGGCGGCGATCAGCCTGCGATTGGTGATGATCGAGAATTTGGCGCGCATATCCTCGCGCAACATCGCCGCCAGGCGGGCGCGCGAGGCGGCCGACGACATCGCCGACCGCCCAACCGAACGCCGGGCCCAGTCGGCCGATCTGGAAGCGGCGATTCCGGCGGGCGCCGTCGAGCATGTGGAACTCTCCTTTGCGGTGCAATTGATCAAGCGGCTCAGGGAACAGGATGCGGCCGATGCCGCGGCACTTGTCTGGCTCCGCCAAAAAGTAACTGCCCTCGGTTATGATTTCGAAAGTGCCGTCAACGAGGAACACCATCGCCAGGCCGCCGCCAACGTCACCATGCGCAACCTGGTTACCAGCCTTCGCCTGATCTCCGACTACAACTGGGAAGACTGGTTCGACCAGGTCAGCACCACCGACAGGATTTTGCGCGACTACCCGCTCTTCAGCGAAATGGATTTCCGCACCCGGAACGACTATCGCAGCGCGATTGAAGATCTCTCGCAACATTCGGAGCATGACGAGCACGATGTCGCACGCCTGGCGCTGGCACAGGCCGGCGTGTCACCTCACCGGGAAAGCGATGTTGCAAGCGATCCGGGCTATCATCTGGTCGGCCCGGGCCGCGCAGGTTTTGAAGCGGCGATCGGTTATCACCCACCATTGCGGCGGCGCATTGCCGGTGCCGTCAGGGGCTCAGGGCTCGCCGGTTATCTCGGCGCCATATCGTTCATCGCGGCAATCGTGCTGTGGTTGGGCCTGTGGCCACTCGCCAACGCCGGCGTGGCGGGTCCGATTTTGATTCTTTTGGCGCTGCTGGGTTCCGGGTCTGCATTCGAGACCGGCATCGCCATGGTCAACTATGCTCTGACGCAATTGTTGCAGCCCGTCGTGATACCGGGCTTGGCGCTCCGCGACGGTGTTCCCGCTCATTTGCGCACCCTCGTCGTGGTGCCAGCACTTCTTACCTCGCATGAGGATGTCGAGGAACTGGTCGAACGCCTTGAGGTTCACTACCTCGCCAACAGCACCGGTGAGTTGTATTTCGCCCTGCTTACCGACTGGACCGATGCCGCCACTGAAACGGCGCCCGGGGACGATGCGCTTCTTGCCTCAGCACTCGAGGGTATCGCGCGGCTTAACCGGCTTTATGGCAATGACCGGTTCCTGCTGCTGCACCGGAGGCGGCGTTGGAACCCCCGCGAGGGAAAATGGATGGGGTGGGAACGCAAGCGCGGCAAGCTCCATGAGTTGAACCGGCTGCTCCGGGGCGCAAGCGATACGAGCTTCGTGTCAATCGGCGGCAAGATTCCCGCCGATGCGCGCTTTGTCATAACGCTCGATGCCGATACGAAATTCCCGCGCGATGCGGCGCGGCGGCTGGTGGGCAAGCTGGCCCATCCGCTCAACCGGCCGCGCTTCGATGCAAGCCTGGGCCGCGTCGTCGAAGGTTACGGCATATTGCAGCCGCGCGTGACGCCGTCACTGCCGGTGGCGGACAAGGGTTCAACATTCCAGCGCATTTTTTCATCGAGACGGGGCAGCGATCCCTATGTCTTCGCCGTATCGGACGTCTATCAAGACCTCTTCGGCGAAGGCTCGTTTGCCGGCAAGGGCATCTACGACATCGATGCCTTCGAAGCATCCCTGGCTGGACGGATTCCCGAGAACACCATGCTCAGCCACGATTTGTTCGAAGGGATTTTCATCCGCACGGCACTGGTGACCGACATCGAAGTGGTCGAGGAATATCCCGACCGCTACGCCGTGGCAGCCGCGCGCCAGCATCGCTGGGTGCGTGGCGATTGGCAACTGTTGCCATGGATCACGGGCCGCCTCCCGGCCGGGGCAACGGGCGCCGCCGGTCCGCCGGCGCTGGGCCTGTGGAAGATGATCGACAATTTGCGGCGCTCGCTGGCGCCGCTGTTTTCGCTGTTGGCGCTGATGGCGGGCTGGCTGTGGCTGCCGGGGCCGCTCGCCGCCGCATGGACGGCTTTCATCATTTTCGCGGCGTTCATTCCAGCGATCTTGCCGGTGTTCTCAGGATCAAGCCTGCAGCGGGTTTCCATCACCACCGCCAGCCAGTTGCAGATGATGGCCCACGATGTGGGCCAGGCGTTGGTCGTGACAGGCGCCAATTTGGTTTTTCTTGGCCACCAGGCGGGCCTGATGGCCGATGCCATCATCCGCACTCTCTATCGATTGATGGTGAGCCATCGCAATATGCTGGAATGGGTGACCGCCGCTCAAGCGCATGCGAGCGCGCGTCACGGGCTATTCAGTACCTACCGGCTCATGGCGTCGAGCGTGGCGGCAGCTTCGTTGACTTTCGCCATCGTTGCGTGGCGAGGCGAGGGACCGGCTTTTTCCGCATTGCCTTTCGCCCTCCTGTGGCTCGTGGCACCCGCCATCGCCTGGTGGATCAGCAAACCAAACCTTCCCGCCGATGAACTGGCGGCCTCGCCCGAGGACCGGCTGGCGCTTCGTCTCGCCGCGCGCCGGACGTGGACCTATTTTGAAAGTTTCGTAACCGCCGGCGACAACATGCTGCCGCCGGACAATTTCCAGGAAGACCCCAAGCCCGTCACAGCGCACCGGACGTCGCCCACCAACATCGGCCTCTATCTGCTGTCCGCCGCCAGCGCCCGCGAATTTGGCTGGACCGGTCTGGGCGATGCGATCACCCGGATCGAAGCCACCCTTGCCACCCTGCACAAAATGGAGAGGTACCGCGGCCATCTCTATAATTGGTACGATACGGAAACGCTCAGACCCCTTGAACCGCGATATGTCTCGACCGTGGACAGCGGCAATCTCGCGGGCCACCTCATGGCGCTTGCCAACATCTGCAGCTATTGGTCGCTACAGCCTGCGGCGGACGTGCAATACCTCGACGGCATTGGCGATGCCGCGGAAATCCTGCGCCAGGAGCTCGCCGCCCTGGCGCTCGGCAAACGCACCCAGAAGCGGGCGGGCGCCCCTCTCAACCAGCAGCTGCCGGCTTTCCGGCGCGCCATAGACAGCGCGCGCAAGGAGCCGGAACTGCTTCCCGTGCGCCTCATCGATCTTGCGGTGCAGGCCAACGCCATTCACGAATCGGCCCTCCGGCTAGCAGCCACGGTTGAAGGCTCCACCGCCGAGAGCGCGCTCCGTTGGGCCGATACCCTGCGCGATGCGGTGGAAAGCCAGCTCAAAGATTCGGCACTCGCTCCCACCGCGGTTCAAGCCATTCAAAAGCGTTTAGCAACGATTGCCGCCGAGGCCCGCAAGCTGGCGCTCGGCATGGAGTTCGGTTTCCTGTTCGACCAGCAGCGCAATCTCCTGGCCATCGGTTACCGCGCTGGCGAAGCCGCGCTTGACGAGAACTGTTATGATATGCTCGCTTCCGAGGCAGCCTTGGCCAGCTTTTTTGCCATAGCCAAGGGCGACCTCCGCGCCCGCCATTGGTTCAGGCTGGCGCGTCCGGTGACTGCGCTCAAGGGCGGCGCCGCGCTGGTTTCGTGGTCGGGTTCGATGTTTGAATATCTGATGCCGGCCCTGGTGCTGCAAGCGCCCGCCGGCAGTTTGACCGAGCAGACGGCCCGCCTCATCGTGCGGCGGCAAATCGAATACGGCAAAACCGCGGGCACGCCGTGGGGCATTTCCGAATCGGCGTTCAGCGCCCGCGATGTGAATTTTACCTACCAGTATTCGAATTTCGGTGTGCCGGGTCTGGGCCTCAAGCGCGGCCTTTCCGACAATCTGGTGATCGCACCTTATGCCACTGGTCTCGCGGCGATGGTGGCACCTCGCGCTGCGGCGGCTAATTTCGTGGCACTGGCCGAGCGCGGCGGCCTCGGCCGCCATGGTTTCTACGAAGCGCTCGATTTTACGCCGTCGAGATTGCGGGCAGGCGAAGACGTGGCCGTGGTCAAGGCTTATTTCGCCCATCATCAGGGCATGACCATAGCCGCCATTCTCAACGCCGTTCACAACGGCTTTATTCGCATGCAGTTTCATGGCGAGCCCATGGTGAGAGCCACCGAATTGCTGTTGCAGGAGCGGGCGCCGCGCCAGGTGCCGGTGACGCTGACGAGCGCTGCGGCGGCCAACCCGGCGGAGATGGCGCTTGATCTTGAGGTTTCCCAGCCGCGCCGCGCCGATCCGCGGACCACCCTGTCGCCCGCCACGCATCTCCTGTCGAACGGCCAGTATAGTGTCATGCTGACCGCCGCCGGCACCGGTTACAGCACATGGAATGGCCTTGCCATCAATCGCTGGCGCGAGGACGCCGTGTGCGATGGGTGGGGCGCCTTTGTCTTCCTCCGCGATGTCGCTGCGAACTCAATGTGGACCGCGGGCTATATGCCAGCCCTTGCCGCGCCCTCTTCCTATGAGGCCCAGTTCAGCGAGGAGAAAGCGGAAATACACCGCCAGGACGGGAGCTTCGCCACCACGCTCGAATGCCTGGTGTCGAACGAGGATAACGCCGAAGCGCGGCGGGTGAGCGTGGTTAATTCCGGACTGACGGCGCGCACCGTTGAAGTGACGACCTACATGGAGCTCGTACTTGCCCCGGCCGCGGCAGACGATGCGCATCCGGTGTTCAGCAAGCTGTTCGTCGAGACGGAATATATCGAGGAGTTGGGCACGCTCGTGGCGACGCGCCGCAAGCGCTTGCCCGCCGATCCGGAAATCTGGGTCGCGCAGTTCATGCTGGTGCAAGGCAAGCCCGTGGGGGAGCTCGACTTCGAAACGAGCCGCACGGAATTTATAGGACCCGGTAACGAGATTATCTCGGCGGCGGCATTGGCGGGAGGCAAGGTGCTCACCAAGACCGTGGGCCCGGTGCTGGATCCGGTTTTCGCACTTCGCCGCCGGTTGCGAATCCCCCCTGGGCAGCAGGCAAGATGCACGATCTGGACCTTGGCGGCGGGAAGCCGCGAGGAGGTGCTCGACCTGGTCGACCGGCACCGGCAACATGCCGCATATGAGCGGGCGCAGATTCTCGCGTGGACGCACTCGCGCATTCAATTGCGGCATCTGTCGATAGATGGAGGCGACGCCAATCTGTTCCAGCGCCTCGCCAGCCAGCTGATCTATTCTCACAATGAATGGCGCCCGCCGTCGAGTGTGATCCAATCCAATATCCGTGCCCAATCCACCCTCTGGGCCCAAGGCATTTCCGGTACACGGCCCATTCTCCTGGCGCGCATCGACGTGCCTGAAGATCTCGACGTCATCCGGCAGTTGCTGCGGGCCCACGAATACTGGAGCGCCAAGCGCCTGGCGGTCGATCTTGTCATTCTCAACGATCGCCGCGCCTCGTACATGCAGGACCTCCAGGCAGCGATTGAGGAACTGATCCGCAAGAACCGGGCGGACACGCTTTACGATGGCGCGGGCGGCGTGGGCCAGATCTATGCCTTGCGCGCCGATCTTTTGCCGCCGGAAACCTTGGCCATGCTGCCGGCGGTGGCGCGGGTGGTGATCGGCGCCCACGCCGGAAGCCTGGCAAGCCAGATGACGCGCCTCCGTGCCGCCCCAACCGCTTTGCCCCGGCTGAAACCGGCTATCCGCCCTGCCACAACACGAAGCGCTCCCCTCCCTGCTGGAGCCGCGGCGGGGCTGGCATTTTTTAACGGATATGGCGGCTTTGATGAAGAGCGCGGCGAGTATGCGATCTTGCATGATCCGCAAAATCCCACACCGGCGCCATGGGTCAACGTCATCGCCAACCCTTCATTCGGCACACAACTCGCCGCCGACGGCGCAGGATATAGCTGGGCCGGCAATGCCCGCGAATGTCAGCTCACGCCCTGGGCCAACGATCCCGTGAGCAATCGGACGGGCGAGGCAATTTATGTGCGTGATGAGGGTAGCGGCCCGTTGACAGGCCCGTGTGTGGCGCCCCTTAGGCACGGCCACGGCTCGTTCCGTACTCGCCACGGTTTCGGTTATTCGGTGTTCGAGGGCGGGGACGACGGCCTCCGCATGGAACTTCTGCAATTTGTGCCAATTTCCGACTCCCTTAAGATTGGGCGATTGCGGATCGAGACAAACTCCACCACGCCGCGCAATCTTTCGGTCACCTTCTATGCCGAGCTCGTCCTGGGAATGCTGCGGGCTGCCTCGGCGCATTTCATCACGACGGAGATCGACAGCGAGACGGGCGCCCTGTTCGCCCGCAACCGCTGGAACCCCGATTTTGGCGAACGCCTGGTGTTTGCCGACTTGTGCGGACAACAGACTTCCTGGACCGGGGACAGGGTTGAATTTCTCGGAAAGTCTGGCAGCCTAGCGGCGCCACGCGCACCTGGTACAGGCGAAACCCTATCGAAACGCACCGGCGGAGGGCTCGATCCCTGTGTAGCGCTGCAGCAGAGGATTATGGTGACGGCGGATCGCCCGTCCGAAATCACAATTCTTTTCGGCAGCGCCGCCAATGATTCCGAAGCGCGGAAACTGATCACCCGTTACCGCAATGGCGATCGCGATGCGGCGCTCGCCGAGGTTAAAAAATTCTGGGCCGATACACTAGGAGCCGTGAGGGTTCAGACCCCCGACCCCGCGTTCGATCTCATGTTGAATGGCTGGCTGCTTTATCAAACACTCGCATGCCGCATGTGGGCGCGTTCGGGATTGTACCAGGCAAGCGGCGCCTACGGTTTCCGCGACCAATTGCAGGATTCAATGGCGCTTACCAGCATTCATCCAGACATAACGCGCCAGCATATCCTGCGCGCGGCGGCGCGGCAGTTCATCGAGGGCGACGTCCAGCATTGGTGGCTGCCGGCGAGCGGCACGGGAGTGCGCACGCGGATCAGCGATGACACCGTGTGGCTGGTGTATTGCGTGCTGCACTATGTAAAAACGACGGGCGACACGGCCATCCTCGATGAAAGCGTGCCGTTTCTCGAGGGCCGCGCTCTCGAGGCCGGTGAGCATGACGCCTATTTCCAGCCCGCTATTTCAGAACGAACCGCCTCGCTTTACGAACATTGCGTTTTGGCGCTCAAGCGAAATTTCGCCACGGGCGCGCACGGGCTGCCGCTCATCGGCACCGGCGACTGGAACGACGGCATGAACCGGGTTGGTGAGCGGGGCAAGGGTGAAAGCGTGTGGCTCGGCTGGTTCCTGTTTGCCACCCTCACGGACTTTGCAACCCTTGCTTCGGCGCGCGGCGACCGCCGGCGCGTGGCGGCATGGCGGAAGCGGCTGGAGAACTTGCAGCAGGCGCTGGATGAGCACGGATGGGATGGAAAATGGTACCGCCGCGGCTTTTTCGACGATGGCACGCCATTGGGTTCAGCGCGGAATAGTGAATGCCGGATCGATACCATCGCCCAATCGTGGGCGGTGCTTTCAGGCGCCGGGCAGCCGGAGCGGGCCGCCGCCGCGCTCGAGGAGGCACACCGCCAGCTGGTACGCCCCGCCGAAGGACTAGCCCTGTTGTTCACGCCGCCTTTTGACAAATCATCGCCCGATCCCGGCTACATTAAGGCCTATCCGCCAGGCATCCGCGAGAACGGCGGGCAATACAGCCATGGCGCCATCTGGTCGATTTTCGCCCATGCGAAGTTAAGAGAAGCGGAAAGGGCCATGGAGCTTTTTGCACTTCTCAATCCAGTGAACCACGCGCTGGACGAAGATGGGGTGCGGCGCTACCGGGTCGAGCCCTATGTCATCGCCGCGGATATCTATTCAGTGACGCCCCATGCGGGGCGTGGCGGCTGGACATGGTACACCGGCTCCGCAGGCTGGATGTACCGGGCCGGGCTCGAGGCAATTCTCGGCGTTGTCCGCGAGGGCGATAAACTCAGGCTCAAGCCCTGCGTGCCGGCCTCCTGGAAAGAATTTCATGTATCGCTGAAATATGGTTCGACCCAATATGACATTACCATGAGGCGAAGCACTGCGAAGCTGGATTTGCTGAACGCCCATGTGCAGCGAACAGCGCCGGGCGAGTATTCAATCGATCTCAAGGACACCGGCGGTGTTTTATCACTCACACTCTTTTTCGATGACCGGCCAGCGGAGAAAACTGTCGTTGAAAACGGCAGTGGGAGCCAGGCTGTCGCCTGACTCCCGTTGCCGCCGTTGCCCGATTTGCTTAGCTGACGCTGCGCTCGTCGAGTTTCTCCAGTTCGCGGAGTTTGATCATGGCTTTTTTGACCTCCCCCAAGCGTGAATTTTCGGGACCGGTCATATTCTCCTCGGACGCCACCTGCAGGTCCTTGGCATTGGCTTCCCAATGTTCGAGGATCTTCAGCTTTTGCTCGGGTGTCATGGACTCCGTGGTGACAATGTCCATGGGCGAGTCGAACACCTGCTCAGGCGCAATGAGCGCACGGTCATAGTCCTTGGCCGTATAGGTCATAGGCCACTCTCCATCAGCTCAAACGCGGTCGAGCCAAGAATCAATTTCCTGGCTCGCCTTGTCCTTAGCGTAGCCGTAACGTTTCTGCAGGCGTCCGGCGAGTTCGTCACGATTTCCTTCGATGACGGTCAGGTCGTCATCGGTGAGATTGCCCCACTGCTGCTTGACTTTGCCCTTAAATTCTTTCCAGTTACCTTCAACGCGATCCCAGTTCATGACTCTCTCCTTTTCCGGTGATGTGATGCCGTCCCGGCAAGCGTGCAGCCATAACGACGAAAGTCAGCGCAGGTTCCGGGGGTCGTAATTCACGTTTCCCGCATCAATTGGGTGCACAACCCGATGATCAATCCGAAACCGGTAACGCCCAGGGCAAGAAATGCCACGCCGCCGAAGGAGCCAGCCAATCCTCCCAGAGCTATGAAGAGCGTCAGGGCGGCCAAAATCGATAAAATGATAAAACGAATCATTCTGGATCTCCCTTCATCGGGAGATAACGCGCGAGGCAGGCGATAGGTTCCCTGAATCTAGGCTGCTGCCTGGGCTTTGGTGTCGAAGAACAGCGCCTGGCTAATCACCGCCTTCACCATTTCGGGGGTAAAGGGTTTGGTAATGAGGAATGCCGGTTCCGGCCGCTCGCCGGTCAAAAGCCTCTCAGGAAATGCGGTGATGAAAACAACTGGCACTTCAAAGGACGTGAGAATTTGATTGACGGCGTCTATTCCGGAACTTCCGTCGGCGAGCTGGATATCCGCGAGGATAAGACTCGGTCTTTTTTGCGCGGCGAGTTGCAGGGCCTGATGATGCGTGCGCGCGATGCCCGTAACCTTATGCCCTAGGGTCGCGACGATCGCTTCAATGTCCATGGCGATGATCGGTTCATCCTCGATGATCATGACATTGGTGGCGACCTGGTCGACGATTGTCTTGGCGGCCTCGTCGATTAATGCCGAAACCGCAGCTTCATCGCGGCCGAGAATGGTGGCGATATCGCTTTTTGAAAAGCCCTCCACCGCCATGAGCAAAAAGGCTTCCCGGGCACGGGGCGCCATGGTCGACAAGCGCCGGTCGGCCAATGCGGCCCAGTGGGGGGCATTGGCGGGGAGGTCTGGGTCCTCGGCCGTTGGTTTGAGATTAAGCGAGATCGACTCCCACAACCGGCAAAATGTGCGATAGAGCGCCACGCGAATATTTGACGTAGAATCAATATTGGCGGGATCCGCGATTATTGCCTCTAGAACGGCCGCCACATACGCATCGCCAGCCTGTTGTGTGCCGGTGAGGGCACGGGAAAATCGCCGCAAATAGGGAAGATGCGGCGAGATACTTGACGCAAGTCTCATGGTGATTCCCCCTGACTCGAGGCTACTGATGACAGTAAACTGCTGGTTTAACAAATGGTTCCCCATAGACCAAACAATTTTTACCTAATAGGAACCAAGGGGCTGCTAAGGCATTAACAATTAACGTGCGTGGGGCAAGTGTGGGTAGTGGGGTGATTTATGGGCGATGCAGATAACAAGAAAAAGAAACACGAGGCAAAAAGTGGTATTATGAATAGTCCAGGATTTGCAGCTGCGGGTGTTAAACCCCCGGTTTACGATATCATCGGCAAGCGCTTGCGCGAATATTATGACGGCGTTTCCCAGCAGCCCGTGCCGGATCGTTTTCTGGATTTGTTAAATCAGCTGGAAGCCAAGACTTCGAAAAAGGACTCGTAGAGTGACGCCATCGCCTGGCGAATTCCGCGATCAGCTTGTTGCGGCGATCCCCGGCTTGCGGGCTTTTGGCATGTCGCTAACGGCTCGGAGCGATCAAGCCGACGATCTGGTGCAAGAAACCCTGATGAAAGCCTGGAATCATCAGGATAGTTTCGAAAACGGCACCAATCTCCGGGCTTGGCTCTATACCATCCTGCGCAACGAATTTTACAGCCAAATTCGGAAACGCCGCCGCGAGGTCGAGGACGCCGACGGCGAATATGCCAGCAAGGTCGCCACAACAGGCGGTCAGGAAGGCAATCTCGATATGGCGGATTTGCGTATAGCCTTAGCAAAATTGCCCGAGGACCAGCGCGAGGCGATTATCCTGGTGGGCGCCTCCGGCTTCTCGTATCAGGAAGCGGCCCAGATTTCGGGCGCTGCAATCGGCACGGTTAAGAGCCGGGTGAGCCGGGCCCGTGACCGGCTGGCGGCTCTGTTGGGCGCCGACAGGAATACGGTGAGCACAATGGAGATTGACGCGGAAGCGCCAAAATAGCAGCCTAGTGTAGCGGCGGAACCAAACCGGACTGTCGCGGGTTTGATTCGGGGTAGAAACACTGCAGGAGGCAAAAATGACGCTTGGTACAATTCTTATAATCATACTTATTCTCGTTGTAATTGGCGCCTTGCCGAATTGGGGATATAGCCGGAGCTGGGGATATGGCCCATCGGGGGGCTTGGGACTGCTCCTGCTCATTCTGCTCATCCTGGTTTTGATGGGCAAGCTCTAACGCGCACATGTCTCCTGGAAGGCCCGGCGAAAAGGTTACTTCCGTTCAGACGTCACGGACCGCGGTTTATGGGATATTCATTCTCGGAATCGTTGCGGCCATTTGTCTGGCGCGGGATTTCCTCATTCCCGTGGTCTTCGCCTTTTTGATTGCGCTGACTTTCCGGCCCGCCATTCGAAAGCTGGCACGTTACAACGTGCCAGCCTGGGCCGCGGCCACCGGGTTCGCATCTCTCCTCGTGTTGATCGTTGCGGTGGCAGCCTACCTTGCCAGCGGACCCATTTCGAGCTGGATCGCCGATGCGCCTGAGATTCAGCGGGTCTTTCTGGAAAAAATCCGCGACATCCGTTCCTGGTTCACCGGATTTCTCCATCTCACTGAACGAATCCAGGATGCCGCCGTGCCTGACACAACGGCTGGAGTCCAGGAAGTCGTGATCAAGGAGCCCGGCTTGCCAGCGTTTCTGGCGGCCGCTGCCGCTTATCCCGCCAACTTCGTCATCATGCTATCGGCCGCTTTGGTGATTGCCCTGTTTCTTATGGCATCGGGCGATCTTTTTTACGAAAAGCTAGTCCGCGTCCTTCCCAAACTCACCGACAAGAAAACCGCACTCCACATTGTTTATGACGTGGAACGTGAAGTTTCGGCCTATCTGCTAACGCTCACAGCGATCAACACCGGCGTTGCGATTGCTGTAGCGATCGCTTTTCACCTGATCGGCATGCCCACACCCTATCTGTGGGCCCTTCTCGCGTTTGTGCTGAATTTCATTCCGTATATCGGACCAATCGCCGGCGTTACTCTTTCGGGGCTGGCGGCCATCGTGGTGTTCGATTCGCTCGGTTATGCCATGTTGGCGCCGCTGATCTATGGCGTCATCATTGGCATCGAAACGCAGTTCGTCTCGCCCTATGTGCTGAGCCGCCGCCTGCAGCTAAACTCAGTCGCAATTTTACTTGCGCTCGCCTTCTGGGCCTGGGCTTGGGGCATTCCAGGCATTGTGGTCGCCGTGCCCTTGCTGGTGACCCTGAAAGTATTTTGCAGCCGCCTCGAATCGCTCTCCGCCGTCGGCGAATTTCTCGGCGAATCGGCAAACGGCAATACCGAGCAAACCGAACAGGCTCTGGAAAAAGTCCAGCCGTAGCTTTCAAAGCGGCCCGGCGACGCGATGGCTCGCGTTGCCGGGCAAGCCTTAACGCTTCCGGGCGGTGCGGCGGGCAGGGCGGCGTGCTGGACTGCGTCCACCCATAAGGCGGCTGGGCAGCAACATGCCAATCATCGCGCCCAGGCCCAGACCGATGGCGCCCAGCACCAGGGGGCGTTCCTCGACCAGGTTCTGGAGCGTCCGCTGATCTGGAACATAGCGCGCGGCCCGGGGCAGGGCGCGCCCGGCATTGTCAGTCGCCCAGCCGTAGGCGGTGCCCAGTGCCTGCTTGCTCTGTGACATCAGCCGCGAGGCCGTATCGCTATAGCTCGCCGAGGCCTGCCGTTTGGTCGAGCGGCGCGAGCGCGCGGCCGTTTTCCGCTTCGCTGGCTTACGGCTGCGGGCGGGCTTGATTCTGTCCGTCGAAGGCGTTTGGCCGTTCGTCGCCGTCGTGGTGTTGGGTGTCATGGAAACCTCCTTTGTTGGTCGTGGGTTTACGGGCCCGTGCAGGGGGGCGTTTGGAAATCGAAGACTCGTGCCGCATGGCGTCCGTGACGAGCCAGCTGGCGCCTGCCACTAAAGTTGCGGCGAGCAGGGGATTGCGCTTAATGCCAGCCCGGAACTGGCCAAGAAAACGCTGGCCGGGATCGAGCATTGATATCGCATCGTCCACCAGCTGGGCTGGGCTGAGCCGGCCTCGTATTTCCTCCAAGCCCTTAACCAGCTCGGCGCGCAGGGCGCGCACTTCCTTCCGGCGTCTCGTCAGTTGGTCCATTGTGATGTCCGCTTTTGATCCGGCGAGGGAGCAAACCAGCGGAAGACCAGGCTTTCCGCCTCCCAGCGGAACATTCGCCGCATCGCCCAGGCGCACAGGGCAGCAAACACCAGGGTCGCTGCGCCGACTGCAAGGCCTGCAGCGATGTTGCTGCCAAGATTTGCCGCCGCGGCTTCCACGCCCGTTTGTGCCAATATGACAAGCGCCGTTAGCAATGCCGCGAAACCCGTTATGGCAAAAATCACCGCGCCGATACAGCGGCGCAGCAAGGTTTGAAATTCCAGGCGCGCTAAATCGAGTTCGGCGTCTGCCCAGCGCACGCTGTTATCCGCGAAACTCCGCAAGAGGGGGCGGATGGCGGGACGCGATGCCAGGGCACTAGGCATCTTGTCTGCTCCGGCGCTGGCCACTTCGCGCCGTCATCATTTGAGTGACGATAAGGCCGGCGGCGATACCGCCGGCCAGCGTCGCCATGGGATGGGTTCGCGCGAATTGGCGGGCATCGCTCACCATCGTCTCAACGTCATTTTCCGTGACGTAGTCGGCGAGACCCTCAAGACCGCCGGCGGCAGCATTCGCATAGGCCGTGAAATTCGGAATGCCGGGCACCGCAGTTGCAATCTCTCTCACGGATTCGGCAAGGGTTTCCAGCTTAGTCGCGGCGTATTCCTTGCGGCTGCCAGCCAGGCTTCCGGCCATGGCCAGAATGTCGTCAAATAGACCGTGGCTGCCAGAACCATTTCCGTTGCGTTTTCTGGTGCGTCCGCCACGCCTGGCCCGGGATGATTTAGCCATGTCGTTTCCTCCTGAAATTTACCGCGTGTTACAGGAGAACGGCCCATTGCCCCCATTGGTTCCAAAGGGACCAAGGCGCGGAACTAAAGACTGGATTGGAGCAGCCGTGAGAGGGTTTCCACCACCACGGCGGGCTGGTGTGGTTTCGAGACAACGGGCACATCCGGCCATTGGGCGAACTGGCTTCGGTCCTCATTGTCCGCCGTGCAAAAGAAGAACGGGATTCCGCGGGCGGAGAGCTTCAAGGCGGCAGCGAACGTGGTGCCGTCGCGCAGGCGCACATCGAGGAGTGCTACATCGATATCGCCATGTTCAGCGAGAGCAAGAGCCTCTTGGTGAGACTTTGCGGCGCCTGCCACAACGCCTCCGGCCTCCTCGATCATCTGGGTCAACTCCATGACGATCAGGGGCTCATCCTCGGCTACAAGAATGCGCGCGCCGTTCAGTATGGCTTTGTTCATCCCACGGAGACTATTGCTACAAACCCCCTTAGAGGGCAAGTTCAAGTTTGCAGGTCAGGCCCGCCGGATCGAAACGGCGCTCGACCTTGGCGGCACTCGAATCAATGAGCGCGGTGCCAAAGCCTTTATGTGTCGGTGGAGTGACGATGCGCGGGCCTCCCCGCTCGCGCCAGGCGAGACGTAGCCTGCCCCGCGACACGCTCCAGACCACGGCGATCGTACCTGCGGGAGTGCTGAGGGCGCCATATTTCGCGGCGTTGGTACCCAGTTCATGCAGCACCAATCCCAATTGCGTCGCGGCTTCGGGCGGAAGAACCACATCGGGCCCCCGCAGTTTAAAGCGCCTCGCCATATCGTCCACCATGCCGGCCAGCTGGCTCTCGATGACGTCAGTCAGCCTGGCGCCCCGCCATTCGGCATCGGTCAAAAGATTGTGGGATGAAGCGAGGCTGCGGATGCGCCCCTCGAAGGCATCAGCGAAGATTTTTGGATCGGCGCTGGCCCTTAAGGTCTGGCGCGTCATGGCTTGAATGACGGCCATGGTATTCTTGACACGGTGGGATAATTCGCGAAGCAGCATGGCTTGGCGCTTGTCCCAATTCTTGCGTTCGGTGATGTCCTGATCGATGCCTCGCGCCCCCACCGGTTCTCCCGCGGCGTCCTCGATCACTTCTCCCATCACAGCCGTCCAGATTTCGGTTTTGTCCGGCCTGACGATGGGAAATTCAAGATTGAATGAGCCGCCCTTGGCGATTGCCTGGGCAAACTCAGTCTGCACGCGCTCGCGGTGCGTGGTGTCGACTTGTGCCGAAAAATGCCCGCGCGGAGGGGTTACGCTGGCGGGATCGAGCCCGTAGAGAATGAACATTTCCGGCGACCAGCGCATTTCGTGGCGCTGCACGTCATAGTCCCATGCGCCCGCGCGGGCGCCTTTGAGCGCCAGACTCAACCGTTCTTCATTGCGCCGCAGCGCCTCAATATGACGCCGGCGCTCAGTAATATCGCGGGCGATGGTGGACGTCCCGACAACTGCGCCTGAGGCGTCGCGGATCGGCGATACGGTGAGGGAGACATCGAGCCTGCTGTTGTCTTTGCGCAACCTCACCGAGTCGTAAGGGGGGATGGATTCGCCGCTTCTGATGACGTTCAGAGTAGCCAACTCTTGTCCGGCATGGTCGGGCGGAATGATGCGGGAAACTGGCTCGCCTATCATTTCCTCCGGGCTGTATCCCAACAGCAGACGGGCGCCGCGATTCCAGCTGGTCACGGTTCCGTTCAAATCGGAACTGATGATTGCATCCTCGGAGGAGGCGACAATGGCGGCGAGGCGGGCGGCCGCTTCCTCGGCGGCCTTGCGTTCGGTGACGTCGAACATGACGCCATAGGATTCCGTGGCGGCGTCTTGGGGATCCCTGACCGCTTCGCCACGGGTTAGAAACCAGCGTGTATGGCCTTGGGGCAAAATCACCCGGAATTCAAACTCCAGCCTTCCACCAGGGGTAAGTGCTGACTCGTGGGCGCTTCGCCAGGACTCAACATCGGCGGGATGAACGATGCGCTCGATCGACTGGGGGCTGCCATCAAACTGGCCGCGATCGATGCCCAGGAGTTGCAGGAGCTCGTCCGAACAGGTCAGCCGATCGGAGGCGATATCAAGATGCCAGGCTCCCATGCGGGCCGCTTCATATACCACGGACTTGAGGCGCGCGGCCTCGCGAATTTCGTTTTCAGTGTCGATGCGCCCGCTAATGTCGACGATGGCGCCACGAACATGGGTGCGCTTGCCGGTTTCGTCGAATTCGCCTTCGCCCCGGTCCAGAGCCCAAAACCATGAGCCGCTGACGGCATGGCGAATGCGATAGTCAACTTCGAATCTGGGAGTCTCAGGGGTGATGGATTTGAGCGCGTTCTCAAAGAAGGGCAAATCCTGAGGAAATATGGAATCGGACCAGCGCTCGGTCGGACCGGAGGTTGGCAGGCCTACAATTTCCATACTATTTTCGGATCGCTGTACAATCCCGGTAGCAACGTCACAGGAATAGACCAGGATTTTTCCGATGTTCAGGGCCTGTGCTGCCCAGCCCGAGGCGCGCCATAGCTGTGTGACGCCGCCTAGCTCAGCGTGATCCGCGTTCTTGCCCGTCATCATAACTCATCAATCTGCATTCAAATGCAGAGCAGAATTGATACCCACACAAAAAAGCTGTCCGGCCGAAGCCGGACAGCTCAAAGAAGGTTACTTAGCCGCGCCACACTTCGCCGGTGCGGGAGTTTACATAAACCGTGACGTCTCTTCCGCGGCGGGTTGCCTCGAAAGTGTAAGTCCGGCCATTGCACTCAATTGTCGAGACATTGTTGTAGCCCCGATTGCGTACATGCCGTCTGGCTTCACCGCAGGACAGGCGACCCCGGGAATAGCCCTGTACGGGCCGGTACCAACCGTATCCATCACGATAACGATAATCGGGTCCTACGCGATAGTCATAGTGAGGCGTGCCGAAAAAGACACCGATCTTGACCTTAGCGTCTGCTATGGAGGGCAGGCCTAAGGCCATCGAAGCGGCGAAAGCGGAAGCGAGAATTAGGCGTTTCATGGGTTCAACTCCTTGGTTGCGGTGCATAAACAACGCTTGAAGAATAAAAAAGTTCCCGTAACGCCTTGGGGCATCACGGGAACGGAGATTGTGACGACTTAGTTCTGGGCGGTACGGTCGAAGGCTGGAGCCGCTTCGAGCTGCTCCTTGCTGGAATCGATCGTCAGCCTGAGATTGTTGTTCTCATCCTTCGCCGCTTTGATCTGGTCGATGGGGATCGCCACATCCTTTTCTCCAATGCCCAGGAAACCGCCTACGCCGATGACGGCGGTGACGGTGTCAAGTTTCCGGTCGAGAACGAGATCGTTAATTTCGCCCACGTTCTCATTGGCAGCGGAATAAACTGCCTGTCCCATGAACTGGGATGCAAGGACCATATTCGCAGGTACCAGATTGGCGCCGGGCTCCGTGGTAGCCATCGTGTCCGTTGTGGTCGTGGTGGTACCCGACGTATCGGTATCGGTTTTCTGAACCTCCGTCGTGCCGGTTGTCAGCGCGTCACTTTCGGCCTTGGGGGCTTGCGTGGTCGACATAGTCTTGCATTCAGCCGTCAGATCGGCCTCCGCTACTGTTCCCGCAGCCGGGCAATCGGCAGCGGTGCCGCCGGACTGTGCCGTGGTTCCGGACTGTGTGCTGGTGTCGGATTGCGCAGCCGTACCGGATTGCGTAGTGGTGGTGGAATCCTCGGCATAAGCCATGCCGGATGCAATGAGCATCGCTAGCGCGGCAGTGGAATATTTAAGAGCTCTCATGACTTGGTCTCCCTTAACTTAGAGTTTGTCTTTATGGATCGGTGGTGGTGGTGGTCGTGCTCGAGCCGCTCGCCGACGGTTCCGTGGTGGTCGTCGTTGACGGTTCGGTGGTTGTGGTCGTCGTCGAGGTGGTGCTGTCCGGTTCGGCAACGGTAGAAGAGCTCGTCTCAGGCGCGGTAGCCTGTGGCACTGTTTCCGTTGTGGTGTTGTTGTTCTGGGTGACGCTCGGAGCATTGCTACCGTCGAACCAGCCATAGTTGAACGCCAGGATGGCGCCGATCAGTACCACGACGACGGCAATGATGATGCCCGTCGTGCCGGTTTCGGGCGACGTGCTGCGCTGAGTGATGTTCACGTTCGACGCGGCCGGATCCACCGTATCTGTCGTCGGATCAACGCCCGTTTTCCTTTGCTGATAGGTTGCCATGGTTTTCTCCTCAGTTGGTTTGATAGCTGGGTCCAGCTTTGGGAGTAATGCTGTGCCTCCGGATTTGTTCCGTAACTTCCATGAAAATGATGGTTTGATAAAAACAGCCGTAAAATTCGCCCGGCAATTCTTCAGATAATAAAAAAACCAACATAATCACATAGTTACCGGAAATCTCTGTGTGGCGGGCTACATGTAACCCAAAGATGATCTTACGTCATCCTTGGATCCCGGAACTGGACGGCTTGCCAAGCGTTTAATAGTGAGCGGCGCTCCAAAGGGCGCGCCGTGCGTGAGTAGGAGGAACCCATGGCGCCGTCTGGACGAGCATACTGGAAGGGGTTCCTCAGATTATCCCTCGTGTCGATTGGGGTGGAAGTTTACAATGCTGAGGAAAAGCGCGCCGACATCCAATTTAATCAAATTCACAAACCTACCGGCAAACGGATCAACTACACCAAAACGGTGCAGGGCGTTGGACCGGTGCAGTCCTCCGATATTGTGAAGGGCTATGCCGTCGCTAAAGATGACTACGTCATATTGGAGCCGGAAGAGCTTGAAGCGGTCCGGGTCGAAAGTAAGCGCACGGTCGACCTCACTCAATTCGTAGCCGCCGGCGAGATCGATCCCAGGTTTTTCGAACAACCCTATTATCTCGTGCCTGCCGACGAGTATGCCCTCGAAGGGTATCTCGTCATCCGCGAAGCGTTACGCAAAACCGGCAAAATTGGAATCGGCCAGATGACCTTGGCAGGGCGCGAGCATCTGGTGGCCGTGGCACCGCTGGAACAAGGGCTCATGATGGAACGGCTGCGGTACGCCAATGAGATCAAGAGCAGCAAGGATTTTTTCGGCGACTTGGCGAAACCCAAACTCGATCGCGAAATGGTGGATCTGGCGGTTGAATTGATCGGCCGCAAGGCGGGGCCCTTCACGGTGGAACGGTACAGCGACAGCTATGCGACCGAATTGAAGAAACTGATCGACCGGAAGGTCAAGGGCGAGCGCATCATTACCGTGGCGGAATCCGAACCCGCCCCCAGCAACGTCATCAATTTGATGGACGCCTTGCGCAAGAGTTTGAAGACACCGGCGGGCACGAGTGATTCCGCAGCGCGCAAAACCAAACCGAAACGGCGCGCCGCCGGAAAATAAACATGGCCAAGGCGACGGGCAGGTCCAAGTCGAGCCTCTTGAAGGTCTATTCCCGCAAACGCGATTTTACCCGCACGGCCGAGCCCAAACCCGCGGTTCGGCAGGCTCGCTCCAGGGCCCTGCAGTTCGTCGTCCAAAAACACGATGCGCGGCGGCTGCATTTCGACCTCCGGCTGGAGCTGGACGGGGTCCTGAAAAGTTGGGCGGTCACCAAGGGACCTAGCCTGCGCGCCGGCGTCCGGCGTTTGGCGGTGGAGACCGAGGATCATCCTATGGATTACCTGGAGTGGGAGGGCGTGATCCCCAAGGGCCAGTATGGCGGCGGCACGATGATCGTGTGGGACCGGGGCACCTGGGTGCCGGAAGGCGATCCGCAGGCATCGCTGAAAGCCGGCAAACTATCCTTTTCGCTCGCCGGTCAGCGGCTCAAGGGCCATTGGGCTTTGGTGCGGATGAAATCCGATAGCAAAGAAAACAACTGGCTGTTGATCAAGGGGCAGGATGCCCACGCAATCGCTGATGGCGAGAGCGAACCGGCGGAGAAGGCTATGGCTTCGACCCTTTCGGGGGTGAGCAACGATGATTTGGCGAAAGGGAAAACTTTGCGCCCCGATCATCGGGCTCGCGCCGGGAAATCCGGCGCAAACGCCACCACTACGGCGCTAAGCAAACTTGGCGGCGCGCGGAAAGCCATCCTGCCGGTTTTCGTTGAGCCCAGTCTTGCGGCGCCCACGGCTCAACCGCCCAATGGACCCGAATGGCTGCATGAAATCAAGCATGACGGCTATCGCATCGAGGCAAGGATCGACGGCGGCCGGGTGAAGCTCCTGACTCGCAAGGGCCTCGATTGGACCAAGCGGTTTCCGACGGTGGCAAAGGAGTTGGAGAAATTACCTGTGCCGGCGGCACTCATCGACGGCGAGATCATCGTGCAGGACGATTCCGGGCAGTCTTCCTTCAGCGGTTTGCAAAGCGATCTCAAGAGCGGCCGCCACAACCGCCTCGTCTATTACGTGTTCGACCTGCTGTACTGCAATGGCGTCGACCTCCGCGGCGTGGCGCTCAAGGAGCGAAAGCGCGTGTTGGCGGAAATCATTGCCGCTGCGCCCGCCTCGTTCGCGCTGCGCTACAATGAGCATGTGGATGTTGGCGGCGACACCATCTTGACGCAGGCTTGCAAGCTTGGACTCGAGGGCATCGTATCGAAGCGCGAGGATATGGCTCATGTGTCTGGGCGCGGCGAGCATTGGGTCAAATCTAAATGCATGCTGCGGCAGGAATTTGTGATTGTGGGCTTCGTACCGTCGGCGGAGACCCGCAACGCCATCGGCTCACTGGTGCTCGCCTATTACGAGAACGGCGAACTGGTCCACGCCGGGCGGGCGGGCACGGGTTTTTCAAGGGAAATGGCTCTTTCGCTCCGCAAGGTTCTACAGCCCCTGTCGGAGGACATGCCGAAGTTTCGCAAGCTGCCGCCGGTGGCGGCCGTCAAGGGTGTGGTTTGGGTCCGGCCAGAGATGGTGGCGGAGATCGAATACCGCGGGCGGTCGGCGGATGGCCTGTTGCGCCAAGCGGCCTACAAGGGCCTGCGCGAGGATAAGCCCGCAACTGAAATCGGACTGGAGGTCGCCGCCCAGGCGATACCGGCGCGCCAAGCGCCGACTGTCAGCGCCAGGCTCACCCATCCCGAGCGCAAGCTCTGGGAGGAGGAGGGCATTACCAAGCGGGCGCTTGCCGATTTCTACAGCCGCATCGGCGAACGGATTCTGCCACATGTCACAGGACGGGTGCTCAGTCTGGTGCGCTGTCCGCAGGGGCAAGCCGGAACCTGTTTCTTCGTCAAGCACGCCTGGATGGGCATCAGCGATGCCGTGCAACTCGTCGACACCGGAGACGATAAACCCATGTTGGCAATTGACGATATGGACGGCCTGCTGGCGCTGGTTCAGATGAACGTCCTTGAGATCCATGTTTGGGGCTCGCGGGTAAAAGACCTGGAGCGGCCGGATCGCATGGTGTTCGATCTCGACCCGGGAGAAGGGGTGGCGTGGCCTGAGGTGCGCAACGCCGCGCTGGAGCTTCGGCAACGGCTTGAGTCGGTGGGCCTCCAG
>JBKKDI010000138.1:0-16446 GCA_046708645.1 Aestuariivirga sp.
TGTCGCGCAATTCCGTCTCATCGAGAGCAACAGGGGCGGTGCGCACCGCTTCATAACCCACCGACGCGCCATAGGCCGCGCGGCGATGGTTACGCATGACGCGCAGCATGTGTTCGCGATTCTTGGCAAATCCCGGGAAGGGGCCAAGTTCCTTCGCCATTTCGGCGGATGTTGCATAGGAAACGCCGGTCATGATGGCCGAGAGTGCGGCGCAAATCGCCCGGCCCTCATGGCTGTCATAGGGAATACCCGCCGTCATCAACAGTCCGCCGATGTTGGCAAAACCCAAGCCAAGGGTGCGGAACTCGTAGGACAGCTTGGCGATTTCCTTTGACGGGAACTGCGCCATCATCACCGAGATTTCCAGAACTACGGTCCACAGCCTGACCGCATGTTCGTAGGATTCGATATTGAATTTGCCAGTGGCCGCATCGCGGAACTGCAACAGGTTCAGTGAGGCGAGGTTGCAGGCCGTATCGTCGAGGAACATGTATTCCGAGCAGGGATTCGACGCGCGGATTTCGCCCGATGCGGGGCAGGTGTGCCAGTCGTTGATGGTAGAGTGGAACTGGATGCCCGGATCGGCGGAGGCCCATGCCGCATGGCCGATCTTGTCCCACAACTCGCGGGCCTTCAGCGTCTTCACCGTCTTGCCGGTGAGGCGCGCCTTCAAGTCCCAATCGTCATCGGTCTCGACCGCGCGCAGGAATTCGTCGGTCACGCGTACCGAGTTGTTGGAGTTCTGGCCCGATACCGTGCGATAGGCTTCACCGTCCCAATCCGTGTCGTAGGTGTCGAATTCGATTTCCTTGTAACCCTGCTTGGCGAACTGGATGACGCGCTTGCAAAGATTATCCGGCACCATGTTGCGGCGCGCATCCTTTACCGCGCGCTTCAACGCCGGGTTCCTCTCGATCTCGAAACAGTCGCCGCCGGGGCCTTCGCAGTTGACGCAGGCCTTCATGATGGCGGCAAGGCACTTCTTGACGATCTTCGAGCCGGTGACGAGAGCGGCAACCTTCTGCTCCTCCTTCACCTTCCACTCCACATAATCCTCGACGTCGGGATGATCGGCGTCGACCACCACCATCTTGGCGGCGCGCCGCGTCGTGCCGCCCGATTTGATGGCGCCCGCCGCCCGGTCGCCGATCTTGAGGAAGCTCATCAGGCCCGACGACTTCCCGCCGCCGGAAAGTTTTTCGTTTTCCCCCCGCAGGTGGGAGAAGTTTGAGCCGGTGCCCGAGCCATATTTGAATAGACGGGCTTCACGCACCCACAAATCCATGATGCCACCCTCGTTCACCAAATCGTCGGCGATCGACTGGATGAAGCAGGCATGGGGCTGTGGATGTTCATAAGCCGATTTTGACTTTGTGAGTTTGCCCGTCTCGTGATCCACATAGTAGTGGCCCTGGCCCGGGCCATCGATGCCATAGGCCCAATGGAGCCCGGTGTTAAACCACTGCGGGCTGTTGGGCGCGCACTTCTGGGTGGCAAGCATGAAGCAAAGTTCGTCGTGGAATGCGCGGGCATCCTCCTCAGCGCTGAAATAGCCGCCCTTCAGGCCCCAATAGGCCCAAGTGCCAGCCAGCCGGTTGAACACCTGCTTGGAACTGCTCTCTCCCACGATGCGTGATTTTTCCGGGAGCAGGGCAAGGGCGTCTTCATCGGCAACCGAGCGCCAGGCCCATGACGGAATGCTGTTCTCTTCAACGCGCTTCAACGCCGCCGGAACGCCCGCCTTGCGGAAATACTTTTGCGCCAGAATATCGGCCGCGACCTGGCTCCACGATGCGGGCACCTCGATGCCTTCGAGGCGGAACACAACGGATCCGTCCGGGTTCTTGATTTCGCTGGTGGCCTGGCGGAATTCGATTTCCGCATAGGCGTCCTGACCGGCTTTGGTGTAACGGCGTTGGATTTTCATAGCTGCCCTCGTCCCATTCTTTGTTTCGTTGCCGTGAGCCACAACAATGCCCACGGGGCTCGTACAACCGCGTCTGACGTCACAAACCCCCTGTCCGCGAAGCGCCGCCCCCCGGATTTTCGGCTTCTGTATTGAATTTACTTTCGGAAGACCGAGCTGTTCCGCAGCCCTTGTCTTACCCCTCAGCCTTGATGACGAAGCTATAACAGGCAGGGCAATTCGTCAATACCTAGTGTGTTACCAAAATATTAACACAACATATTGTGTCCACAGGTGGATCGACTCTGTGGATAACCGGCAGTCCATACGATTCTCGATGGAAGCTCAAGCGTTTCGTGGGGTTACCCCCAAAAGCTGAAAACGTCCCACTGGCGACTCGGTTGGGTTGTTGACGAGGTCAAGGGGCGCAGCCCTTGAATTCAGAAAATATATTTGGTTAACAACATATTAACAGGATCGCTTGCGGGATGTGGCTTCACCGTCATTCGCTCCGGAGTTGTGGGTTCGCACTCCTCTCAGAGGCTCGAATCGGGCCCATGACCCAGAGAAGAACAAGAGCAAAGGAGGTGAGGACCGCCAGCATCAGCCACGCCTCGTTGATGGCCATGGTGAGGCTCGCATCCTGGATGGCGTCCATAATTGAAATCAAACCCATGGCGTCCTCGGGTTCCGGCAAATCCTCGACACCTAAACCGAGAAGGTTTGCGGCCGCCGCCGGGTTGCTGCGAATGAGATCGGTGAGCTCTCCGGCATGGTGGGGACCGCGGGTGAACATGACCGTGTCGATCAGGGCGATGCCGATGGCGCCGCCGAGATTGCGGCAGAGATTGTAAAGACCGCTCGCATCGCTCACCCGGTCAAGCGGAAGAAAGCCGAGTGCGAAGCGTGTTGGCGGCAAAATGCATAGGGCGACGAACCCGCCACGCACGATCTGGGGCCAGAACATTTCATCATAGTCGGTGGCGATTGTCTGATTGGCGCTCATCAGCAGCCCTGCGCAAAAACAGGCAAAGCCGATGGCGGACAGAAGCCGCGCGTCAAACCTTCGGTCCAGATAGACCGCGATAGGTGCTGTCACCAACTGGGCGATGCCGGTTACAAGTATAATGATGCCGATATCGATGGGGCCATGTTTTCGGACGAAAGCAAGAAAGACCGGCATCAAATAAACCGATCCGAAGAGTGCAAGCCCCAAAATAAAACTGACGCCGCAACCGAAGGCAAGTTTGCGGTCGCGCAACAAAGCGAAATCGACGACGGGCCGTGGCCGGCGAATGGCTGCCCACCCGCAAACGGCGACAATGGCGAAAAAGCCAAGCACGGTACTGGAGAACCAGCCACGGTCCGGGGCGTCTTTCAGCCCGATCTCAAGCACGCCCAGTCCCAAGGCGATGAACACAAGCGACAACCAGTCGAGGGACCGCAGAAGATTGAGTTGCCGCTTTTCACGCGGCAAACACGCAACGCCCGCGACCAGGGTGACGATGCCCGGGATAACATTAATGAGAAACAGCCAGTGCCATGAAAAATTTTCGGTCAGCAAGCCGCCGGTGATGGGGCCAAGGGCAGGCGCCAGCACCGCAAGCACGCCGCCCATGGTGGTGGCGACCGTCTGCTGGAAGCCCCGCTGGAACAGAAGAAAGATGGCCGAGAACACCAGCGGAATAAGTACGCCGCCAGCCAGCCCTTGCATCACGCGCCAGGCGATCAGAGACGCAAAGCCGGTGCTGAACGCGCAACCGATCGAGGCCAGCGTGAAGACGGCGATGGCGCCGGCGAACAGCCAGCGCAGAGTAAAAACGCGCGTGAGGAGCCCCGTTAGCGGAATGGCGATGACCTCGGCGATGAGATAGGCCGTCTGCACCCAACTCATGCGGTCGGCGCCAATCTTCAGTGCCTCCTGAATCACCGGAAGCGATGTGACGACGATCTGGATGTCGAGGATGGCCATGAACATGCCAAGGCACATGGCGCCAAATCCGATCCACAACCTGAAAGGCGCGGAAGCGGGGAGAGCTTCGGCGGAACGACTCATGACGCCACTATGGAGAGGCGGAGGAAGAGCGCCAAGCGGCAGTTTCGGCCGGCGGCTTTCGGGGATTTGAGGAACCGCTACCGCCGCTTGTGATCGACTTCCGGCGCCTTCGGAAATCGTGATTGAAGATCGCGGTCGGTGACGCTCATGTGGTTGCGGGTATATTGTTCGCTGGCGTCCCGGAGGGGCTGGAAATCCCACGGGAAGTGGTGGCCCCGTTTCAGCGCTTCAAACATCAGATGGCGCGACTGTTGGCTGCGCAATACTTCAGCGCTGATCCGGGCGATGTCGAATTTTGCTTCTACTTCCTTGCGGAACTGCATCGCCAGCGGATGCCTGGCCGCAAGATTGTTCATCTCATCGGGATCGTCCGTAAGATTGAAAAGCTGGTCGGGGTCGGAGGGTGTGTGGATGAATTTCCATGGACTGCGGCGCAGCATGTACATGGGCGCGATTGCACCTTCGGCCAGATATTCTCCCCATGCCGTGGCCTTCGGGTCTTCCGATACACCGGTGAGAAGCGGGTAAAGCGAGCGGCCATCGGCGTCGCGAGCGAGTTCGACCCTGCCACCATGCCCGATGGTGGAAAGTGTGGGCATGATGTCGGCGAGCGAGACCGGTTCTTTCACCCGGCGCGCGGCAAAGTTCTTCGGTGACCAGACGATCAATGGCACATGGGCGGAAGGTTCAAGATAGGACATCTTATACCAGAGGCCCCGTTCGCCAAGAAAATCGCCATGGTCCGAGGTGAATACAATGACGGTATTGTCGAGCTTTCCTGTCGCCTCCAGCGCCGCTATCATTTGCCCGAGAAGATCATCCACGTAACTAACGTTGGCATAGTAGCCATGCCGGGCGGCGCGGAGATCGGCCTCCGTCACCGTATAATCAGCCATGGCCGATACATCGTAAAGCCGCTGGCTGTGGGGATCGCGCTCGTTGTGGTCCATGGCCGGGACTTTCGGCAAATCGATGTCTTCGTCGCGATAGAGATTCCAGAATTTCGCCCGCGCCGCATAAGGATCGTGCGGGTGAGTGAAGGATGCCATCAGGCAAAACGGTTTGTCATTATCGTAACGCGCGTAGTCGTAAATTTTGCGGATAGCGAGAAAAGCTACCTCATCGTCGAACTCGAGCTGATTGGTGATTTCAGCGATGCCCGGTTGCAGCACGCTTGTCATGTTGTGATACCACCAGTCGATGCGCTCCTGCTTGAGGCGCCAGTCGGGTGTCCAACCGAAGTCGGCGGGATAGATGTCGGTCGTGAGGCGCTCTTCTAGCCCGTGTAACTGGTCGGGGCCGACAAAGTGCATCTTGCCCGAGAGGCACGTCTTGTAACCTGCGAGACGCAAATAGTGCGCCCAGGTTGGAATTGACGAGGGGAACTCCGCCGCATTGTCGTAAACGCCGGTGCGCGAGGGCAGGAGGCCATTCATCACGGTGGCCCGCGCCGGCGCGCACAGTGGACTGTTGGAATAGCAATTTTCGAAAACCACGCCTTCAGCCGCGAGCCTGGATAAATTCGGCGTTTTGACAAGATGGTGCCCATGGAAAGGCAGGAACTGGGCAGCCAACTGGTCGGCCATGACGAAAAGAATGTTGGGCTTTGTGGCGGTCATGCAGCACTCTATATCTTGGCGGATGAAAGCCATCCTGATTGCGGCCATCCGGTTCTACCAGCTAACACTATCCGGCTTTATCGGGCGGCGCTGCCGCTATTTACCGACGTGTTCGGAATATGCCAGCGACGCTATTGAAAGGCACGGAAGCTGGCGCGGCTCGCTGCTGGCCATTGCGCGCATGTCGCGCTGCCATCCCTGGGGTGGGGAAGGGTTTGATCCGGTTCCGGGTGTCTACGATGGACCGCATTGGCGCACAAAAAAAGGGGCCCCGAAGGACCCCTGATACTGCGTTGTTTTCTGGAGTTTAGAGATCGAACTTGTAGGCAAATGCCGCCCGGATAATGTGCATGTTTTCGATTTCCATCTCCACCGCTCCGAATGGCGAGAGATCGTAGATTTCGTCGCCGAACGAGGCATAAAGATATTCGAGCCTGCCGGTGAAATTGTCCGAGAAGGCGTGTTCCATGCCACCGCCTATCGTCCAGCCCCAGTGGGTGGCATCGTCATCGACATCCAAAGCATAGGCATCGAAGGTCGCATCCGCCATAGCCACGCCGCCGGTGGCGTAGATCAGCGTGTTGTCAAAGGCAACGCCCAGACGGGCGCGCAGTGTGGCGACACTGTTGATTGAATAATCCGTCTCATCGATGAGGTTTTCAGCGGTTTCCCCGAAGCCCCAACCCCAGTCTCCTTCGACGCCGAATACGAAGCCGTCCATCTGCCATTGGGCTCCGGCCAGAACGCCCACGATGCCGGAAGCGCCGCCGAATTCCGGATCGAGAAAGCCGATGGGAATATAGGGTGTCTCGACAAACACCAAGCCGCCAAAGACGCCTGCATAAATGCCGGACCAGTCATAGATCGGATCGAAATCCGGTGCATCGAGGTCGGCCGCTAACACCGGAGAACCGGTCATCGAAATGGCGAGCGCGCAAATAAGACCAAGCAGAAGTTTTTTCATGTGTATACCGAGAACCCAGTGTTGCGTTGCAGTTCGGGATCAACATGAAGCGTTAAGGTTAATGCCGGGTTAGCAAGTGAGAGACAGACCATCCGCGGGCTGCCGGTGCTTGACCGCAGGCCCGAAATTTGGCTAACAGCCTTGGGCGCCGTGCAGAGAGGCGTATAGTTTAACCCATTGATTTTGCTTACCCGCAGTTGTTCGCGGGAGTGAGCGGGAGGATTGAATGATTACCTTGACGTTCCCGGACGGCGCGAAGCGCCAGGTTGAGACCGGGACAAGCGCAGCTCAGGTCGCCGCGTCCATCTCCAAATCCCTCGAGAAAAAGGCGGTGGCGGCCGTGGTGAACGGCGGTTTGGTAAATCTGGCAGACCCGATCACCGGGGACGCGAGTTTGCGCATCCTGACGCGGGAGGACGATGCCGCGCTGGAGCTCATTCGCCACGACTGCGCTCACGTTCTGGCCGAAGCGGTCCAGGAATTGTTTCCCGGCACCCAGGTGACTATCGGGCCGGTCATCGAGAACGGTTTCTTCTACGATTTCTTCCGCAATCAGCCGTTTACGCCGGAAGACTTTCCGGCAATCGAGAAGAAGATGCGGGAGATCATCGCGCGCGACAAACCGTTCACCAAATCGGTGAAGAGCCGCGAGGCGTCCAAGGAATTTTTCCGGCAGAAGGGCGAGTTGTTCAAGGTCGAACTGGTGGATGCGATTCCCGGCGATCAGGACATCAAGTTTTACGATCAGGGTGGCTGGATCGATCTGTGCCGCGGGCCTCACATGACATCAACGGGCAAGATCGGGCAGGCCTTCAAGCTGATGAAGGTGGCGGGAGCCTATTGGCGTGGCGATTCGAAAAATCCGATGCTCACGCGCATCTATGGCACGGCCTGGGCCTCGGACAAGGATCTCGCCGCCTATGTGACGGCGCTTGAGGAAGCCGAGAAGCGCGATCACCGCAAACTCGGCCGTGAGATGGACCTGTTTCATTTTCAGGAGGAGGGACCGGGCGTTGTCTTCTGGCACGCCAAGGGCTGGACGATTTTCCAGCAGCTCATCGCCTATATGCGGCGGCGCCTGGCGAAACTCGACTATCAGGAAGTAAACGCCCCGCAACTGCTCGACAAATCCCTGTGGGAGACGTCGGGCCATTGGGGCTGGTATCGCGAGGCCATGTTCATGGCGCGCTCGGCGGGCGATGAAACCGAGGACGATCAGATCTTTGCCATCAAGCCGATGAACTGCCCAGGCCATGTGCAGATATTCAAGCACGGGCTGCGATCCTACCGCGAACTGCCGCTGCGGCTCGCGGAATTCGGAAGCGTGCACCGCTATGAACCTTCGGGCGCGCTCCATGGCCTCATGCGGGTGCGCGGCTTTACCCAGGACGATGCGCATATCTTTTGCACAGAAGACCAGATGGCGGACGAATGCCTGAAGATCAACGATCTCATTCTCTCGACGTATAAGGATTTCGGTTTCGATCAGGTGGTGGTGAAACTGGCGACCCGGCCGGAAAAGCGCGTGGGCACCGACGCCATGTGGGATCATGCGGAGGATGTGCTGCGCCGGATTCTGAAACAGATCGAGGACGAGTCCGAGGGCCGCGTCAAAACCGGCATCAATCCGGGTGAGGGCACTTTCTACGGTCCCAAGTTCGAATATGTGATGCGCGATGCTATTGGCCGCGACTGGCAATGCGGCACCACGCAGATCGACTTCAATCTACCGGAACGTTTTGGTGCCTTTTATATCGGAGCCGACGGCGAGAAAAAGGTGCCGGTGATGATTCACCGCGCCATCTGCGGCTCGATGGAGCGCTTCCTCGGCATCCTGATCGAACATCACGCCGGCCATTTCCCGCTATGGCTTGCTCCCACGCAGGTGATGGTGACGACCATTACTTCCGATAGCGATGCTTATGCACTAAGTGTGCGTGACGAGCTGCGAACGGCCGGTTTGCGCGCCGAAGCCGATCGTCGCAACGAGAAAATCAACTACAAAGTCCGCGAACACTCCGTGCAGAAGGTGCCGGTCATATTAGTTGTCGGCAAACGTGAGATGGAGGAGCGGTCCATCAACATGCGCCGTCTTGGATCCCAGGAGCAGAAATCGATGAAGCTGGATGAAGCGATTGCCGCGCTGGTGTCGGAGGCAACAGCGCCGGATTTGAAAAATTAATCAAATATCCTCACCCGCCGCTTCCGCCAGAACTTCCTCCGCCACTGATTAAGACTGATGCCGCGCAATTGCGCGGCCAGTGCGGCGCGGGCGTGTAGTTCGGGGGCGATGCGGAACATGACTTTGCCGGAGAAGGGACGCTCGGGCGCCTTCCCGGTCTTGCGGCAGGTTTCGATATAATCGTCGACGGCTTCATGAAAGGCCGCTTTCAGTTCCGCGATGGTGGAACCGTGAAAACCTACCACATCATTAATGCCCGCGAGCCTGCCGGCAAAGCATTCGTCGTCGGGATCGAGCTCCACACGGGCGCTGTGTCCGTTGTATTCGAGAACATTGATCATGGCGTTACTCCGAGTTTCATTAAATACTCGCAGGCGTCAAGTATTGATAGTCGCCCCTTTTTGTCATCGCCGGACTTGTTCCGGCGACCCATCGCTCAGTGGGGCAGGTCGCAGAATGTGGGAAAATGGGTCCCCGCAACAAGTGCGGGGATGACAAGAGTTTGACACCTAACCGAATTGCACTCAATCGTGATTAAGAGTTAATTGCGCTCTCCAGCGGATGGGAGGAATGTAACGCCATGGAAACCATCCCGGCGAAGCGCGAGAGAATTCCGGTTCACTCCCTTGCGGTGCGGGTGTTCCATTGGATCAACGCGGTAGCCATTATCATTATGATCATGAGCGGATGGCGCATCTATAATGCGGCACCGCTTTTTTCATTCCGCTTTCCGAATGAAATTACGCTCGGCGGCTGGCTGGCCGGCGCGTTGAATTGGCATTTCGCGGCCATGTGGCTGCTGACGATCAATCTGCTGGTCTATCTGGCGATCGGTTTGGTGACCCGGCACTTCCGCCGATCATTCTTTCCGGTTTCGCCGCTCTCGGTTGTGCAAGACATTGGAAAAGCCTTGCGCGGACAGTTGCCGCACGAAACCGGACGCTACAATGCCGTGCAAAAGGCTTCCTATATCGGCGTGCTGCTGGCGATTATTCTCACCATCCTTTCCGGCCTGTGCATCTGGAAGCCGGTGCAGCTTCAGGAACTGACATGGCTGATGGGCGGTTATGAAGGCGCGCGTCTGGTGCATTTCTTCGGCATGGCGGCGATCTGTGCCTTTGTCGTCATGCATCTGGCGCTGGTTGCGATTGTACCTTCAACCCTGTTGCCGATGATCATCGGTTGGGCCCGCAAGCCCGCTGTGGAAACAAGGACGGACGGCCATGACTCCTAAGCTCTGGAATGCCACCGGCTTGATGGTTGAGCGGCGCGCGCCCATTCTTAAACTTGAGCGCCGGCTGTTCATGAAGAAAACACTCACGCTAGGCGCCTTGTCGCTGCTCACGGGTTGCGATGCCACCGACCCGTCGGTGACCGAGCGCATCCTTGGGGCCATGTCGCGCTGGAACGATGGCGTTCAGGCGGCGATCTTCAATGGCAACAAGCTGGCGCCCGTCTACGCCGAAAGCGATATCACCGATCCATTCCCGTTCAACGGTTATTATCCGGAAGCGAAGGCACCCGTGGTTGCGGAAGCTGGTTATGCGCTGGAACTCAGCGGCATGATCGCCAACACGGAGAGCTGGACGCTTGAGCGCCTGCGGGCCTTGCCGCAGGTCTCGCAAATTACCCGGCACATCTGCGTTGAAGGCTGGAGCGCCATCGGCAAATGGGGCGGCGTTCCGTTCGGCGATTTCCTGCGCCTGGTGGGCGCTGACACCACGGCCAAATATGTGGGCTTCAGATGCGCCGACAATTATAATTCCAGCATCGACATGGCGACGGCCTTGCATCCGCAGACCATTCTGGCGCTCACGTTCCGCGACCAGGTGCTGCCGCGCAAATACGGTTTCCCGATGAAGCTCCGTGTGCCGACGAAGTTGGGATTCAAGAACCCGAAATACATCGCGGCGATGTTCGTCACCAACGACTATCCCGGCGGCTTTTGGGAAGACCAGGGCTACAACTGGTTCAGCGGCTCGTAACCGTCACACAATTGCAATAATGCCTCTTGAATCTCGACAAGTTCGGCAGGGGCACGCGCATTTTGGACGTCATCATCTATCACAATCCGGAATGCGGCACGTCGCGCAACACGCTCGCCATGATTCGCAACGCCGGTATCGAGCCTCACGTGATCGAATATTTGAAAACGCCGCCGAGCCGGGCAATGTTGCTCGCGTTGATCAGGCGCATGGGCTTAACTGCACGGGAACTCCTGCGGGAAAAAGACACGCCCTATGTGGAACTCGGACTTGGTGACCGGGCGCTGACTGATGCTCAATTGATTGACGCCATGCAGCAGCATCCAATCCTGATCAACCGGCCCATTGTGGTGACGCCACTGGGTGTCAGATTGTGCCGCCCATCGGAAGCCGTGCTCGACATTCTGCCGTCGCCGCAGTCTGGTGCATTCAGCAAGGAAGATGGCGAGCAAGTTATCGATGCAACCGGACGGAGGGTACGGTAGGGATGACAACGGACCTCACCAGAAGCGCCGGCGCGGAAGCGCTGGGCACGGCGTTGCTTGTGGCGACAATCGTCGGGTCGGGCATCATGGCCGCCAACCTTGCAGGCGGGAATGTCGCCATTGCGCTGCTCTGCAATACGATCCCCACGGGTGCCATGCTCGTCGTACTCATAACGATTCTGGGGCCGCTCTCGGGGGCCCATCTCAACCCCGTGGTCAGCCTGGTGATGGCGTTGCGCGGAGAGCTTACGATCAAACAATTGCTTGCCTACGTGCCGGCCCAGATCATCGGCGGCTGCCTTGGCACGCTCGCCGCACACCTGATGTTCGACTTGCCCCTGTTCCAGCTTTCGTCAACGCCGCGCACCGGGTCCGGGCAATGGTTCGCGGAATTCGTTGCGGCGTTCGGATTGCTGCTGACAATCCTGGGGTGCGTCCGCTTCAAGCCCAACGCTATTGCCGCGGCGGTCGGTTTTTATATTACTGCTGCCTACTGGTTCACGGCATCGACGTCATTCGCCAACCCAGCCGTGACAATCGCACGGGCGCTGACCAATACGTTTGCCGGCATCAGCCCGGCGCACGCGCCCGGTTTCATCGCAGCCCAAATTGCTGGCGCACTAACGGGTGCCGCTGTTTGGAGCTGGTTGTCGCGCGGCGCACAGCAAACCTAGGAAACACAGGAACAGGCAGGCCGTGCCTGCTCCTTCACTACAGGATCGTCACACGGTGATCTGGCTTCCGACTTCCACCACCCGGTCGGTCGGCAGACGGAAGTAGTGGCTGGCGTCGTCGGCATTGCGGGCGAGCGAGATGAACAACTTGTCTTGCCACATCGGCATGCCGCCGTGTTTCGAAGCCCTGACATTGCGGCGCGACAGGAAGAACGACGTCGACATGATGTCGAATTTCCAGCCGAGCTTGCTTGCCAGTTCCAAAACCTTCGGCACATCCGGGGTTTCCATGTAGCCGACGCTAACGATGAGGCGGCTGAAGAGATCGTTCAGCTTTTCAAGTTTCAGCTTTTCACCATCCGGCACGGTGGGTGAATCGGCGGTGCGGATGGTCAGCACCACATTATGCTCATGCAGCACCTTGTAGTGCTTGAGGCTGTGGAGCAGGGCGGTCGGAGTACTTTCCGGATCGGAAGTGAAGAACACGGCCGTGCCGGGGATCCGGTGCGGCGGGCGCTTCAGGAGGCTGCCCACCAGATCGGCCAGCGGCACCTCTAGGAGCCGCGTCTTATCGAAGAGGATGCGCGTACCCTTCCGCCATGTCCACATGATGAACATGATGACGCCGCCAAGCGCCAGCGGGACCCAGCCGCCCTGGAACACCTTGAGCGCGTTGGCGCCAAGAAAGACGATGTCAAGCGCCAGCAGCGGCAACATCATCGCCAATGCGGCCCAGAGCGGCCACTTCCAGTATGTCCAGATGACATAGATTGCCATGGCGGCCGTGACCACCATGGTGCCCGTCACGGCAATGCCATAGGCCGACGCAAGGCTGGACGATGTCTGGAACAGGACGACGAGAATAAGAACGCCCGCCAGCAGCAGCCAGTTGACTTGCGGCATGTAGATTTGCCCCGCGTGGGCTTCTGACGTGAAACGGATTTCCATGCGCGGCAGCAGGCCAAGCTGGATCGCCTGGCGGGTCAGCGAATAGGCACCGGTAATGACGGCCTGGCTGGCGATGATGGTTGCAGCCGTGGCGAGCCCCACCATGGGAAGCAAGGCCCAATCCGGCACCATGAGGAAGAACGGGTTTTCGATGGCCGCCGGGTTATTCAGAAGCAAGGCCCCCTGGCCCAGATAATTAAGAGCGAGCGCTGGCAGCACGACGGCGAGCCAGGCGAACTGAACGGGCCGTTTGCCGAAATGGCCAAGATCGGCATAGAGCGCTTCAGCACCCGTGACCGCGAGGAACACGGCACCGAGAGTCACGAGGCCGATTACTCCGTGGCCTGACAGAAACGACACGGCATAAACCGGATTGAAGGCGTGAAGGATTCCCGGATGGTCGCCAATGTGCAGTAGTCCGGCGGCGGCAATGGCCGCGAACCAGACAAGCGTGATGGGTCCGAAGAATGCCGCGACCCGCGCCGTACCGCGCGATTGCACGAGGAACAACGCAATAATAACGCCGATGGTAATCGGCAGGATGTAGGGATTGAAGGCGGGTGTTACGACCGAGAGGCCTTCCACTGCCGAGAGAACGGAAATGGCGGGCGTGATGATGGCGTCGCCATAGAACAGGGCCGCGCCGATCATGCCGAGGATGGGGACGAAGACGATGTTCTTGCCCATGGCGCGCTGGGCCAGTGCCATCAGCGACAGGGTGCCGCCTTCGCCCTTGTTGTCGGCGTTGAGAAGAATGAGAACATATTTGATGGTGACGACGAGAATGAGGGCCCAGAGGATCAGCGAGACGACGCCATAGATCATGGGTTCCGAAATGACGCCATCCTTGCCCATGGCGGCGCGGACGGCCTCGCGCAATGGTGCCGATGTCGCCGTAGACGACGACGATCGAGCCGAGGGTGAGAACCCAGAAGCTTGGCGGCCGAGGGCCGTGTCCCTGAATTGCTGGCTCTTCTGGTGCCTCCGACAGCGTTTTGGATATGGTCATGTTGCTCTCCATTGTTCTTGCTGCGGTGCAGCAAGGATCGATGGATATCCGCCTTCGTGAGTGTCATCGTTTATGCAAATATGACATGCCCGCATTGTGCGCTGCGAAAGGTCATATTAACTGACGTTGGGTGAAACCGCGGAACGGGCGCTGTCAGTTACCGAGAATAATATCGCGGGACTCACCCGCTGCGATCACAAATTTCGCGCTCAGCGTTTCTTCGCCTGTCTCGGCGATAGCCGAATAGGTGCCCGGTTTCAGAACGACATCAGCCGCAAGTCCTTCAATCGGAGGGAGTGCATTGCCGTCGCCGTCCGCGACGTGCCACAGGACTTGTGTGCCCGGTGCGCCGACGAAAGCCAGACGCGCCAAGCCCGCCGTATGGTCGATCTCCACAGCGCTCATCAAGCCTGGTTTCACATGGACATCGGCCACGGCGCGGGCGTTCCCCACGTCGAAACGACTCTCGATCCGATAGTCGCCGGAGGGTACCCGCAGGATTTCACCGGGTTGCTGTGACGTGGCGATGAGCTGGCCCTTGCGGATGCCGGCTAGCGCAAAGACGAGGCATCGCGAAGGCGTTGCAGGAAGCCCCAGGCCTTGCAGGCGAGGCAGAATACGAATGCCGCCTGCGTCAAGCACGAAGCTGGCAATAAGTTTGGTGCCGTCCGCGACGTTGACGGTCTGGCTCAGGTGAACGGCGCCATACCTGATTTCGACGAGATAGCCCCCGGGTTTGACGTCAACCTGGGCTATGGGAGTATCGCCCTTATAGATGAGCTCGTCCGATGTGCTGGAAATGGTCCAAGTGACGGGGCGTTCGATAAGGCCGCCTTCTTCATTAAGCCGTGCGGAAAGCTCCAGCCCCTCATGCCCCGGCGCTACAGTTTCGATGGCAATGTCGTGGGTAGCCCCGGTGGGGAGCGTGGCCGCGTTCAATGGGACGCTCGAAATTTCAAAGTTGTCGGTAGCCGCCGACCAGGCGATACGGGGGGCCAAGACGGCGACCGCAGCCACCAGGAAAAGCATCGCCGCCACGGCAAACGCCGATTTGGTGCTGCCCTGGCGGTGATGGGTTGCACGGCCGCCGTGGCCGTGCCCGTTTGCAGGTGTCATGCTCAACTCCCCCGACCAGCCCGGCCGGTACTGACCAGGAAACCACACGGATCGCGCCTCCGGCAACGGCTTCCTTAATTTTGGGTTAACAGACGGCCATCAATTGAAACCATTGCCTTCCGCCTTGACCACCGCCACATTGCGCCGGACATGACCCCTCTCAACGACACCTCGTCGATTCGCGCCCTGCTGGGCAGCCGCCGTTCGGCCTCGCCCAAGGCCATGGGCGAACCGGGGCCGACGGACGAACAGTTGAGCGAAATTCTCAACGCCGCCGTCCGCGTGCCGGACCATGGCAAGCTCACGCCGTGGCGGTTTGTTCTGTTTGAAGGCGAGGCCAGGGCCAAGTTCGGTGACGCCATGAAAGCGCGCTGGCGGGAGTTGCATCCTGAATACGGCGAAGAGGCGCTCGACTTCCAGCGCAACATGTTGCTGCGCGCGCCGGTGGTGATTGCGGTGATCTCGACGGCAGCGCCGCATCCAAAGATTCCGGAATGGGAACAAGTCCTGTCTGCCGCCGCCGTTTGTCAGACCATGCTGTTTGCCGCCACAACACTTGGTGTGGGTTGCGCGTGGAACACCGACTGGATGGCCTATGATGCGGGCATGCGCAAGGTCATGCGGCTTCACCCCCACGAAAAGGTGGCGGGCTTCATCTATCTCGGCACCTCAACCGCAACTTTGGAAGACCGGCCCCGGCCCGACCCTCTGTCACTGCTCACCCGCTGGGGGCAACCGTGAGCATTCGCGGAATCCTTTTCGACAAGGATGGCACCTTGATAGAGGTCAACGACACGTGGCTGCCAATCTACCGCCTGATGCTGTCGGATTTGTTCGGAACCGACAGCGATGGAGCCGACACACTTCTGGAGAAGGCCGGGCTCGATCGCGCGACGGATACGTTCAAGCCGGGTTCCGTCCTTGCCGCAGGCACGACGCGGCAACTGGTTTTAATCTGGTGGCCGGGACTCGACGAGGCCGGTATCGCGGAAAAAGTGCGCGTTCTCGACCACGATTACGCGCCGTTGGTGAAAGCCGCGCTCAAGCCGCTGATGGCGCTCGAACCGATCTTCGCGGAATTGAAGGCGATGGGAATGCGTTTGGGCGTTGCCACCAATGACACTCATACTTCCGCCACCAACCATATGAGTCACATCGGCATCATCGAACATTTCGAAGACATCATCGCCGCCGATACGGTTGAGGTGCCGAAGCCTTCCGGCAACATGATCCGCCGTTTTGCCGAGATCACCGGGCTTGGCACGGCGGAGATCGCCATGGTCGGCGACAATTCGCACGACATGGAGGAGGCACGGAACGGCAGCGCCGGGCTCGCCATTGCGGTGCTCAGCGGCAACGCCGCTCATGCCGACATCGCCCATCTCGCCGATTACACGATTGCCAGCATAGCCGAACTGCCGTCTTTGCTCAGGAGCCTGTAAGACTTTGTTCTATGACGCGATCCGGAACGACCACGGCTTCGAATACGACCCCTTCAAAGC
>JBKKDI010000139.1:0-14747 GCA_046708645.1 Aestuariivirga sp.
TGCCTGCGACGTCGATGTCATCAAGGGTGCGGAAGGCAGGCATCTTAGTTCGCTGCGGTGAGTGGGTTCGGTGGAGCAACGGATTCTGTTCCCTTCCCCCCTCGCGGGGGAAGGTGGCGCGTAGCGCCGGATGAGGGGGTGGTTCCGCCAACACCATGCATGACCGGACTCGCTGAACCACCCCCTCTTCCGTCTCGCGCCTGCGGCGCGATCCACCTTCTCCCGCAAGGGGAGAAGGGAAAGTGATTCTTGTTCATTACCAATGTAAACATCTTATGATCTCGCGGCCCTCACGGCGGCCTTCGCCGTGATGCCGAAATGCTTGTAGAGGTCTTCGGCCGGGGCCGAGGCGCCGAAGCCGGTCATGCCGATGAACTTGCCGCCCACACCGATGAAGCGGTCCCAACCGGTGCGTACGCCGGCCTCGATGGCCACGCGGATCTTTTCGGTGCCCAAGAGTTTCTCCTTGTAGGCCTTGCCCTGCTTCTCGAACAGTTCCATGGAGGGAACTGAAACCACGCGAGTGGGGGTGCCGGCCTTGTCGAGTGCGACCTTTGCTTCGAGTGCGATCTCAACTTCCGAACCGGACGCAAAAATCACGGCTTTAGCCTTCTTCACCGAGGAAGCCATTTCGTAGGCTCCCAGCGCGCAAAGGTTTTTGACCGAATAGTCGATACGCGCGGGCTTCAGCTTCTGGCGGGTGAGCGCCAGAATGCTCGGGCCTTCGTTGTGCAAGGCAAGCTGCCAGCATTCGGCGGTTTCGACCGCATCGCAGGGGCGGAAGACCTTCAGATTGGGGATAACACGGAGAGCGCAGAGGTGTTCGACGGGCTGATGGGTCGGACCATCCTCGCCGAGGCCGATCGAATCGTGGGTCATCACATAGATGACGCGTTGGCTCATGATGGCGGACAGGCGGATCGAGGGGCGGCAATAGTCGGTGAAGGTGAGGAAACTCCCGCCATAGGGAATGATACCGCCATGGAGCGCCAAGCCGTTCATGGCCGCCGCCATGCCATGCTCGCGAATGCCATAATAGATATAGCGCCCGCCGTAATCGGCGGCATTGAGGGGCTTCAGGTCTTTCGATTTGGTGTTGTTGGAGCCGGTCAGGTCGGCGGAGCCGCCGATGGTTTCGGGGATTGCCGCATTGATCACATCGAGAGCGTTCTGCGATGCGTTGCGCGTGGCGATCCACGGTGGGTTTTTGGCGAGATCTTTTTTGTAGTTGGCAACAATCTCATCGAAATTGGCCGGCAGGGCGCCCGATATGAGGTTATTGAATTCGGCAGCCTTGCCGCTTGCCGACAGCCGGTTCTGCCAATCGGCGCGGGCCGGGTTGCCGCGCGCTCCGGCGGCGCGCCAGGACTCCAGCAAATCCTGCGGAACGACGAAAGGCGCAGAGTCCCAACCCAGCGCCTTACGGGCCCCAGCAATTTCTTCCACACCCAATGGCGAGCCATGGGTGGCGGCGGTACCCTGTTTGGTGGGTGCTCCGAAGCCGATGATGGTTTTGCAGGCGATAAGGTTGGGTTTATCGGAGGTCTGGGCGGCTGCAAGCGCTGCGGAGACTTCAGTGGCGTTGTGGCCGTCGACGCGAATGGCGTTCCAGTTGGCGGAGGCGAAGCGGCCAAGCTGGTCGGTCGAATCAGCCATGGAGACTTTGCCGTCGATGGAAATGCCGTTGTCGTCCCACAGGACAATGAGGTTGGAGAGTTTGAGGTGCCCGGCGAGCGTGATGGCTTCCTGGGAGATACCTTCCATCAGGCAGCCGTCGCCCGCCAGCACATAGGTTTTGTGATTGACGAGATCATCGCCGAAACGGGCATTGAGGTGGCGCTCGGCGATGGCGAAACCTACCGAATTGCCCAAGCCCTGGCCTAAAGGCCCGGTCGTCGTCTCAATACCGGCCGCATGGCCGAATTCCGGATGGCCCGCGGTCTTGGAGCCGAGCTGGCGGAAGCGCTTGATCTCATCCATCGTCATGTCCTTGTAACCAAGGAGAAACAACAATGAATAGAGCAGCATGGAGCCGTGGCCGGCGGACAGGATAAAGCGGTCGCGATCAGGCCAGTGGGGATCGGCGGCATCGAATTTGAGAAACCGCGTGAACAGGACAGTAGCCACATCGGCCATGCCCATCGGCAGGCCCGGGTGGCCGGAATTGGCCTTCTGCACCGCATCCATGCTCAGCGCACGGATGGCATTCGCCAGCGAACGGTTCTGTTCGGCGGAAATCTGCGTCATTTTTTCGGGGGCCCTCAGGTGCGGTGGATCGGGGCGCCTCTGTTAACACCGGGAAGCCCCAAGTCAACAGTTGCCCACAGACCCCCGAATGTTGGGCTTGCGGCCTCCGGCCCATATGGTAACAGACTATTGACATGAAAGATTCTCGTGTTTTGCCAGGGACGGCAATGGCAGACACCCACAGACTGGATGATGTTCTTGACCAGTTCGAATCCGCCTTGCGGCAGTTCGAAGCCGCCGTGGTGCGCCGCCAGCAAAACGGTAAACGCGCCGATGAGCTGGCGGAACAGGCCGATATATTACGCAGGGATCGCTCAAAACTGGCCCATGAGCTCGATCTGGTGCGCTCCAAGGCGGGCGAGCTGGTTGATACCAGCAAGCAGGCCGCGGGCAAGATCGATGCCGCCATGTCGCGCATCCGCGCCGTGCTGCACTCCAACAGCGGAGACTGAGGCCCATGGCGCATGTCATCGTTGAGGTCAACGGCCAGCCCTACACCATGCAATGCCCGGATGGCGAAGAGAGCCATCTGCTTGAACTTGCCAAGCTGCTGGATTCGGAAGTCACGCGGATCAAGAAAAGCGTTGGTACGGTCGGCGACATCCGGCTGCTCGTCATGTCGGGATTGATGCTGGCTGACCGGCTATCGGAAGCCACGCGGCGGATCGAGGAGCTGGAAGACGAGGTGCGCGATATCCTGGTTTCACGGGTCACTATGGAAGCGCAGTCCAAGGCTCTGGAAGTTCGGCTGAGCCAGCGTCTTGCTTCGGCCACCAAGCGGCTTGAGGTGGTGGCACGCGAGTTGGCCTGACACTCGCACTGGATTTCAGCGGCTTTACGGACTACATAGACAGGTGGCGGGCTGCCCGGTGCGTGTGGAGAAATTTTTCCCTGGGGCCTATACGATTCTCACGGGAGCTGTCCCTGTGCTTGGCCCTGGCCTCGCGTACACGGCGCCCACCTACGTAAGTAGGGACCCGGGATCGTACTCTCCCACGGCCACGGCGGCTCGCTGCTTGATGTGAGTAGGTGGATGGATATTGCAGCCGTAAAACGCAGGGCGCGAGGGGAAGCCTCAAAGTGCCGCGCGGCAGCCCATGAACTTTTGCATCACAACGCAAAGCACGAACTGGCGCAACGCGGTTTGCCATTTGCTTCGGCTCAACCGCAATCGGTGATCTCCGGCTTTTTTCCGTATAAGAGCGAAATTTCAACCTTGCCGCTGCTCACCCGTCTTCACGGCGATGGCTGGCGGCTAGCGATGCCGGTGGTGATGGGCGAGGGATTGCCGCTCACGTTCCGCCTCTGGGCGCCGGGCGAGCCTACGGTTGCCGGCATCTGGAATATCCCGGTGCCGGCGGAAACCTCGCCTGAGGTGCTTCCCGATGTGCTGATGGTGCCCATGCTGGCTTTCGACGCCAAGGGTTACCGTCTTGGCTATGGCGGCGGTTTCTACGACCGCACGCTGATCAAACTTCGCGCACTCAAACCCATCATTGCGATCGGGGTAGCCTATTCATGCCAGGAAGTGCCGGAAGTGCCGCGTGGACCCTTCGACCAGCCGCTGGATTACATCATGACCGAGAAAGACACATTCGGGTGCGGCTGATCTTTCTGGGCGATGTGGTGGGAAAGGCTGGCCGCGACGCGGTCGCTCGCGAATTGCCGCTGCTGCGCCAGCGCTACCGGCCCGATCTGGTTGTGATCAATGGCGAGAACGCGGCCCACGGGTTTGGCATTACCGAGGAGATTTTCAACGGGCTTCTTGCCGCGGGCGCCGACGCCGTCACCCTGGGTAATCATGGCTTCGATCAGCGCGAGGCGCTCATTTTCATCGAGCGCTATCCCAATTTGCTGCGTCCGGTGAACTGGCCCGCGGGCTGTCCCGGCCGGGGGTCGGCCCTCATCGAAACGGCGTCGGGCCGCCGCGTGCTGGTCATCAATGCCATGGGCCGGGTGATGATCGAACCGGTGCTCGACGATCCCTTTCCGGCGATACAACGCGAACTTGACCTCTGCCCCATGGGCCGGGAATGCGATGGGGTTCTGATCGATTTCCATGCGGAAGCGACTTCCGAGAAAATGGCGATGGGACATTTCGTTGATGGCCGCGCGAGTCTTCTAGTCGGCACTCACACGCACATACCAACGGCAGATCACCAGATTCTTTCCGGAGGTACCGCCTACCTCAGCGATGCCGGCATGTGCGGCGACTACGATTCGGTGATCGGCATGATCAAGGCAGAGCCGCTCAACCGGTTCCTCCGTAAGTTACCCATCGAGCGCTTCGAGCCTGCCGCAGGCCCAGCCACCGTCTGCGGAGTCGCGGTCGAAACCGATGACCGTACAGGATTGGCCAATGACATAGCGCCGATCCGGGTGGGTGGGCGCCTGTCGGGAGCTCAAGTGCCGTTTTGGACCTAGCGGCGTTTCCGGAGATAGCCGGGGAGCTTGGCGGGACTGTCGGGCTTGCGGGCCGCCGTGCCGGCAAGCCGATCCATTTGTACGATGGATTTTGCAAATTCGAGCGCTGCGGTATCCTCGCCCCCCGACTTTAAGGCGTCGTGACCCGCTTCGAGGCTATTCTCGATGCGGCGTGACATTTCAGTCAGGGTGGCGATGGCGGCGAACATCCGGCCCGAAGGTGCCTGATCGGCAAATGACCGGACCCGGCGAAGCGCACCCGAGGCCGCGGTGCCGGCCATACCCTCTGCCGCAAAAGAAAACTCTTCCATCATGTCATGGCGCGCCGTCATTTACCCAAACTCCCACAAACTGAAGACCCGCAAAGCATGGCGCATACACGTTTAATAGGAGGTTAAGCGGCTTGTTTCCGGAGCGTCCGTCCGCCTATAAAGCGGCCAATCGCCCGAGGACGACATGGCCGGACATTCGCAATTCAAGAACATCATGCACCGCAAGGGCAAGCAGGACAAAGTCCGGTCCAAGATATTCTCCAAGCTGGGCCGCGAAATCACCGTCGCGGCCAAGGCCGGGCTGCCCGACCCCGATGCCAATTCGAGATTGCGTCTCGCCGTCCAGAATGCGCGGGCGGAAAACATGCCGAAGGACACGATCGAGCGGGCGAACAAGAAGGCGCTCGGCGGCGAGGCCGAGAACTACGAGGCGATCCGTTATGAAGGCTATGGTCCGGGCGGGGTTGCAGTGATCGCCGAGGCGCTGACCGACAATCGCAATCGCACGGCCTCAGCGGTGCGTTCGCTGTTCATCAAATATGGCGGCAATCTGGGCGAGACGGGATCCGTCTCCTTCATGTTCGCGAGGGCCGGTGAAATTTCTTACACGCCGGATAAAGGCTCCGCCGACGCCATTTTGGAGGCCGCCATCGACGCAGGCGCGGATGATGCGGTTTCCGATGAAAATGGCCACGTCATCACTTGTACGTTTGAAAATACCGGCGAGGTAGCAGCAGCGCTGGAGGCGAAGCTGGGCGAAGCGGAAAGCGTCAAGATCGTGTGGAAGCCAAAGATCATGACGCCCATCGACCAGGAGAAGGCGGAAAACCTGCTGAAACTGATTGAGGCACTGGACGAGGATGACGACGTGCAAAACGTCTTCTTCAACGCCGATATCGCCGATGATGTGATGACAAAGCTCAACGCCGCGTGATCTGCTAACCTTCCGCCATGATCCGAATCATCGGCATCGATCCGGGGTTGCGCAACACGGGCTGGGGCGTCATCGAACAGGACGGCTCGCGCCTTTCCTATATCGCGGACGGCAGTGTCCACTCGGATGCCGATGCGCCGCTACCCGAGCGGCTCCTGCAGATTCATAGTCGACTCCTTGCCGTGCTGCGCGAGTTTGGGCCTGGTGAAGCGGCAATCGAGGAAACCTTCGTCAACAAGGATGCCCGTGCCACGCTCAAACTCGGCCAGGCGCGGGGTGTCGCTATGCTGGCGCCTGCTATGCTCGGCATTCCAGTTGCTGAATATGCGCCCAATGTCATCAAGAAGTCGGTGGTTGGGGCGGGGCATGCGGAGAAAGATCAGATCCAGTATATGGTGAAACTGTTGCTGCCCCGAGCCTTCATGAAAACGCCTGACTCCACCGATGCGCTGGCAATCGCCATCTGCCATGCCCATCATCGGAGTTTACGTAATCTGTCTGCCGCTCCCGCGTGTTCTTGACTTGTTCACGGTAACGGCTTAGGTAATACCGCGGAGGTATTACCATGCGCATCACTAGCAAAGGCCAGATCACCATTCCCAAGGAAGTCCGGGATATGGCTGGTGTGACGAAAGCGACAGAACTCCGTGTCTCCTTCAGAGACGGGGTCATTGTAATCGAAAAACTTGAGGGCAACGAAGCCCTGAACCGGCGCATGCGCGAATTTGAGGAATGGCTGGCGAGAGTAAAGGGCACCGGCGACAGCGGGCTGACCACGGACGAAATTATGGAAATTACGCGGGGCCCTTACGATGACGTCGACCCTCGTTGACTCAAATGTATTGATCGACATCTTTCAACCAGGCTCCAAATGGTTCGAATGGTCGAGTGCTCAGATTGCCAAGGTGCGTGCTGAGGGCTCGATAGTATTAAACCAGATCATCGCTTCGGAAGTGGCGTTTGAGTTCCTGACTGAAGCGAAATTCAATGCGGCCATCAATGCTTCATTCTGGACGCGAGAGGACATTCCATGGCCAGCCGCATTTCGCGCGGGATCGCTCCACCGCGAATATCGCAGGCGTGGCGGCAATAGAGAAAGAACACTGCCCGATTTCCTGATCGGAGCCCATGCTGCGGTTGGCGGACACCGGCTGCTCACCCGCGACCACCGGCGCTACCGCACGTACTTTCCAGAACTCGAAATCATCGCGCCGGACAGCCATCCATGATCGGAAAGCTCAAGGGCAGGATCGACGCCTACGGGGCTGACTGGGTGGTCGTCGATGTGGGCGGGGTCGGCTATCATGTGTTCTGTTCAGCAAAGACGATGGCAGCGCTTCCGCCAGCCGGCGAATTTGCCGAGGTGCATACGGAAATGCTGGTGAGCCAGGACATGATCCGTCTAGTGGGCTTTGCGTCGACTCATGAGCGCGATTGGTTCCGGCTGCTGCAGACGGTACAGGGCGTGGGCACCAAGGTGGCGCTTGCCATTCTCTCTACCTTCTCGGTGAACGAGATAGCCAACGCCATCGCTCTCCAGGACAAGGCGATGATTGGGCGCGCCATGGGCGTGGGCAAAAAACTGGCCGAACGTATTGTGATGGAGCTCAAGGACAAGGTCCCGGCTTTTGCGCCTGCCGACGCGGCGCTGTCGAGGCTCCAGGCCGAGCTTGGGGGGCCACGGCCCTCGGCCGCGCGCGATGCCGTCTCGGCCTTGGTCAATCTCGGCTACGGGCAGGTGCAGGCCGGCGCCGCCGTTGCCGCCGCCATGAAGAAAGGCGGCGATGATCAGCCCACGGAGAAAATGATCCGCCTGGCGCTCAGGGAATTGGCAGTCTCGTGACCCAACGCCTCATCGACCGCGATGTGAAGCCCGAGGATCAGATTGATACCCATCTCAGGCCGCAGCGGCTTGATGAATTCGTGGGGCAGACGAAGGTCAAGCGGAACTTGCGGGTTTTCATCGCGGCGGCGAAGGCACGGGGCGAGGCGCTGGACCATGTGTTGTTTGCGGGGCCGCCGGGCTTGGGCAAGACAACGCTGGCGCAGATCATGGCGCGGGAACTTGGCGTGAATTTCCGCGGGACGTCGGGCCCCGTCATCGCCAAGGCGGGCGATCTTGCGGCACTGCTCACCAATCTGGAAGACCGCGACGTGCTGTTCATCGACGAAATTCATCGCTTGAATCCAGCGGTGGAAGAAATCCTTTATCCCGCAATGGAAGATTTTCAGCTTGATCTCATTATCGGCGAAGGGCCGGCGGCGCGTTCGGTCAGGATCGATCTGGCGAAATTCACTTTGATCGGCGCGACAACGCGGACAGGTTTACTCACCACGCCGCTCCGCGACCGTTTCGGCATTCCGATCCGGCTCGAGTTCTATACGGATGAGGAGTTGCTGGAAATAGTCAAGCGGGGTGCCTGCGTCATGCAAGTTGCTACAAGCGAAGAAGGAGCGCGTGAAATCGCCAAGCGCTCACGGGGCACGCCGCGCATTGCGGGACGGCTGTTGCGCCGGGTGCGCGATTTCGCGTCAGTCAACGGCAGCGAGGTGATCGACCGAGCCGCCGCCGACGCGGCACTCGCCAATCTCGATGTGGACAATCGCGGGCTCGATGGTCTCGATCACCGTTATCTCCGATGCATCGCAGTCAATTTCGGGGGCGGGCCGGTGGGGATCGACACCATCGCGGCATCGCTTTCGGAAGCGCGCGATGCCATAGAGGACATTGTCGAACCATTCTTGTTGCAGCTTGGCTTTCTCAACCGCACGCCGCGCGGGCGGCTGCTGACTCCGCATGCCTTCAAACATCTTGGCCTCGCGGTGCCGCAACGGCCGGAGATCACGCAAGGGGTATTGCCCTTGGGTGATGACGATGCCTGAACGCTGGCCCGATCTTGCGGGGCGGATCGACGGCGGCGTTCACGCGCTTCCGGTGCGCGTCTATTACGAGGACACGGATTTCTCCGGCGCGGTTTATCACGCCAACTATCTCAAGTTCTGTGAGCGGGCGCGATCCGATTATCTCCGGCTTCTGGGCATTCATCATCATAAGCTTGAGGGCATGGTTTTTGTAGTGCGGCGCGTGGTCTGCGATTTTCTCAAGCCCGCGAGGATCGACGACCTCCTCGAAGTCGAAACCCGGTTTCGCGAACTGCATGGCGCACGGATCGAGATCGGGCAGATGGTAAAACGGGCGGGACAAGTTTTGTTTTCAGCCGAAGTGACGGTGGCCCTGGTCGATATTCACGGGCGTCCGAAGCGGCTGCCGAAGACAATGGCGGCGGTTCTGAAATTCCATCCGGAATCAGAGCCTTAACCATAACTTAACCACGGCTCCCACAATTGGGGATGGAGTTGCGGTTGGTGCCGCGTCATTCCGCCGAAACCTCAGCGAATCGCCGCAGTTTCGACAGATTTGACCTGTTTCAGGGCGCCTCTCCAGAAATGGACGCCGGTAAGTGGGACAGACGCCGGTGGTGGGAAGAGAAATATGGATCCGGTGGTCGTCGATACGGTAGCCCAAAACGGGCATATCTCTCTCTGGAATCTTGTCATGCAGGCGAGCTGGCCGGTGTTTCTGGTCATGGCCGGGCTTGCCGCCGCGTCGATTTGGGGCTGGGCCATCATCATCGAGAAGTTCTTCGCGGTCCGCCGCATGAATGGCGCCAATGACCGGTTTGAACAGAACTTCTGGTCGGGGCAATCGCTTGAGGACCTCTACCTGGCGCTGGGAACACACAGCAATCTGGGGCTTTCAGCGATTTTCATGGCCGCCATGCGGGAATGGAAGCGGAGCCAGGACGCAGCTCTGCGTGCCGGGTTTCAGGGCGTTCAGAAGCGCATCGAGAAGGTGATGGACGTGCAAATCCAGAAGGAGATGGGCACGATCGAGGCGCGTCTCCTGTTTCTCGCCACCACGGGTGCGGCCGCGCCCTTCATCGGCCTGTTCGGCACGGTATGGGGCATCATGACGTCGTTCCAAGCCATCGCCAATTCGCAGAATACCAACCTTTCGGTGGTGGCTCCCGGCATTGCGGAAGCGCTTTTCGCCACGGCAATCGGCCTTCTTGCCGCCATACCGGCGACAATCTTCTACAATATGTACACCTCCGACGCGGCGAAGATCGGGACAAGACTGGAGAATTTCGCAGACGAATTCTCGTCGATCATATCGCGCCAGCTTGACGAGCGGGTATAGGGATGGGTGCAGCGGCAGGCGGAGCAGGGGGCGGTTACACGCGGCGGAATTCGCGCCGGACGTCGCCACACCGCGCCATGAGCGAGATCAATGTGACACCGCTGGTCGATGTCATGCTGGTGCTGCTGATCGTGTTCATGGTTGCGGCACCACTGATGACCTCGGGCGTTCCCATCGAATTGCCTCAGGCGCAGGCCAAGCAACTCGACAGCTCGACCGAACCTATCACCATTACGGTGAGAGCCGACCAAACGATCTATCTCCAGGAAAGCAAGATATCGATCGACCAGTTAGCGCCGAAATTACTGGCCATCGCCAAGAACGGCTATGAAGAGCAGGTCTTCGTGCGCGCCGACACCAGCGTTTCCTATGGCTCGGTCATGGAAGTGATGGGCCTTCTGAATGGCGTGGGCTACCGCAAGATCGGGCTCGTTACCGGCAATGTGGAAGAGGCGCCCAAGGCGGCGAGCCAGTAGAGATGCGCTGGAGCCTCATCACATCGCTGGCACTGCATGCCTCCATCCTGGCGGCGGCGCTCGTGGTGCTGCCCAATCCCGATGCGTTCAAGATCACGCCGCAGGAAGCCATCCAGGTCGACATCAGCAATATCGGCGATCAATCCAAGCGCATGGCGATGGTGAAAGAGGCCGAGAAGCCAAAGGAAAAGCCGGCGCCGAAGAAGTCCGAAACCGTCAAGAAATCGGAGCCCGCACCCAAGATTGCTGAAAAGGAAGTAAAGGCCGTCAAGGAGGCATCCGCCGAAGAGCCGCCCCCGCCCGAGCCCAAGAAGGAGGAGCCGAAGCCTCTCGATTCCGATCCTCTGAAGGACCTCATCAAGAAGGAAGTAACCAGCAAACCGGAGCCCAAAAAGGAAGAGGTCAAGAAAGAAGAACCAAAAAAGGCCGAAGCGAAGCCCAAGGAAAAACCGAAGAAGAAAAAGGAAAAGTTCGACGTCGCCAAGCTCGAAGCTTTCCTTAACAAGGTCGACGAGTCGAAAGCTCCCGAGCAGGAATCGGAAACGGATTCACAGCCGGTCCAGGGCGAAACCAATCTTCAGGGCACGGACGATCAACTTTCGGCGACGATCATCGAGGCTCTGGTGCAGAGAATTCGCGAATGCTGGACGGTGCCGCCCGGCGCGCGGGAAGCCGAGATCGTGGTCAAGGTGCAGTTCGGCCTCAAAACGGATGGTTCCGTGATTGGCGTCCCGGTAATCCTGAATAACAGTTCCGATCCGCTGTTTGACGCCACCGCGCGGTCCACCGTCGCCGCCGTTCTGGAATGCCAGGCCTATAGTTTCCTGCCGCAGGAAAAATATGACCTGTGGAAGGACCTCATCATCAATTTCAATCCCAATATGAGCTAACCTGTGGGAAACGAACGATCCATGCGCCTTCATGACGACACAAGGATGAAATTTCTCGCGGTCCTGGCCTTGCTGCTGGTCCTGGTGGGTCTCCGCCAGGCCTGGTCTGCGACGGAGATCGACCTGACTGGCGGGCGTATCACTCCCCTGCCGATCGCCATTGCGCCGTTTCTGGTGGGCGATGACGCCGAGGAGGGAGGAGCCACGATGACCTCGGTCATCACCAACGACCTGGGCCGTTCGGGATATTTCGAACCGCTGCCGCCCGAATCCTTCATCGAGCAAATCACCGATTTCACCCAGGAGCCGCGCTTCGCCAGCTGGCGGCAAATCCAGGCGAAGGCGCTGGTGACCGGCCAGGTGTTCATGGACGGCGGCAAGTTGCGCGCCGAATTCCGACTGTGGGACGTCAACACCCAGCAGCAGATCGCAGCCCAGCAATTTACCACGTCGCCCAAGAACATGCGGCGCATCGGGCACCTCATTGCCGATGTGATTTACAAACAGCTCACCGGTATTGACGGCTACTTCGATACGCGAGTGGTTTTTGTGGACGAGTCGGGCCCCAAGGACAACCGGGTGAAGAAACTCTCCATCATGGACCAGGATGGCTTCGATCCGCGGGCTCTGACCGATGGACGCGATCTCGTGCTGACGCCGCGCTTCTCGCCCAATGCCCAGGAAATTACGTATATGTCGTTCGGCGGTACAACGCCCCGCGTTTACCTGATGAACATCGACACCAAGCAGCGCGAAATCGTCGGCGAATTTCCCAACATGAGTTTTTCGCCGCGATTTTCTCCCGACGGCCAGAAGGTCATCATGAGTCTCCAGGATGGCGGCAACTCCAACATCTATGAACTCGACTTGCGCTCACGCGGCATACGGCAACTGACCAACGTGCCGTCGATCAATACGGGACCCAGCTATTCGCCGGATGGCGCGCAAGTGGTGTTTGAATCGGACCGGGGCGGCACCCAGCAAATCTATGTGATGTCGGTGGATGGCTCGGGCCAAACCCGCATCAGCTTTGGCGACGGGCGGTATTCGACGCCGGTGTGGTCGCCCGATGGCAAGTACATCGCGTTTACCAAACAGGCTGGCGGCAATTTCGCCATCGGCGTCATGAAGCCCGACGGCTCCGGCGAACGGATCCTTACTGAAGGTTTCCACAACGAGGGTCCGACGTGGGCGCCAAACGGCCGGGTGCTCATGTTCTTCCGCGATTCCCGAGGCGAGAGTGGGGGACCCCAGCTCTTTTCGGTCGACATCACGGGCTACAACGAACAGCAGTTACCGACTCCGCAGTTTGCCTCGGACCCGGCGTGGTCGCCAAGACTGAACTAGACGAAAGCAACAGGAAAACCCAATGGAGACTTCCACGACTTTCAAGATTGCCGCTGCGTTTTGCTGTGTGCTGGCGCTAGCGGCCTGTTCCAAGAAGAACACGCCCGATCTCGAGGCCACCAGTGTGGGGCAGGCAGCGCCGGGCTCGGAAAAGGATTTCGCCGTGAATGTGGGCGACCGCGTTTATTTTGCCGAAGACCAGTCGGCACTGGCGCCGGAAGCCGAGGAGACGCTGAGAAAGCAGGCGGCATGGCTTAGCCAATATTCGGGCGTGACTGTCCAAATCGAAGGCCACGCCGACGAGCGGGGCACCCGCGAGTACAATATTTCACTATCCGCCCGCCGCGCCACGGCCGCGCGCGAATTCCTGATTGCCCAAGGGATCGATGGCAGCCGGATTTCGTCCATCGCCTATGGCAAGGAGCGCCCGGCGGCCCAGTGCGACGCCGAACAGTGCTGGTCGCAGAACCGGCGCGCCGTGACCGTCATCACCGGCGGTGCAAAGACAAGCTAGATGGGATCTTTCGGACCCTGGTGAGGAAAAATTAACCATGCCGCCAGCAAAATGCAGATGGGTTGCCGGGCAAGAGTTCCGGCCAAAGGAGTAGGAAGTCATGATGTCTCGTATGGCCAGCTACAAAATGGCGGCGCTGTGCTGCTGTTTTCTCGCGTTGGCGGCGTGCTCGAAAAAAACCACGCCTGATCTCGATGCGGGAACCGGCACGGGTGTTGCCAGGCCAGGTTCGGACCAGGACTTCGCGGTAAATGTCGGTGACCGCATCTATTTCGCCGAGGATCAGTCGACGCTGGCGCCGGAGGCCCAGGAAACCCTGCGCAAGCAGGCGGCCTGGCTCGGCCAGTACCCGGCAGTGACCACCCAGATTGAGGGACATGCGGACGAGCGCGGCACCCGCGAATATAACATTTCACTATCCGCGCGGCGGGCCACGGCAACACGCGAGTTCCTTATTGCGCAAGGGGTCGACGGCAGCCGGATCTCCTCCATCGCCTATGGCAAGGAGCGCCCGGTGGCCCAGTGCGACGCTGAACAGTGCTGGTCGCAGAACCGGCGCGCCGTAACCGTCATCACCGGTGGTGCAAAGTAGCCACAGTCACCGGCTTTGTCGCTCTAGCCCTATGCCAGCCTCAATTTTACCGCGTTTGCGGCTCAGGTCCACGTTATGAAAACGGGCAATGGGCCGGTCGAAAAATTGGTGTCGGACATGTTGAAATATCTGCGTTCTACAGTGGTTGTGGCTTTACTTCTGGTTGGGTTCTCCCTCCCGGCGATGGCGCAATCGGCATCCGAACTGGCGGTACGCGTAAGCCAGATGGAAGAGCAGATGCGCCAGCTCGTGGGCCAGGTCGAAGAGCTGACCTTTCAGGTCAAGCAGTTAAAGGGCCAGCGCGGGGAAAGCGACACGGGCGCTATTGACAGCGTTCCCCAAGAGCCCGCCAAGACAAAACAAGTGGCCAGCCAGAACGTTCCCGCCGATCAGGGTATCGAGCAGATCGACGATCAGCCGCTGGGGCAGACGTCCGATGAACAGACCTACATGAAAACCATCGTCAACGAGGACGGCTCGGAAACCGAAGCGGTGATCGGGCAGGCTCCCGGTCCAAAGATTTTAGGATCCCTCAACAACTCTGCGAAAGTTTCCGACGACGGCGGCTTCCAAGGCCAGGTTCTGGTTGCTCCGGCCCAGCAAGAGCCGGGCGCCGATGCCAGCATGATCCAGGGCGGCGCAGACGGGGACAATACCGACGGGATTGAAACCGTTTCGCTCAGCCCCGATTCACCCGAGTCGCTTTATGAACGTTCCAACGAAAGCCTGCTCCGCCGCCAGTTTGGCGAAGCCGAGGCGGGGTTCAGCACTTTCATCGAAAAGTTTCCCGACCATAGCCTGGCTGGCAGCGCCCAATATTGGCTGGGTGAGACCTACTATGCCCAGAGCG
>JBKKDI010000140.1:0-3278 GCA_046708645.1 Aestuariivirga sp.
GAGCCGGTCCGCGACTACGACGACGAGAGCATTGTTCGCCTCAGCGAGCAGATGCGCCGCGGCGTCTCCATCGCGACCCCGGTTTTCGACGGCGCCCATGAAGCCGACATCAACATCATGCTGGAGCAGGCGGGCCTGCACACCAGCGGTCAGTCGCAGCTCTATGACGGACGCACCGGCGAGCCGTTCGATCGCAAGGTGACGATGGGCTACATATATATGCTCAAGTTGCACCATCTGGTGGACGACAAGATCCACGCGCGCTCCATCGGTCCCTACAGTCTCGTCACCCAGCAGCCGCTGGGCGGCAAGGCGCAGTTCGGCGGACAGCGTTTCGGCGAAATGGAGGTCTGGGCGCTCGAAGCCTATGGCGCGGCCTACACCCTCCAGGAAATGCTGACCGTCAAGTCCGACGACGTGGCCGGCCGCACCAAGGTCTACGAGGCGATTGTGCGCGGCGACGACGCTTTCGAGGCGGGCATTCCGGAAAGCTTCAACGTGCTGGTCAAGGAAATGCGTTCGCTCAGCCTCAACGTCGAGCTGCAGAATTCGAACCTGCAAGGATAAGATTAATGAACCCCCGCGGATATTCCGCAATAAGGAGCAAGTGACCGATGAACCAAGAGGTCATGAACGTCTTCAATCCGGCTACACCGGCTCAGACTTTCGATCAGATCCGCATCTCGATTGCATCGCCGGAGAAGATTCTGTCGTGGTCGTTCGGCGAAATCAAAAAGCCGGAAACGATTAACTACCGTACGTTCAAGCCGGAGCGGGATGGGCTGTTCTGCGCCCGCATTTTCGGACCCGTTAAGGATTACGAATGCTTGTGCGGCAAGTACAAGCGCATGAAGTACAAGGGCATCATCTGCGAAAAATGCGGCGTTGAAGTGACACTTTCCAAGGTGCGGCGCGAACGCATGGGCCATATCGAGCTGGCGGCGCCCGTCGCTCACATCTGGTTTCTGAAGTCGCTGCCGAGCCGCATTTCCACGCTGCTCGACATGGCGCTGAAGGATGTCGAACGGGTACTGTATTTCGAGCAATACATCGTGCTTGAGCCCGGCCTCACGCCGCTCAAGCCGCACCAGACTCTGACCGAGAGCGATTATATCAAGGCGCAGGAAGATTACGGCGATGATTCCTTCACCGCCTCCATCGGTGCTGAAGCCGTGCGCGAGATGCTCATGGCGCTCAATCTCGATCAGTTGCGCGATAATCTTCGCGAGGAACTGAAGACGGCGACCGGCGATCTCAAGCCCAAGAAGCTGGCCAAGCGGCTCAAGATCGTCGAAAGCTTCATCGAGAGCGGCAATCGTCCGGAGTGGATGATCCTGACTCAAGTGCCGGTTATCCCGCCGGAGCTGCGCCCGCTGGTGCCGCTGGATGGCGGCCGCTTTGCGACATCGGATCTCAATGATTTGTATCGCCGCGTTATCAACCGCAACAACCGGCTGAAGCGGCTTATCGAGTTGCGTGCGCCGGACATCATCGTGCGCAACGAAAAGCGCATGCTGCAGGAAGCTGTTGACGCCCTGTTCGACAACGGCCGCCGTGGCCGCGTCATCACCGGCGCTAACAAGCGCCCGCTGAAGTCGCTTGCCGACATGCTGAAGGGCAAGCAGGGGCGATTCCGCCAGAATCTGCTCGGCAAGCGCGTCGATTATTCCGGCCGCTCGGTCATCGTGGTGGGCCCGGAACTCAAGCTGCACCAGTGCGGCTTGCCGAAGAAGATGGCGCTCGAATTATTCAAGCCGTTCATCTATTCGCGCCTCGAAGCCAAAGGCCTGTCATCCACCGTCAAGCAGGCCAAGAAGCTGGTGGAGAAGGAAAAGCCCGAGGTTTGGGATATCCTCGATGAGGTAATCCGCGAGCATCCGGTGCTGCTCAACCGCGCGCCTACGCTACACCGTCTCGGCATCCAGGCCTTTGAGCCGGTTCTGATCGAGGGCAAAGCGATCCAGCTCCACCCGCTAGTTTGTACGGCGTTCAACGCGGACTTCGACGGCGATCAGATGGCGGTTCACGTGCCGCTGTCGCTTGAGGCGCAGCTTGAAGCCCGCGTTCTCATGATGTCGACGAACAACGTCCTCCATCCGGCGAACGGCCAGCCAATCATCGTGCCGTCGCAGGACATCATTCTTGGCCTCTACTATCTCTCGATCATGCGCCAGGGCGAGCCGGGCGAAGGCAAGGCCTATAGCAGCATGGCCGAACTCGACCACGCTCTTGCCGCCGGCGTCATTACGCTGGCGAGCAAGATCAAGGGCCGCATTAAGGAAGTGGGCCCCGAAGGCAAGATGATCTCCAAGATCGTGGAAACGACGCCGGGGCGCATGAAAATCGGGGAGCTTCTACCGAAAGCGCCGAACATTTCCTACGATCTCTGCAACAAGCTGATGACCAAGCGCGATATTTCAAAGATGATCGACGCGGTCTATCGCCATTGCGGCCAGAAGGAATCTGTCATCTTCTGCGACAAGATTATGGGGCTCGGCTTCTACAACGCCTACAAGGCGGGAATCTCGTTCGGCAAGGATGACATGGTTATTCCGGCGACGAAGGAGAAGCTCGTCACCGATACCCGCGCTCTGGCGAAGGAATATGAGCAGCAATATATCGACGGCCTCATCACCCAAGGTGAAAAGTACAACAAAGTTGTGGACGCCTGGGCCAAGTGCACAGACCGTGTCGCCGATGAGATGATGAAGGAAATCTCCTCGGTGAAGATCGATCCCAAAACCAATCGGGAAGAGCAGATCAACTCCATCTACATGATGAGCCATTCAGGTGCGCGCGGTTCGCCGGCGCAGATGAAGCAGCTCGCGGGCATGCGCGGCCTGATGGCCAAGCCCTCGGGCGAGATTATCGAAACCCCGATCATCTCGAACTTCAAGGAAGGCCTGTCGGTTCTGGAGTACTTCAACTCGACTCACGGCGCCCGTAAGGGTCTCGCCGATACCGCGCTCAAGACGGCGAACTCCGGTTATCTCACCCGCCGCCTTGTGGACGTGGCCCAGGATGCAATCATCTCGGAAGTGGATTGCGGCACCAAGGCCTCGATTACGGCGCGTCCGATCATCGACGCTGGCGAAATCATCGCCTCGCTTTCCAGCCGCGTTCTCGGCCGCACGGCGGCGGTGGATGTGACCGACCCGGCTACGGGCGCGGTCATTGCCGCCGCGGGTGAGGAAATCCTGGAAGTCCATGCCGAGAAAATCGAGAAGGCCGGGATTACCGAAATCCGTATCCGCTCGGTGCTGACTTGCGAAACCAAG
>JBKKDI010000141.1:0-17070 GCA_046708645.1 Aestuariivirga sp.
AGGGCATCGCCTTCGCCTTGTCCGCCATGCCCACCATGTCGAGCAATTCCATCGCTTTTTTCTCCGCCTCGGAGCGCTTCATGCCCTTGGTCAGGATGGGAGCGAGCGTCACATTCTCGATCACCGATTTATGCGGGAACAGATTGAAGAGCTGGAACACCATGCCGATCTTCTGCCGCATGCGCGCCAGATGCCGTTCGTCCGCGGCCACCAATCCGCCATTGCGCTGCATGTGATAGAGATGCTCGCCGTCAATCTGTATATGGCCGTCGTCGATGCCTTCGAGCGTCATGAGAATGCGCAAAATGGTGGTCTTGCCCGAGCCCGAAGGACCGATCAGCGCCAGCTTCTCGCGCGGCTTGACCTCCAACGACAATCCATCCAGCACCCGGAAGGCGCCAAAGCTCTTGGTGATGTTGTCAACCTTGATGGCGGGCGCGGACATTCAGGCTCACCCGTTGAGTGATTAACGCCGATGATGCGGAGATTGCGAAATCATGTCAATCGCGAAATAATATCATGACAATTAGATCGCCAGCAGCAAATGCTCCGGCTCGCCCTGGAATAGCCTGGCCACCACGCCCAGCCCCGCACGCAATTCGCCTTCCGTTGTGGAACCCAGCGAGATTCTCACGGCGGGCCGCCATGGCGCCTGAGAAATCCGGAACGACGCGCCCGCGGCGATGGCGACTCCCCGGAGTCTCGCCTGCGCAACGAAGCTCTCCTCCGTCTGTTGGCCAGGAAGGGGCAGCCACACGTGCAGGCCGTCGGCATGGGCGCGATAGGGCACAGCGCCCAGAACTTCGGCCGCGATCGCAAGCCTCCGGCGCAGTGCCTGCCGTTGCCAATCGACAAGCTCCATGGCGGTGCCATCACTCACCCATCTCGACGCGATTTCCGCCACCATCGGCGTCGCCATCCAGTTGGACACGAGATGCCGGTTGGCCACTGCGGCAACATGACGGTCGGGTGCGGCCAGATAGCCGATGCGCAATCCCGGCACCGTGATCTTGGTGAAGCTCGTCACATAAAGCGTGCGCTCGGGCGCAAACGCGGCAACTGGCGGCGCCCGTTTCTCGACCAAGGGCCCCAGCACATCATTCTCGATGATCGCGATATCGTGTTTGCGGGCGACAGCGGCGATGGCTTCGCGCCGGCCCGCGCTCATCAGCGTCGCGGTGGGATTGATGACCGAGGGTTGGATAAACACCGAGCGGATAGGTGAACGCCGGCATGCCTCGTCGAGCGCCTCGGGAATGAGCCCCTCCCCATCGATTGCCAGGCCCTCGAGTGTAAATCCAAGGTAAGTGGCAAGCGGCACCAGCGTGTGGTGGCCGATGGCCTCGGTGGCAACCGTCGATCCCGGCGGTGCCACACTCATCAACGCCACTGTCATGGCGGCGGTGGCGCCGTTGGTCAGGCTGATATTTTGGGCCGAGACATCGAGGCCGCATTTTTTCAACCATTGAACGCCGATTGCCCGGTGACGGGGGAAAACCACATTTGGCCGGAACGACAGCGCCGAACTCGCGGGAAGATTTTCAGCGAGCCAGCCCAGCGCCTGCTTCATCTTTTCCAGATGCATGGGCTCGCACACGGGCTTCAAAATCGAAAGATCGATGACTTCGCCCAGCCGCTCCGGCAAATAGGGCGGGTCCGGTTCACGGCGCTGCTTTTGCACGAAACTGCCGCGCCCCACCTCGCCCGAAATCAACCCGCGCCGGATCAGTTCTTCATAGGCCCGGCTCACGGTCTGGACGGACAGTGCAAGATCATCGGCCATGCGCCGGTGTGTAGGCAGCCGCGAGCCCTGTTCCAGACGCCCCTCATGGATCGCCCGGGCCATCTGCTCCGCCAGCGACAAATAGGCGGGCCGCTGGATAAGGGTGGAATCGGGACGCCAAAATGTCATGACTTATAAGAGCTCGAAATCAGTGCAATTGACAATCGAAAAATTGAGGTGGCGGCCAGCTAACTCACGGCAGTAACAGCGGGCGGCGTCTGAGCGCAACCAGCAGCCCAGCCCCAATGATCAGCGCGGCCCCTCCGATCACCCTTGGCCCCGGCGTTTCGGCAAAAAACAAGAAGCCCCAAAGCGGCGCCCAGATTAAACCGGTATATTCGAACACGGTGATGAGATTGGCCTCGGCCATCCGATAAGCATGGGTCAAGAGGGTTGAAGCGAACGCGGCGATGACGCCGCAGGCAGCCATCAGCCCGAAGTCGGTGAGATTTGGAACCACCCAGGGGCGGACCAGAAAATCCAGGCTGGGATGTGCGGCGCTGGTCACCCCAAACCCATGGAACAGGGCGGCGATCAGGGCGGCGCCCAGGAGATAGACCCCGTTCTGATAGAACGTCATGACCGAGGCACGCTCCGACACGCCAAGCTTGCGCGCCAGCACTTGGGCGATCGCGTAGGTGCAGGCACTGGCCAGCGGCAGCAGGATGGCAGGCTCGAACACTTCGAATCCGGGGGCGGTCATCACCAGCACTCCCGCGAAACCGATGACAACGGCCGTTATGGCGCGCCAGCCGACCTGTTCGCCTAGAAAGACAGCGGCAAACACCGTGATGAACAGCGGTGCTGTAAAGAACAGGGCGACAACCACGGCCAACGGCAGGGCCGGGAACGCGATGTAGTACGTCGTGTAGGCAACAAGCAGGATCAATCCCCGGAGCGACAAGACCGGCAAGCGCCGCGATGCGATCAGCCTCAGACCGCCTTCGAGATGGACGAGCCACAGCAGGATCGGCAATGCCACCACGCAGCGAGTGACGATTGCTTGCGTCACCGCATAATCACCGCTCAAGGCCTTAATGATCGCATCCTGGGTGGAGAAAACCAGAATGCCCACCACCAGTGACGCGATGCCGATGAGCCGGTTGCTGGCGCGGGGCATGACAACAGACTGTCCGAACCGCGCTCCGCCTGCCAGCCCGATTGCGGCATGGCGCTCTCAGTCCCGACACGCTAGCCATGCTCGCGCAGACTTGCTATCCCCGCCACCAACTTAAAAAACCAGGAAAATCCCGTGCCCGCTTCTCCCGCAATGACTGTGATGATCGCCGCCGTTCGCAAGGCAGCGCGGGGCGTGCAGCGCGATTTCGGCGAGCTGGCGAATTTGCAAGTTTCGCTGAAGGGGCCGGCCGACTATGTGACCGCGGCCGACAAGCGTTGCGACAAGGTGCTGCGCGATGAACTCACCAAGGCCCGCCCTTTCTATTCCTTCCTTACCGAGGAAACCGGTGTTGTGAAGGGCACCGACCCTGAGCACCGTTTCATCATCGATCCCATCGACGGCACCACCAACTTTATGCATTCTCTGGCGACCTTCGCCATCAATGTGGCGCTGGAGCGCAAGGGCGAGATCGTAGCCAGCGTAACCTATAATCCGATCACGGATGAATTGTTCACCGCCGAGAAAGGCACCGGCGCATTTCTCAACAACAAGCGGCTGCGCGTTGCCAAACGCGCCGATATCCACGAGACGCTGATCTCCTACGAAGTTCCCCATCGCGGCGGCAAAGAGTTGCCGCTTTCGCGGGCCGAGATTGGCGTTCTCCAGGGCAAGGTTGTCGGCATCCGCAGCTTCGGCTCAGCAGCGCTCGCCCTCTGCTATGTTGCGGCCGGCCGCATCGACGCCTTCATCTGCCGCGACCTCTCCCAGTGGGACATCGCGGCAGGCATTCTGCTGGTGCGGGAGGCCGGCGGCTTTGTGACCGACGCCGACAGCGATGCAAATCCGATGGACACTGGCAATGTGCTGGCTACCAATGGCGAGCTTCTGCCGCTGTTCAAGGCCGCCTTGAAGGATGCCCGCAAAACACTTTGAAAAACTTCTTGCCCCATTGCCGCCTTCAATTTACCGTGAAATGACCACAGCGGGCGGCGCCGGCGGGGACGATCACAATGCACAGCGGTTTGACACGGCGCGGCGTGCTGGATTTTGTCACGTTTTTGCTGGCGGGATGCACTGCCAAAGGCCCTGCCTACGTGCCGGCATCGATCTCTCCCACCGGCAGCACTGGACTCATTTATGTGTATCGCCCTTCAGGCACTGTCGCCACCCGGGGGGAATCGCCTTATCTCACCATCGGCGATACATCCTATGGCCCCATCAAGGCCGGCTCCTACATCGCCGCCAATGTACCGGAGGGCGAAGTCAAGGTCGTGGTGCAACAGAGCGTGCTCATGTTCATTCCAACGATCCCGCGCAGCGTCACCGTCACGGTCGTGCGTGGCGGCACGTCCTATGTGCGCGTCGACCAGAACATCGATGGCGCGAGCCTGGAAGGTGGAGTGACGGTCAATCAGTCCATCGAGATCGAGGAGGTCTCAAGCGAAGAAGGCCAGGCCGAACTTGAGAACACCCGCCAGAACGGCTGAACCATGTCCGATGATTTGAACTGGAAGAGCGCGGCTTCCTTGGTGAAGGGTTACGCCCGGAAAAAATTTTCGCCCGCGGAAGTGGCAGAAGCGTGCCTCGCCCAGATCGCCCGGCACGATAAACCCATCAATGCCATGTGCGGCCTTCACGCCGAAGAAGCTCTCGCGCAAGCGAAGGCGAGCACTAAACGCTGGGGGAAGGGCAAGCCCCTTGGCCCGCTGGACGGCGTTCCGGTGCTGATAAAAGATATTCTGCTGGTCAAGGGATGGCCGACGCTTCGCGGCTCAAAAACCGTGGATCCGAAACAAGCCTGGACCCATGACGCGCCGAGTGTCGCGCGCCTCAGGGAAAGCGGTGCTGTCTTCCTCGGACAAACCACGACACCCGAGTTCGGCTGGAAGGGCGTCACCGATTCTCCCTTGACTGGAGTGACCCGAAATCCATGGGACCTGTCAAAAACGCCGGGCGGTTCGTCAGGCGGATCGGCGGCTGCGGTCGTTGCGGGTTTTGCTCCGCTGGCGCTGGGCACCGATGGCGGCGGCTCGATCCGCATTCCCGCCGCTTTCACCGGCACCTTCGGGCTTAAGCCTTCCTTTGGAAGAGTGCCTGCCTGGCCGCTCTCGCCGTTCGGCACCGTGGCCCATGTTGGTCCCATGACCCGCGAGGTGGCAGATGCGGCTCTGATGATGAATGTGATTGCAAGGCCCGACGCCCGCGACTGGCATTCCCTGCCCTATGACGGGCATGACTACACGGAAAAACGTGGCAAAGGTCTCAAGGGGCTCCGCATCGCCTACAGCCCGCGCCTGGGTTACGTTGATGTCGATCCCGAAATCGCCAGGCTCGTAGAGAAAGCTGTGAAAGTAATAGTCTCGCTGGGCGCTCAGGTGGACCAAGCCGATCCGGGTTTCGAAGATCCCGCCGCATGCTTCCGCGTCCTGTGGTGGTCTGGCGCAAGGGTGCTTGCCGGTCAGCTTTCAAAAGACCAAAAGCATTTACTCGACCCCGGTCTTGCCGACGTGGTGGAGCAGTCCATGTCGATCAGCCTCGATGGCTATCTTGACGCAGTGAAGCAGCGCGGCGCCCTTGGCACCCACATGCGCACCTTCATGGAGCGTTACGATGTGCTGCTCACCCCGTCGCTGCCGATTCCCGCCTTTGCGGCCGGGAAATTGTCTCCGATGGATGATGAAAGGGGAAAATGGGTAAACTGGACTCCCTTTTCTTACCCGTTCAACCTGACGCAACAACCCGCCGCCAGCGTCCCCTGCGGTTTCACCGAATCGGGTCTTCCGGCCGGCCTTCATGTGATCGGCCGCATGTTTGATGACGCCACAGTGTTTCGCGTCTGCCACGCCTATGAGCGGGCAACTGATTGGCTGAGCCGACGGCCGCGCCTTGCCTAGGCTGCGTGGGTCTGGCTTTCGAGCTTGGTGATTTCGTCTTTTATCTTGAGTTTCCGGCGCTTTATCTCGGCAATTTCGCTGTCGGAGGAGGCCGGGTGGGCCATCGCTTCGGCCAACTCGGCCTCAAGGGATTTATGTTTGGCTGCGAGCTCACTGAGATGCGCTTGAAGGCTCATGCATTCCTCCACTCAGGGTTTGTGAACGACAATATGATGACACAGACTTGGGGACTTGTCGAACGGGAGACAAGGGCATAGTGGAGAAGTGGCAAACGCGGGGGCCAGCGTGAAACTGAACACATTGCAGGAACTCGCCATGCGGGCGAAACTGCAAAACATGTTGCAGCAGCATCGCGATCTCGACACGGCGATCCAGTCGCTGGAACAAACCGGAACGGGCGACCAGTTGCAGCTCCGCCGGTTGAAGAAAATGAAGCTCGACCTGAAAGATAAAATCCAACAGATCGAGAATATACTGATCCCCGATATTATCGCATAGGACTCCCGTGGCAAAAAACCCCGCCGCCGTTGCCATCCTTATGGGCAGTCAATCCGACTGGCCGACCATGAAACACGCCGCCGATACGCTTGCGGAGCTGAGCGTGGCCCACGAGGCGCGGATTGTCTCGGCCCACCGCACGCCACAGCGCCTCTACGACTTTGCCAAGGGCGCGAAATCCGAGGGCTTCAAGGTGATCATCGCAGGTGCTGGCGGTGCGGCCCACCTTCCCGGCATGACCGCCTCGATGACACCGCTGCCGGTCTTCGGCGTCCCCATCGAATCGAAGGCGCTCTCGGGCCAGGATTCGTTGCTCTCTATCGTACAGATGCCGGCGGGAATTCCGGTTGGCACCCTTGCCATTGGCAAAGCGGGAGCCATTAACGCAGCACTGCTGGCGGCGAGCGTCCTTGCTCTTTCCGATACTGAACTCGCGGCGCGGCTTGAAGCCTGGCGCGCCCGGCAGACTGCCTCCGTCGCAGACCATCCCAAGGATGATGCTTGATGCGGCTTGCCAAGCCCCTTGCCCCAGGTTCCACCATCGGCATACTCGGCGGCGGCCAACTCGGTCGCATGCTGGCGCTGGCGGCAGCACGGCTAGGCTTCAAATGCCACATCTACGCACCCGAGGCAGACAGTCCCGCCTTTCAGGTTTCCACCGCCCACACGGTCGGCGCCTACACGGATTTTGCAGCTCTGGGGCGCTTTGCCAAGGTCGTCGATGTTGTCACCTATGAATTCGAAAATGTGCCCGGTGAAACGGCGGCATTTTTTGAAGGCCGCGTTTCGCTTAGCCCCTGCGCTGCCGCTCTCCGCACGGCGCAGGACCGGGTCGATGAAAAAACCTTCATCGCTGGTTTAGGAATTGCCGTGGCCCCCTTCGCGGCCGTTGCCGATGAGGCAAGCCTGGAAATGGCCATCGCCATGATCGGACGGCCAGCGATTCTCAAGACCAGGCGCTTTGGCTACGATGGCAAGGGCCAAACCAAAATCGGAGCGGGCACAAGTACCGCGGCAGCCTGGGCCGAAATCGGCAAGGCACCCGCCATCCTCGAAGCCTGTGTGAACTTCGACACGGAAATATCGGTGATCGCCGCGCGCGGGAGCGATGGCTCCATCGCCATCTATGACGTGGCTGAGAACCGCCACGAAAACCACATCCTCCACACCGCGACCGTGCCTGCCGCCATCGCACCCGAAACTGCGGAGGAAGCACGCGGCATCGGCGGCCGCATCATCGCCGCCCTCGATTATGTGGGCGTGATGGGCATTGAGATGTTCGTAAGCGCGGCCGGATTGCTGGTGAACGAGATCGCGCCCCGGGTCCACAATTCCGGCCATTGGACCATGGACGCCTGCTACGTTTCGCAATTCGAGCAGCACATCAGGGCGATCTGTGGCTGGCCGCTCGGCAGCACTTTTCGCCATTCCAATGCCATGATGACCAATCTGCTGGGTGACGATGCCGAAACATGGGCGAGCTGTGCAGCCGATCCCACGGCCATCATCCATCTGTACGGCAAGGTGGAAGCCCGGCGCGGCCGCAAAATGGGACACGTGAACCGGCTCACCCCTCGACAGTCTTGACCGGCTGTGCTATGCCGCCGCCACTTTTTTCCAGTCAACCATCCGACGATATCCGAGGTATTGCTTGCAAGTCGTAGTCCGTGACAACAATGTCGATCAGGCCCTCAAAGTGCTCAAGAAAAAGATGCAGCGCGAGGGCATCTTCCGCGAGATGAAGCTCCGCGGCCACTACGAAAAGCCATCGGAAAAAAGAGCCCGCGAAAAGGCCGAGGCGGTGCGCCGCGCCCGCAAGCTGCAGAGGAAGAAGCTACAGCGCGAAGGCCTGCTGCCCATGCCGAAGAAGGTCGAATTGCCGGGCCGTGGCCCCCGCGGGCCACAGTAGGCTCTAACCTCTATTCCGTCGCCACCAGCTTGCCGGTGAACATGACCGGCCCCGTCGGCTGGCCGGTGGGTGAACCACCTTCCGGCTCGAGGCTCACCGCAAACAGCGTGTCGCCAAGGGCGGTGCTGTCCACCTTGCCCAATGTGCCCGCGGGGATGCGGAAGTTGGCGGCGATTACGCCAAGCGATTGCGGCTTGTCGCGGCCTGCACCCAAGGCCCACAATTCATAGGATTTGCCGGAAGGCGTGGTGGCCGAAACCGGCCGCACTGAAATCATGCCGCTGGCCAAATCGACCGAAGCGATGAAGGCAGGCCCGGGCCCTTCGCTTTGCAGCACCGCCACATAACGGGCGCCTTGGAGCACCTCGGGCGGGCGGAACAGGATAACCCCGGCAAGTGCTGCCGCAACGGCCCACGCCCCAATCGCCGCCCCGCGCCAGCGATTGGCCCGCCGCTCCAACGCGACGACGCCCTGATTGCCACCGGAGATGGCCGCCATAACCTTACCACGCAGATAGGAGGGAGCCGCCACGGGTTCCAGCGCCAGCGCCAAGGGGATGAGCCGGCGCTCCCATCCGGCTATCAATTCTGCCAGTTCGGAATGCGCGGCCATATCCCGCTCGACGCCCTCGCGCTCGGCGCGGTCGAGCGTGCCGAGCACATATTCGGCCGCCAGGCCTTCCAGGTCCTCACGCCCGGCCATCGAGGCACTCCCGCAAAGTGATGAGACTCCGGCGCAGAAGCGTCTTGACGGTTGTCACCGGACGATGGAATTGAGCCGCGAGCTCTTCCCGGCTCCAGCCCTGGTAATAGGCTAATAGCACCATGTCCTGCCGGTTCTCCGGCAAGCGCGACAGGCAGTCGCGCAGCTGTTTCAACTCGAGCGCCAGATCGGCTTCCGGCAGAACAGCTGCCTGATTGTTGCCCTCCTCATCCAGCTCCTCACCAATGCGTTCCGACGACCGGCGCCTGAGATCAATAGCCTGATTCCGGGCAATCGCCGCCAGCCAGGCCATGGGGCGCGCCTGAGCCGCATCATAGAGATTGGCCTTCTGCCACACCCGGACGAAGGCCTCCTGTAGGGCCTCCTCCGCCAGTTCCGGCCGCCTGAGGACCCGGCGCACCACGGCAAACAAGCGATTCGACGTCAAATCATAAAGACGGCCAAAAGCCGGGCGGTCGCCGCCGGCAATACGGGCCAGTAGCGGCCCCAGCTCCTGCTCCATGGGTTCCGAAAAAGTGCTCATGCCACAATTACGTAACACAGGGGCCCAACAGTTGCAGCAATCCAGATGCAGATAAACGGGAGATGAACGGCCTGTTCAGGCTCTGTGCCACTTCATTCATCTATTTCTCGACACATCGAAACACCGCCTGAGAGGGAATTCCAATGCTCCGCTACACGCTCTTCGTCCTGGCCGTCATCGGAACCGCGGCAACCGCCATCGCCGCGGTTCAGCCTGCAACCAAATCGCCGGCCAGCCGTTCAACAAATGTCACGGTTATTCACAAGAATGAGGCTTTCCCGGTCGTAGGACCGATCACCGTCGAACAATGTGCCAAGGAGGATTGTTCCGACGTCCAGTCTTAATAGGTTTGTCGGGCGGCCACGCCAGACAATACCGGAACGCGGGATAGACGGTTTCACCAAAGCCCCCTCTCGCGAAACTTGAAATTCCGTGTTCCGGTTCCGATATCTAGTGTTCCCCAGGCAGTTCTTCCCCCCATCCCCTGCAAACACTGCCTGCAACTGGAAGGCCCCGGCTCAGTCCGGGGCCTTTTTTAGAAGTTCAATAACCGATTTCTCCAATGGAACCTTAAGCACCACCGGACGTTATAGCAGTATGAAAACCGTAATCGCCACCGCTGCCCTTACCATTGCGTTCCTGTCCGCAGGTGCGTTCGCGGGCAATGGGCATCGGAACGCGCAGACGGCCGTGTTTTTGGGATCCAATGTGACCGTAATCGAGAAAAATCAAGCGTTTCCGGTCGTGGGTCCAATTGTTGTTGACCAGTGCAAAACTGACGATTGCTCAGAGGTATAGCCAGATTTAATTCCCCAACGGCGGCTTCCCCCCATCCCCCTGCAAACGCCGCTGGAAACTAAAAGGCCCCGACACCGGGGCCTTTTTCTTTTTGCAGCCTAAACCGCAGGTGAACACCGCGTTCAGAGCCCGTTCCGGCGAGAGCATGCATCTTTCTCCCACGTTGAACGTTATTGGCTGGGAGGGAAGACCGATGAAAACAATTGCCGCCACCGCCGCCCTAACAATCATGTTCCTGTCAGCAGGCGCTTTTGCCGGTAACGGACCTGGAACATCTCAATTGGCTGCGAACACCGTTGGTGCCAATATGACGGTCATTGCGAAGAACCAGGCTTGGCCTGCTGCGGGGAAGTTCGCCCAAGGGGCGGTGCGCAACTATTTTGCTCCTGAACAGGATGGCAAACGTTTGGACAGCTGCCTGACGGATGCGAGCGATTGCGGCAAGCCGGCCGCCGATGCTTTCTGTAAGGCGCAAGGTTTCGATACCGCTCTCATATTTCAACGCGAAGCCGCGGTTGACACCATACGGTTCGGGACTGGCTCCTTCTGCACCGGTGCCGCGTGTGCAAGTTTCAGGCAGATCAAATGTTACGCGGCAGCGGGCACTGTCGCCGCCACGAACTGAAAGCTGTCCGATAGCGCTTGGAATCGCCATGGGCATTGTGTAGGGAAACCCAAATCCGGGCTCCCTGAATGCCAAAGCGCACCGACCTCAAATCCATCCTCATCATCGGGGCGGGACCGATCATCATCGGCCAGGCCTGCGAATTCGATTATTCCGGGACGCAAGCCTGCAAGGCGCTCAAGGCGGAGGGATACCGCATTATCTTGGTAAATTCCAATCCGGCGACGATCATGACCGATCCGGATCTGGCGGATGCCACCTACATCGAACCCATCACTCCCGAGGTGGTGGCAAAGATCATCGAAAGGGAACGCCCCGACGCGCTGCTGCCGACCATGGGCGGGCAGACGGCGTTGAACACGGCGCTGTCGCTCAATCGCATGGGCGTCCTGGAAAAATTCGGCGTCGAAATGATCGGCGCCAGGGCCGAGGCCATCGACAAGGCGGAGGACCGCGAACTCTTCCGCGAAGCCATGAAGAAGATCGGTCTTGAAACGCCCAGATCGAGGCTCGCCAACGCTTTCGCCGCCAAGGAGATTGACAGGGATTTTCACGCCGCCGAAATCGCTCGCATCAAAGCTGAGGGCGCCGATGCCGCTGCATTTGAAAAACAATGGGCGGCCCAGGAACCGGAGCGCCTGAAGAAATACCGCAACAGCGCCATGGTCGAGGCTTTCGAGGCCATGCTCGATATAGGCCTTCCCTGCATCATACGGCCTTCATTCACCTTGGGTGGCACCGGCGGTGGCATCGCCTACAACCGTGAGGAATTTCTCGATATCGTCGAGCGCGGCCTCGATGCCTCGCCCACGGCCGAGGTGTTGATCGAAGAATCGGTGCTGGGCTGGAAGGAATATGAAATGGAAGTCGTCCGCGACAAGGACGATAACTGCATCATCGTCTGCTCGATCGAGAACGTCGATCCCATGGGCGTCCACACCGGCGATTCAATTACCGTGGCTCCGGCGCTGACCCTGACTGACAAGGAATACCAGATCATGCGCAACGCCTCGATCGCGGTGCTGCGCGAGATCGGCATCGAGACCGGCGGATCGAATGTGCAGTTCGGCGTCAATCCCGCCGATGGCCGCCTCGTTGTCATCGAAATGAACCCGCGGGTGTCGCGCTCCTCCGCACTTGCCTCCAAGGCTACGGGTTTTCCCATCGCCAAGATCGCCGCCAAACTTGCCGTGGGCTACACCCTCGACGAGCTTGCCAACGACATCACCGGCGGCGCGACGCCGGCTGCTTTCGAACCCACAATCGATTACGTGGTGACGAAAATACCGCGCTTCGCCTTCGAAAAATTTCCCGGCGCTGAACCGATCCTCACCACTGCCATGAAATCCGTGGGCGAGGTCATGGCCATTGGCCGTACCTTCCAGGAGAGTTTGCAGAAGGCCTTGCGCGGCCTGGAGACGGGCCTCACCGGCCTCAATGAAATCGCCATCGCGGGTGCTGGGGAAGGCGACGACAAAAGCGCCATCCGGGCCGCCCTCGGGACCCCCTCGCCCGACCGCATCCTTAAGATCGCCCAGGCCTTCCGCATGGGGGCGACTGTCGATCAGATTTTCCAATCCTGTAATTATGAGCCGTGGTTCCTGCGCCAGATCGAAGAACTGGTGGGGATGGAGGAAACGATCCGCCAGCGCGGCTTGCCGAAGGATGCCGTAAATCTTCGCCGCCTGAAATCCATGGGCTTCTCCGACGCGCGCTTGGCCGAGTTGGTGAAGACCAGGGAGGATAGGGTTCGCTCCCATCGCCATAAGCTTGGCGTTCGCCCGGTGTTCAAGCGCATCGACACTTGTGCGGCCGAATTCGCCTCGCCCACCGCGTATATGTATTCAACCTACGAGCAGCATGACGAGGCCTATCCCTCGGACCGTCAGAAGATCATCATCCTCGGCGGCGGCCCCAACCGTATCGGTCAGGGCATCGAGTTCGACTACTGCTGTTGCCATGCCTGCTACGCGCTGCACGATGCAGGCTATGAATCGATCATGGTCAACTGCAATCCGGAAACTGTTTCGACCGACTACGACACCTCGGACCGGCTTTATTTCGAATCGCTCACCGCCGAAGACGTTCTCGAGATCATCCACACCGAGCAGTCCAACGGAACCCTGAAAGGCGTGATCGTCCAGTTCGGCGGCCAGACGCCGCTGAACCTCGCAGCTGCCCTGGAAAAAGCCGGCGTGCCGATTCTGGGAACGACGCCGGCCGCTATCGACCTCGCCGAAGACCGCGACCGTTTCGCCAGGCTGTTGAAAAAGTTGAAGCTGCGCCAACCGGTGAACGGCATTGCCCGCTCTGGCGCCGAGGCCAGAAAGATCGCCAGAAGAATTGGGTTCCCGGCGGTGATCCGCCCCTCCTACGTGCTGGGGGGCCGCGCCATGGAAATCGTCAGGGACGAGGCCCAGCTCGAGCGCTACATTACCGAAGCCGTGGTTGTTTCCGGCGACTGTCCCGTGCTGATCGACAGCTATCTCGCCAACGCGACCGAAGTGGACGTTGACGCGATTTCGGACGGCAAGGATGTATTCATCGCCGGTGTCATGGAGCACATCGAGGAAGCAGGCATCCATTCGGGCGACTCGGCTTGCTCACTGCCGCCCCATTCGCTGAGCCCCGCCATCGTGGCTGAACTGGAACGGCAGACCAAAATCATGGCGTTGGCTCTCAACGTCGTGGGTCTCATGAATGTGCAATTCGCCATCAAGGATGATCTGGTCTACGTGCTTGAGGTCAATCCCCGGGCTTCGCGCACCGTTCCATTCGTGGCCAAGGTGATCGGCCTGCCCGTTGCCAAGATTGCCGCCCGCGTCATGGCGGGGGAGTCGCTCGCCAGCTTCAACCTGACCGCCAAGAAGTTGTCGCATGTAGCTGTAAAGGAAGCCGTTTTTCCGTTTAATCGCTTTCCCGGCGTGGACGTCTTGCTGGGCCCCGAAATGCGCTCCACCGGGGAGGTTATGGGGCTCGACAAGACTTACGACATGGCCTTCGCCAAGAGTCAGCTTGGCGCGGGAATGAGAATGCCGCTGACCGGCACCATATTCATATCGGTCAAGGATGCCGACAAACCTCAGGTTCTTCCCGCCATCCGGCAGCTCGTGGGGCTTGGTTTCTCGGTCGTCGCTACCGGCGGCACCCAACGCTATTTCGAGGCCAAGGGGGTGCCATCGACCAAAATCAACAAGGTGCTGGAGGGCCGCCCCCACGTGGTGGACGCCATCAAGAACGGCCAGATCCAGCTCGTCCTTAACACAACGGAAACCCGCGCCTCCCAATCGGATTCAAAACCGATCCGTCAGACGGCCTTACTCCAGAAAGTGCCCTATTACACGACGCTGCCCGGCATTCTCGCCGTCACCAAGGCGATCGCCGCCCAGCGCGCCGACACTGTCACCGTGAAGCCGTTACAGGAGTATTTCTGAGTTACCTATAAGTTGCATAAGGTTGCAGCCTCTCCAGTTATACAACTTTACAGGAATTTGATCTAACACTGAGGGATCATGCCGAATCCCGGCCCCCGCATTTTGATTGTCGACGACCACGCCGATCTCGCTGATTCCGTCAGCGAGCTGCTTGCACTTGCCGGTCATTCAGCCGCCGCCGTTTACAGTGCCGAAGCCGCCATTGCCAAATGCGGCGACTGCAGACCGGATGTGGCTGTTCTGGATTACCGGATTGGCACCGGGCTCAATGGCATCGAACTCCTTTGTGCCCTGCGCCAGACGATGCCCGATCTCATCGGCATTCTGATGACCTCCGACCAGGACCATGACACGGCGATCTCCTCGCTTCGGGCCGGCGTTCTCGATTACGTGCGGAAACCTGCGGAACCAGAGGACATCCTCACCGCCGTCGAAAAAGCCTTGGCGCGCGCCGACGATCTTTCCCGGAAAGGCGAAGAGCTGCGAAAGCTCGGGGAGGAAGCGGAAGCTGCCGCCATCAACCGGAGTTTTCTGCTTTCCCTGGGTGCTGAAATTCGCGAACCGTTGAGCCTCATCATGGGCAATGCAGAGCTTCTCGCCGCCAGCGCCGAGGGGAGAAACAGCGCACCGGCCAATTTATCCATTATCGCCACGGATATCCGCAGCGGCGCCACAGCGCTTCTCGACCGGGTTGCCATGGCCAAGGATCTATGCCGCACCGGAAGTTTCGACGATATTGAAAGCGAACACGTGGCCTTGCTGCCTTTGCTTCATGATTTGAGGCGGAAACTGGAGCATAAGGCTAAGGCCGCCGAAGTCGAAATCGACCTGGTGGAGCCGGTGATCGCCCCCTACACGGTGACCAGCAAGCTGCATTTGCGCCGGGTTGTGCATCTCTTCGCCGATAGCCTGCTGTCGATTGGCGAGGCAGGCTCCGTTATGAAAATAGAAGCGGAAACCGGGGGCGGTCATACCTCCGTCCGCATGTCGCTTCCAGCGTCCCCGGCTTCCAGCCAAAATGAACTCGCCTCAAGCTTTGGCGTCGCCCTGACGCTGGCCCATCGGCTGGGCCTTGCGACCGGTGTCAGGCTTGACCACAGCCGCGGCCATGAGCTGACCTTGATTCTTCCCGCAGCGCAGCCCTCTTGAAGTTTCCGGCCACTTGGGTCATCTTAGGCATCGCCCCGGCCCCATGCGTTGCAGCATAGGCCGGGCGCCGCTTTTCCGCGAACCGCTTGCAACGTGAACCGGCCGGACCAACCCGGACGGGCTAAAACGAACTGACAGACCGATGGATAGACCCATGGAAAAAGTGCCGATGACGGCGGAGGGCCACTCCGCCATGATGGACGAAATCAAGCACCTGAAATCGGTGGAACGTCCACGCATCATCAAGGCGATCGAGGAGGCCCGCTCACATGGCGACCTCTCGGAAAATGCCGAGTACCACGCGGCCAAGGATCAGCAAGGCTGGCTTGAAGCGCGCGTTGCCGAGCTTGAGGACAAGATCAGCAGGGCCGATGTGATCGACATTACCAAGCTCTCCGGAGAGACGGTGAAATTCGGCGCCAAGGTGACGCTCGTAGACGAGGAAACCGACGACAAGGCCTCTTACCAGATTGTCGGTGAATTCGAGGCCGACGTGAAGAAGGGCAAGATTTCAATCTCCTCCCCCATCGCCCGCGCCATCATCGGCAAGAAAAAGGGCGACTCCGTCGAAGTCACCACGCCAGGCGGCGGCAAGAGCTACGAGATTCTCAAGGTGAAGTGGCTGTAAGAATCGCCTGCTGCATTCTCTTACGGCATCCCGGCGCAAGCCGGACCCACGGCAGACAGAAAACCCATCTTTGAGATTGGTCACGCTGAAAGATGGGTCTGCCGATGACGAATAGAAAAATTGTCAAAAGCGAACGCCATGACTCGCCTTCCACGCAAGTCCGATTCATCAACGCGTCAAAAGCGGCGCGCGCCGCGAGCGGCATCGGAAATTCAACGGGCGTGTATTAGGTAAGCCAAGGCTATTTCGGCGCATGATCCCACCGGTGAGGAAATTCAGTCCTTCATCCACGCTTCCTACGAATGGCCATCTGATTAAATGTTTGCCTAACGAGCAATCCCTTTTCTCTCCATGGCAGGGCTTGACCCTGCCATCCAGTCTGGATCACCGGCTTAAGGCCGGCGATGGAGAGATGCAAACACGTCGACGGTCTTTACGATTTGCCTGTGCCGTGGAGAAAATGCCGCGCTCCATAAAGCAGCACGCCGGCGACCAGACCCCAGAAGGCCGAGCCCACGCCAAAGACCGCAACACCAGAAGCGGTGACGAGGAAGGTGATCAGCGCGCTTTCGATATCGCGGGGCTCCTTCATCATGGCACTCACCCCGCCCATCAACGGGGAAAACAGCGCCAGTCCGGCAATCGCCGTGATCAGAGCCGCTGGCAGCGCGCCCAATATCTGCACGAAACTGGCGGCGGCGAGCCCCACGGCGATATAGAGAATGGCATAGGGCCACGCCACGAGCCAGCGTTTCGCCGGATCGGGGTGAGTGTCGGGACCCGTGACGATCGATGCAGTGATCGCCGCCATATTGATGGCGTGGCTGCCGAAGGGCGCCATGGCGACCGAGCCCACGCCCGTGGCAAACAAGCAAGGCGATACCGGCGGCTGGTAGCCGGCAGCGCGCAGCACCGCGAAGCCGGGGAGGTTCTGCGAGGCCATGGTAACGAGAAAGAGCGGAACGCCAAGGCTGAGGATAGTCGC
>JBKKDI010000142.1:0-5466 GCA_046708645.1 Aestuariivirga sp.
TCCCTGCCCGACGGTTGCGGCGTCTATAACAACCGATTGGGTTCCATGCAAACTGGCTGTTCGCTCCAATGCTGGAACACTCCCAAATCTGTCATCGCCGCATTCATTGCGGCGACCCATCGAGCCGATTTTGGAACGGTTGAGTTTGAATGCGCCATGGGTCCCCGCAACAAGTGCGGGGATGACAGAAGTGGCGGTGGGACTACCTGTATCTCTTGATGATATCGAAAATTCCCGAAGCCGCCGCATCCGCCACGGCCTGTTCCGCTCCGCCCCAACCCTGATCGAGCGATCCCGCCGGTACGCTGTTGGCCTGTTTCACATCGCCCAGCGATTTGCCTTGGGGCGTTTCCACTGCCCAGCGCAACGCCACCTTTTGCTTGGCGCCTTCGGGTTTAGACAAATCAACGCTGCCCCGAACGACCAGGGCATCGGCACGATGTCTATCGACAACCGGCCAGCCCGCCGTCTTGAGCGCCCGCCGCATGGCCTCCGTCAGCTCGGCGTTGCCTTGCCCAGGCGAGCCCTCCACCGGGACGACCGCCACCACCCTGATTTCAACCTTGCCGGATTTCTCGGTCCCCGGTTCGGGCTCCGGCGGCACCTCGGGTTCGGCCACGGCTGCCACGGTTTCGCCCATAGGCGCAAAGGCGCTGGGACCGTTGAGCGTTTCGAGATCGATGTCGTTTTGCGCGCCCGGGCCCGCTGCCATGAAGGTGTGGGCGGGCGGCATGACGAGCGAACCCGCCCGCGTGGCGTAGCCCATTTGTGCGAGCTTCGCCGCGATACCGCGCGATGTCGCCTCTGCGATCTGCTGCAGAACGGCGGCAGTGACTGAAGCCCAAGGGTCGGCCGCCGCCGGTCCCACCGTTTCGCTGCCCGCAATCGTGTCGATCAGCACGCCGGTGTCGTCGCGGAGTTCCCAGGTATAGGCAATTTGTGTGACACCCGCCTGCACCTCGCCGCGAAACTTTCCCGTGAGCGAATAGGTGCCGGCAGGAACAACACCTTCAATGATCCCGATGTCATGCTGCCCGGCCGAAAGGGCGAGCGCCTCTTTCAATTCCTTCGCCTTGTCCGGGGGAATTCCGGTAAGCTCCTGCACCGTAACCGGCGGCGGCGTCTTGCCCTTGATAACAGGTGCCGTGCCCCCGTCGCTGATCTGGTTTCCCGGCGCGCAGGCCGCCAGCAACAGGACAAACATCATCGCCACCGCGGGAAAAATCCTGCGGCGCCACGATTCGATGGCTGCGGCGGCTACCATGTCCTATCGGATTATCATATCCAGCGAATGACGCGAAACCGGTTCGGGCTTCGTGTCCCCCACGATATAGGTGCGCCCCAGACAGAAGGCACAGCCGCTGTCCGAATCCATCACGATCATGTGGGCGAAGAATACCATCCCGGCTTCGATGGGATGTGGATTGCCGCGAAAGAACATGGGCGCATCCATCCAGCTTGGTGTAAACTTGGCCCCCAGCGAATAGCCGCAGGCATTGAGCCGGTGCTTCTCCATGCCGTGGGAATCCATAACCCGCGCATGGGCCTCGAACACCTCCCCCGCCGTGTGGCCTGGCCTAAGCTTGGTTTCCACTTCCGCCAGCGCCTCGCGCGCCGCTTGATCCATGGCGAGATGCTGCTTCGAGGGTTTGCCGATGATGACGGTGCGCATGAAACACGCATGATAATGCCGATAGACCCCAGCCCATTCCAGCGTGAGCTGGTCCCGCTTCGACAATTTGCGGCGCCCGCTCTTGTGGCGGCAGAGCAACGCATCGCGGCCCGAGCCGATGATGAATTCATTGGCTGGATAATCGCCCCCGCCCGCAAAGATCGCCGCCTGCTGGGCCGCTAGAATATCGCCTTCATCCGCCCCCGCCTTGGATTTCCGGATCGCTGCTTTGAGCGCCGCATCGCCAAGCTCGCCCGCCTTGCGCACATATTTAAGTTCAGCGGCCGACTTCACCACACGAAGGCGATTGACCAGTTGCGTGGCCTCCGTGAGCTTGCAGAAGCTCAACAGTGCCGCTTCCACCGCCCTGCCGTTAAAATGGGTGAGGCCATAGGAATTGGTCTCGATGCCCAGGCGCTTGCCCCGCGCGCCCAGGCTTTCCAGCATGTCCTTCAACTGCGTGGCCGGCTTGGCGCCCGCTTCGTCCGTCCAGATGCGGATGTCCTCGATGATCGAAGTATGCTGCGCCTGGCGGAGATCGGCCGAGCGCGTCAGCAGCGCCAGTTTGCCGTCGCCGCCGAGATACAGGCACTGGAAGAAGCAGAAACCAAAGCTGTCATAGCCGGTCAGGTAAAACATGCTCTCCTGCTGGAACATCAGCAGCCCGTCGAGGCCTTCCGCTTCCATCGACTTAAGAGTAGCGGAAATGCGCGCTTCGTATTCGGATTTTGCGAAGTGAAGTGCCATTTCCCGTCCTATGAAAGTGCAATTGCAGAAATCTGGCGCCCGTAGTCCTTCTCGACCCGATGTGTAGCACGGCGGTAGCTGAAAAAACGAGCTTCATCGCTGAAAGTGCAGAGGCCGAGATTCACGACTTCGCCCGCACCCTCTTCCTTCAGCCGTGCTTCGAGATAGCCGGCAAGATCGAACATGGAATGCCCTGCCCGGGGCGAACCAGTGAAGAAACGCTTGTTCGCCCCGTCTTCCTCGAGAAAGCGCGCTGGAAACTCCGGGCCCACCTCATAGGCCGCCCTCGAAATCATTGGCCCCAGGACTGCGACAGTGCGGGTCCGTTTCGCTCCCAGCCGCTCCATGGCATCGAGCGTCCGGCCCGTGACGCCCGCCAACGCACCTTTCCATCCCGCATGGGCCACACCGATGACGCCTGCTTGGGTGTCGGCGAACAGCACCGGTCCGCAATCCGCCGTAAGCACGCCGATCGCCAGTCCGCGCGTGGTTGTCACCATGCCATCGGCCCTCGGCCGTTCACCGGCGGTCCACGGACCATCCGCCACGATCACGTCGGGGCTATGAACCTGATAGGCGGAGATCAGATTGGGTTCGGCCACGTTGAGCAACCCGGCCACGATGGCGCGGTTGCGCTTTACGATCTCCTTGTCGTCGCCCGATCCCATGCCGCAATTGAGCGACGCAAAGGCCCCCTGCGAATGCCCGCCCTCCCGCGTGAAAAAGCCATGGGAGATGTTGGGGATCTTGAGTGCATCCGTTTGGATCATGACCGGTCGAATGGATAGGGCGTGGCGAGCCCTGGAGACGTCGCCACCATCACTTTGAACAGATTACCCATCTGGGATTCATCAACAAGCCTAGCCATGGCCCGCTGTAACATATCAGCCATGCGTGTGTCCGCCCGTGCCTTAAGCGCCGCAATGCGGGCCTCAAGACCCATCGCCAAAAGGAAATCCCGCTGGGTGAGGCCGGGCCACGCGGCAGCGCCGCCCTGGCGCAGTGCCTTCGCCAAAGCCTCGAAATCCACATGCGCAGTCAAATCGCATTCGCCCGGCGCCTCCGTAACCGGCACATGCCGGTGTTTTCGTAACGCTTGCAACGTATCGCCGGCCCCCGAGACGAGATGGCCATAGTCGATGATCAGCGCCGCACCGGGGTGCCGGGCCAGCCGTGCCCCAATGTCGCTGGCAATATCGCCCCGCGCCGGTCCGTACTCGATAACCTCTCCGACCTTTCCCGCCTCGCCCTGCCCCATGACAACTTCGCCAGCCGTCAATCCAATGGCCAGTGCCTCGCCAGCAAGTCCCACACATCGCTCACGCCAATGCCCCTCGCGCCCCTCGAACTGGCGGATCGGAATGGCGTCGAAGAACTCGTTGGCCACCAACACCATCGGCCCGTCCAGAACGGTGGCGAGCGTGTCATGCCAAGTGGCGCCGGCCTCGATCGCCTGTTTCTGGATTTCCCGCAGGCGTGGACTCGTTTCAACCAGATGCAGCTTTGCCGCCGGGAGAAACCCCGGCGCTACCCGAGCGGCGCGCGTCATGTCGTTCATCAACGTGCCGCGGCCCGGCCCCAGTTCGACCAGATTGAATGAAGCAGGAGCACCCATGGCTTGCCACGCCGCCACGCACCAGATGCCGATCAGCTCGCCGAACACCTGCGAGATTTCCGGCGCGGTGATAAAATCGCCGTCTTCGCCGAAGGGCTCGTGCGCCATGTAGTAGCCGTAAGCTGGATGAGAGAGGCACAGGCCCATGTAACGATCAAGCCGCATGGGCCCTTCCGCGGCGATCATCTCGCGGATGATCCGCTCAAGCGGCGTCACGCCGCGACCTCACGAGCAGCCAGATGCCGACGGCGACCAGCGGCAGCGACAGGATCATGCCCATGGTGATGAAGCCCGCGAAATATCCAACCTGCGCATCGGGCTCGCGCGCGAACTCTACCAAAATTCGCGACAGGCCATAACCCAGTGCAAAAATCCCGGACGCCCGCCCCGGATGGGCCAGCGCCAAAAACCGGTGGGTGGCGATTCGCACCGCGACAAACAGAAGCAAACCTTCCAATGCCGCTTCATAAAGCTGGCTCGGATGGCGCGGCATTTGCAACGGATCGGCCGGGAACACGAAAGCCCACGGCACGTCGGTCGCCCTGCCATAGAGTTCGCCGTTGATGAAGTTGGCGAGCCGTCCAAGCCCCAGCCCCACCGGCACAGAGGCGGCTCCCAAATCGAGCATCCTGTCGAGACCGGTACCAATCCTCCGGCCAAAAATAAGACAGGCCACCACAACGCCGAGGAAACCGCCATGGAACGACATGCCGCCATCCCACACCCGAAAAATGTCGGCGGGGTGGGCAAGATAATGCAGCGGATTGTAGAACAGCACGAAGCCAAGCCGCCCGCCGAGCACGACGCCAAGGATGGACCAAATGAAGAATTCATCGATCTGCGAGGGCGTCATTGCCGGTTTGGTTCCCGCCCAAAGGCGGGGATTTGTCACCAACCGCTTCATGTACCACTGGGCCAACAGCAGCCCCGCGATATAGGCCAGCGCATACCAGCGCACAACGAACGGCCCAATGGAAAAGATGACGGGATCGATATTGGGGAAGGTGAGAACGGCGAGCTTCGGCATGGCGGCGCACACTGTCTTGAAGATTGCCCTGGGAAGCAATAGTTAGATGTGAGAAAGGGAGCACCATGACCACCACTTCTTCCCGTTTCTTCGATGAACTCGCCAAGCTGATGACCAACGCCGCCGGTGCGGCCCAGGGTGTGCGCCGCGAGATCGACACGCTCGTGCAAGGCCAGGTCGAACGCGTGCTCAACAACCTCGACGTGGTAAAGCGCGAGGATTTCGAAGCGGTGAAGGCCATGGCCGCCAAGGCCCGCGAGGAGAATGACCAGCTCGCCAGCCGCCTCACCGAACTTGAGGCAAAGCTCGCCGCCAAGCCGCCCCAACCCCGCGCCGGCTAGAGAAGGTTAGGAAGATCAATCACCGCGTGGGTTTGCGGATTCCTGGCCTGATCGAAGCTCAAGC
>JBKKDI010000143.1:0-3824 GCA_046708645.1 Aestuariivirga sp.
ACGAGGAAAACGGTCCGCTCATGGTGGTTCCGGGCAGCGGCCGCGAGGGCCATCAATTTCTGAAGCAAAGCACCGCTCCGCTGGATGCGATCTTCGACCGGCAGGCCCGGCCCGTGCTGATGGAGCAAGGCTCAGTACTCTTATTGGGCCCATACACAGTCCACGGAAGCAAGCCCAATCGTTCCAAGCACGCGCGCCGCGTGTTCATCAACGGCTATGCATACCCGGGGGCGAACCGGCGGATTTATCCGGGCAAAGGTGCCGGGCGCAGACTCGTGGCCCGGTTGCGAGGCTCAAGCGTGCGATAAGCGCCCATTGCCATTCCCGATCCTCGGATCATTTCACCATCCCGCCTTGCTACGCCGTTCCGGCGCGGTGTCGCGATAAATATCGAGCGCCACCAATAAAAGCCCCTGAAGTTCAAGGCGCGCAACTTTCATCGGATCACCTGGTTTCGATGCGCGCTGCGGGACGCGGAGAAGCCTTCACCTCATCATCACGGGGACGGAACCGCTCGGGCAATGAGGTGAACGCCTGCTCGGGCTTCACGAGAAGGTTAAATCTCAAGAGGTGGAAAAGTGCCGCCACGCCGTCTTTCCAGTTGATTTTCTTACCCTGCAAACGGGTGCGCGGATAATAGCGAATAGGTAATTCAAAAATGCGCGTGCGCGCTTTGGCCAGGTAAGCCGTAAGTTCCACTTCAATTCCAAATCCTTTGGAAGTGAGGTTCATGGACTTCATGAGATCGGCTGGAAATATTTTGTAACAGGTTTCCATGTCCGTCAGGTAAATGCCCGACAGAAGATTGCTCATCATCGTCAGCACGCGGTTGACAAAATAGTGATAAGTGCGATGCACTTGGTAGCTGCTTTTTTTAAAGCGGCTTCCGTATACGACGTCCGCATCGCCCTTAATCAAAGGCTCCACAAGAGCAGGAATATCGTCCGGGTCATACTCAAAGTCAGCGTCCTGGATAAGAATGAAGTCGCCGGTCGCCTCTTTAACTCCGCGAATAATGGCAGAACCCTTGCCTAAGTTGGCACTCTGCTTAATCACTCGAAACCCGTATTGCTGAGAAAGTTTCTCGAGAATTTGGAGCGAACTGTCCTCAGAACAGTCGTCCACAAAAAGCCATTCTCCCTCGATCGGCAAGGTACCAGCCATCAAGGTATGAACAACTTCTGCCAGTCGGCGCTCTTCGTTATAAACCGGGACGATAATCGAAAGTTTCATCGCTTTAAGATAAAGTCGCGGATCGGGTCGTTTTCAAGTTTAGGTCCGGCACCTTCCAGGTTCAAGATTCGCAGGACGCGCCGTCTCTAGGAGGCCTTATTCTTTTAACTCTGATTTCACTGACGCTTGTTGTGATGCTTCTCGTTGGGCTAGGCTCACTCTTCATCCACGTTTCCGCAATCCAACAAATTAAGGATGACCTCAATATTTTTGAACGCGGCTTCGTGGGCTGCGTCCTGGGCGCGACAATTGCACTTTTCTTGAATCTTGCGATACCCCTCAATGAATTCGCCGGCACCCTTTTGGTATTGGCCAGTCTCACCGGACTCATCCTCGAGCGCTCTTCGCTGAGACGGGTCTTTTCGGAACCCCCTGCATGGCGATTCATCTTGTTTGCGGTTGTTGCCTTGACTGTGTCCGCAGCTCTTCACAGAAATGTTTTTTTGTACGATACGGGACTCTATCACTTTCCCAATATTCTCTGGCACCGAGAAAGCCCATGGGTTTTTGGGCTGGCCAATCTGCACGGGCGATTCGGCTTTCCATCCGTTTGGCACGATCTCAGCGCGCTCTTTTGGCTTCCGTTCACTGGCATACGCACGGCATTTGCCATCAACGGCGCTCTGCTCACACTCTTTCTTTGCGGTCTTCTTGAAAATACGTTCTCACCCAAAAAATCTTCACTGTCGCCTAAACTTTATGCCCTCTTCCTTGTTCTGTTCATCGCGCTTTTTTCAGACTCCGTTTTCATCCATCTGGGCTCACCGGGGACTGATTTGCCAGGTGCACTCTTCACGGCTTTTAGTTTCTTCATCGCGCTGGATTTGGCCTTCGAAGAAAGATGGCGCCCTGGTCGCACGCTCCTCCTCTGTTTCACTGTTATGGCAGCCCTCACCGTCAAATTGTCACAGGCCCCGCTTGTACTCTTGCCTTTCTTAGTTTTTGCGGGGCATTGGAATAAAAATCGCCGGTCTGTTTTGGATTTTCTCAAAGGGCAGGCTACGGGCCTCTTGATTTTCTTCGGCGCCATCTGGCTTCTACGCAATCTCGCTCTCTCTGGTTGCCTTGTTTATCCTCAAGCAAGCACGTGCATTGCGGCCCTTCCGTGGTCAGTCCCTTCCGCAGATGTGGTGAGTGAGGCGGCATGGATAAAATCTTGGGCCCGCCTCCCATTGGCACCGCCTGAAACTGTGCTCGGCAACTGGGATTGGTTACGCCCATGGTGGAAGACCTTTTTAAAAGGCCGCGATACGGGAAGATTTTTTTATCTGAGCCTCACACTTGTTCCATTGGCGTTCATAACTCTCGGCCTTCAACAACAAAAGGATCGAGTCGCCACCCGCGCCCACGGATTTCTTTTGTTGGCCTCCCTAGCGGGTCTCGCCTTTAGGTTTTTGCAGGCGCCGGATTTTCGATTTGGTTACGGCTTCGCCCTGGCCCTCTTTGCTTGCTGCGCGACGATTCTTGCGACACCCCTCACCAAGGGCCTGGCAGAACATCCGCGTACTCTCCAGGTCGTGGCGGCTCTTTGCACGGTTATTCTTTTTAACGCCGCCGGGGGACAGCGTTTCACCCAAATTCCCATCGACGGCGAATGGCCCGTTCTTCCAGCGGCCGAATTTCAAATCAAGAAAACCACTGCGGGCGTTGACATACTCACCCCCACCAAGGGAGATCAGTGCTGGACGGCGCCCCGACCGTGCACGCCATACTTTAAGGAAACCCTTACTTTTGGAAAATGGGGCCCTTGGGTGATGATCTACGATACCCGATCAAAGGAAAACTAATATGCACCAGTCCACGCCATCGTCGCCCCGCTCGGATATTGTTGCGTACAGGGTGCGGGGCCAGGCGGTCGAGATCTTGCGGGTATTCCACGCCTCGAGGCGCCAGCCTGAGAAGTGGTAGGTCGGCAGGAAAAAGAAAAAAGAATAGGCGGCGCTCCCCCCCGGCAAGGTAGGGGATGCCGCCTTAGGCGCCGCAGCGCTAGTCCGCCTGCTTGCGCAGGAAGGCGGGGATGTCGTATTTCTCGACGCCGCTATTGGCGAGCGCCTCGACCTGCGCGGCGCGATCGCGCTTGCGGAATACCGCCGGCGTGTCGGACATCGCGTTGTAGTCGGGATTTGATCCCGCCATGGCCGAGTTCGAATACGCGGGCTGGTTGTCGGTCCCGGTCTTCTGGGTCACGACCAGCTGCGGCTTCTGCTGGCGCACGCCGAGCGGCTGGCCAAGGCCGGTGGCGACGACGGTGACGCGCAGTTCCTCTCCGAGGGCATCGTCATAGACGCCGCCGTAGATGATGGTTGCGTCCTCGGCAGCAAAAGCGCGGATCGTGTTCATCACTTCCTTGGTCTCGCGCAGCTTCAGGCTGTTGCGCGAAGCCGTGATGTTCACCAGTACGCCGCGCGCGCCGGCGAGGTTCACGCCCTCTAGCAGAGGGCAGGCGATCGCCTGTTCCGCGGCTATGCGCGCCCGATCGACGCCGCTCGCCACGGCCGAGCCCATCATCGCCATCCCCTGCTCTGTCATGACCGTGCGCACGTCCTGGAAATCGACGTTCACGAGGCCAGGCTGGTTGATGATTTCGGCGA
>JBKKDI010000144.1:0-4746 GCA_046708645.1 Aestuariivirga sp.
GCCCTGCGCGGCCGGGCCTCGTTCCTCGGCGACCGGTCCATCGGCCACATGGATCCCGGCGCCCGCTCGAGCCACATCATGATCGAGGCCGTGGCCGATTGCCTGGAGGGCCGCGCATGAGTAGCAAGGTTGGAATCGTCATCGTCTCCCATTCGCCCGATGTCGCGAAAGGTGCGGCCGACATGGTGCGGCAGATGGTGGGCAACGATGTCCCCCTCGGCTTCTGCGGCGGCAACCCGGATGGCGGCCTCGGCACCAGTGTCGAGAAAATTCTGGCGGCCATCGAACAGGGCTGGTCGGACAAGGGTGTTGCCATACTTGTCGATCTCGGCGGCGCCGAAACCAACAGCGAAATGGCGGTCGAGATGCTGCCGCCCGGCAAGCAGGCAAAAATTGTAATCTGCAATGCGCCCATTGTCGAAGGCGCGATCATGGCGGCAACCGAGGCGTGGGGAGGAGCTTCCCTCGAGGACGTCAAGCGCACGGCCGAGGAGCTGTCACCCCTATGAGCGAATGGATCTCGGCCAGCACCGTCATAACCCACGATGTCGGCCTCCACGCGCGGCCTTCGGTCAAGCTCACCAAGCTCGCCAAGGGATTTGCGGCGGCCGTCGAAGTGGCGGGCGATCCGGCAGGGCCGTGGATCGATGCGAAGAGCATCGTCAAGGTCATGGCGATGAAAGCGAAGCAGAGTTCCACGCTCCATGTGCGAGCGGCCGGCGCCGACGCCGCAGCAGCAGTCGCGGCACTGGTCGATCTGGTGCAGCGTGATTTTGAAGAGGCTGCCGCCCATGCGGCCGGCGCTTGAAATCAAGGGCCGCGCGGCCTCGGACGGCGTCTTCGCCGGCCCAGTTTTTTATTTGGGCGGCACGAGCACCCCGCGCCGTCATTCCGGTTCCATAGCTGGCGAGCACCAAGCGCTCGAAGCAGCAATCGCCGAAGCCGTCGCTGAAATAACTGCCTTGATGGAAAAAGCGCAAGGCGACGCCGCCGGCATTCTTGCCTTTCAGGTGGCCATGCTCGAGGACGCCGCGTTGCGGGTGCCCGCGCTGGCCGCCATCTCTGACAAGGTAGCCGCCGATCGAGCCTGGAAAGCTGCGCTAGATGCGGAAATCGCCGGATATGAAGCGTCCACCGACGATTATTTCCGCGCTCGCTCCGCCGATCTCAAGGATATCCGTGATCGCGTGCTGCGTCTCCTGTCGGGCATTCGCCAGATCATCCATGTAAGCGGCGCGGTACTCGCCGGTGAAGATATCGCTCCCACGGTCTTTCTTGAGACTGACTGGTCACATGGAGGCGCCATCGCGCTGACGGGAGGAAGCGTTACAAGCCATGTCGCGATGCTGGCGCGGGCGCGGGGCGTGCCGATGGTCGTAGGGCTCGGCAGCGTGGACTTCAGATCCCACAGCGAAATTATCGTCGATGGTGAATCCGGACTCGTCATCCTTGATCCCGCGCCGGACGCCAACCGGTTTTATGAGGAGCGCAGCGTGGCCTTCGCCGCACGCCGTGCCACCGAAGAGGTATTTTTGCTTCGCAAGGCGCGGCGCAAGGACGGCACATCTATCGAAATCCTGCTTAATGTCGCCAGCGTAGAGGAACTCGATTATACCGATCCCAAGTGCTGTGACGGCATCGGACTCATGCGATCCGAGTTCTTGTTCCGCGACGGCGCGCCGCTTCCCGACGAGGAGCAGCAATACCGCGCCTATCGCCGCTTTCTCGAATGGGCGGAAGGGCGCCCCGTCACCATCCGCACGCTCGATATCGGCGGCGACAAACCCATCGGCGGCCTGACGCGAGAGGGCGAGAAGAACCCGTTCCTGGGACTGCGCGGCGTGCGCCTGACGCTGGCACGGCCCGATGTGTTCCGGACGCAACTCCGCGCGCTCGCCCGCGCCGCCGTCCATGGCAAGCTCAAGGTGATGATTCCGATGGTTACCACGCCGCAAGAGCTGGCCCAAACCGCGTCGCTGCTTGACGAATGTGTTGCCGAATTGCGCAGCGACCGCGCGCGGCCGCCGCTCGGCATCATGGTTGAAGTTCCAGCGGTGGCCATAGCGCCGGAGCTTTTCGCGGACGCCGCGTTCTTCTCCATCGGTTCGAACGATCTCACGCAATATGTGACGGCTGCGGCACGCGACGAAACCGCGGTCGCCGCCCTGAACGATTCGACTCATCCGGCGGTCACGCGCCTCATCGCATCGGTCTGTGATTTCGGGCGGGCCAACAACATGCCGGTGAGCCTGTGCGGCGACATGGCGAGCGAGCCCGAGCATCTTGCGTCGCTCATGGAGGCCGGGCTTTCATCCCTGTCGGTGGCGCCGGCGCGCGTGGCGCGGATCAAGTCGGCGCTGGCGGAAATCTGAGCATGGCCCAGGACAACGCAAGATCTGAACCCACGGGCCAGGAGGCAGTCGCCGCCTATAAACGCATCCTCGCCACCGTCATCGATCGAAGGCCTTCGGGCACGCGCCAGCGGCTGGCGGCGGCTCTTGCGAAAAACCGCAGCTTCATCAGCCAGATTACCAATCCCATCTATTCTACGCCGATTCCCGCCAATCATCTGGAGGTGATTTTCGAGATCTGTCATTTTTCGACAGTCGAGCGCAGCCAGTTCAACGAGGCTTATACTTTGGCGCATCCCAAGCGTCCGGGATTGCGGCATGATGCCCATCGTCTCAAGGCCCACACGATCTATTTGCCCGACATGGGTGCTGAAGCCCGCAACGCGGCAATGCACACGCTGGTGTCCGATTTCGTGCGCCAGGTGGCGCGCCTCCTCGAGAACAAGCCGAAAAAGAGAAAAGGCCGATGAAAAAGCTGATCAACGATCCAGGTTCCGTACTAACCGAAAGCCTCGATGGTTTTGTTGCGGCCCATTCGAGCATCGTGAGCCTTGGCGCCGGGCATAAATTCGTGCGGCGTAGTGCACTAAAGCCGGGCAAGGTTGGACTCATCTCGGGTGGCGGTTCCGGCCATGAGCCGCTCCATGGGGGCTTTGTCGGTTACGGAATGCTGGATGCGGCCTGCCCGGGGCAAGTGTTTACCTCCCCGACACCAGATCAGATGATTGCCGCAGCGCAGGAAGTCGATAGAGGCGCGGGCCTCCTGTTCATCGTCAAGAATTATGAAGGCGACGTGATGAATTTCGAAATGGCGCGCGAGATGTGCGGCCGCAACATCGAAACCGTCATTACCGATGACGACGTTGCCGTCGAGAACTCGCTCTATACAACCGGACGGCGCGGTGTCGCCGGAACCCTAGTGGTCGAGAAAGTGGCGGGTGCCGCCGCCGAGCTGGGCGCCGATCTCAAATCGCTGAAAGCGCTGGGTGACAAAGTGAACAGGGCCACACGTTCCATGGGCGTTGCGCTTTCGAGTTGCACGGTGCCGGCGGCCGGCAACCCCACTTTCCAGATCGGCGACGACGAAATGGAAATGGGCGTCGGCATCCATGGTGAGCCCGGCCGCAAGCGCGTGAAGCTGAAGAATGCCAACGCAATTGCTGAAGAAATCGTGGCGGCTATTGCCGGCGATCTTTCCAGGAAAGGCGATGTGTTGCTGTTTGTGAATGGCTTCGGGGCAACCCCTGCCATGGAATTGTACCTGATGTTCAATTCCGCCAACGCACAACTTGCCAGGCACGGCATCACGGCGCGCCGTGCACTCGTCGGCAGCTATGTGACCTCGCTCGATATGGCGGGCTGTTCCATCACCATCACCATGCTTGATGACGAGATTGCCAGGCACTGGGATGCGCCAGTCCATACGGCAGCACTCAGATGGGGCATGTAGCTGGAGATCACACAGGCATCCACTTGCCGTTTTTCGCCGAGGATTTCACGCAAGCCTCGATGAAAGCCATGCCAGCCACCCCGTCGGCTATGCCCGGAAAATTCACATCCTTGCCGGGCTTTTCGCCTGAACGCTTCGCCTTGATGGCGCGAGCCACCTCCGTATAAATGTTGGCGAAGGCCTCAAGATAACCTTCGGGGTGACCCGGAGGTATTCGCGTAACACGTCCTGCCGCAGTATCCGATCCAGCGCCGCCGCGCGTGATCAACCGCTTTGGCTCGCCGAACGGCGTGAACCAGAGATCGTTGGGATCGGTCTGGGTCCATTCGAGTCCGCCCTTCGCGCCGTAGACCCTTATCTTCAATCCGTTCTCGTGGCCTGGCGCCACTTGGCTGGCCCAGATCATGCCCTTGGCGCCGCCGTTGAAGCGCAGCATCACATGCGCATTGTCGTCCACTCTGCGGCCCTTCACGAAGGACGTGAGATCGGCGGAAAGTTCCTTGAGCGTGAGAGAGGAGACAAAGCAGGCGAGCTGATAGGTGTGGGTTCCGATATCGCCAATGCATCCACCCGCTCCCGTTTTGGCGGGATCGGTCCGCCAGGCCGCCTGTTTTTGGCCTTGCCGCTCGATCGGATTGGTCAGCCAATCTTGCGGATATTCGCCCTGGACCAAGCGAATGTCGCCAAGCTCGCCCGCCGCGACCATGGCGCGCGCCTGCCGGATCATCGGATAGCCCGAGTAATTGTGGGTAAGCGCGAAGATCACGTTGTCGCGTTTGGCGAGAAGTTTTTCGAGCGCCAGAGCTTGTTTGAGATCAAATGTCACCGGCTTGTCGCAGATCACATGGATTCCGGCTTCGATAAAGGCTTTCGCAGCCGGAAAATGCATGTGGTTCGGCGTGACGATGGCGACGGCCTCTATGCCATCCTTAAGGCGGGCCTCGG
>JBKKDI010000145.1:0-5806 GCA_046708645.1 Aestuariivirga sp.
GAAGGCACAGGAGATCGTGCTCGCCCGCCAGCCGCTTTGCCACATCCTTCGCCGTTTCCCCGGTGAAGGGGTGTTTCACATAGGCAAAAAAAGCTCCGGCGCTGACGAGGCGATATTCAAGGTCCGGTTGCGTGAATGCCGCCTTAACGGCCTCGATTCGCGCTTGCATGACGGCCCTCTTTTCCTGCTTCCAGGCATCAAGATTGTGGAGGCCGAAGAGGGCGGCGCGCTGGGAAATATGGGGCGCGCTGATGGCCACGCAGTCCAGGACCTTCTCGGCCTCGGTGAGAAACCTAGACCCGGCGATGATCGAGCCCACACGATAGCCGGTGATCGCGAACACTTTGGAGAAACTGTAGAGCTGGATGAAAGTATCCTGCCAGCCGGGGCGCGCCAGCAGATCGTGGAGCGGCTCCGGCGTGCTGCGAAAATCCTTGTAGGTTTCGTCGATGATGAGCGCGATGCCGCGCGCCTTTGCCAAATCGTAGAAGGCTCCGATCAGCTCCGGCGGATAGACGGACCCCGTCGGATTGTTGGGTGAGCACAGCATGATGGCGCGCGTGCGGGCATCGATCGCGGCGGCAACCATGGCGGCATCGGGCCACGGTCCCGCCGGTGTCAGGCCGGGAACAAAGCGCGGCTCAATTCCCAGCATGCCAAGCCACATGTGATGATTGAAATAGTAGGGCACGGGCAGGATGATATTGTCGCCTGCCGCCGCCAGCGCCATGAGAGTGACGCAGAAGGCCTGGTTGCAGCCGGCGGTGATAGCCACGTTCTCCGTAGCGATGTTGCCCTGGTAATCCTGCGCCATGTGGGCGGCGAGTGCTGCGCGCAGGGATGCTATTCCGAGGATGTCCGTGTAACGGCTGACGCCGGGTTCGTGGACGGCGCGCGCCAGTTCGTCCTGCAGGGCCTCCGCCGGCGGATAGCTTGGCACCGCCTGGGAGAGATCGAGCAGCGCCCGGTTGCGAAGATTGGGCTTGATCCACGCCATGGTTTCCGTGGCGGGAGGCGTTTCGACGCGGGCTACGGCGGCATTGACGGGGTATGGCATTCTGGGGCACCAAGTCGTTTCATTTGGAAGATGCAGGTCCGGCCGGGAAGGCGCAAGCATGAAAGCAATCAGGATCGAACAGATCGGTGGTCCCTCGGTGATGCGCCTCGTGGATATCGAGGTGGGCCCGCCCAAGGCCGGGGAAATCCGTGTGCGCCATACGGCGATCGGCCTCAATTACATCGACACCTACCATCGCTCAGGGCTTTATCCGCAACCCATGCCAAGCGGCATCGGGCAGGAGGCAGCAGGCGTCGTCGAGGCGTTGGGCGAGGGCGTCAAGGGCCTCAAGGTGGGCGACCGCATCGCCTATGGCACGGGCCCCATCGGCGCCTATGCGCAAGCGCGCAACATGCCGGCCAACCGCGTCATCAAAATTCCGAAATCGATTTCCGATGAGACGGCGGCGGGCATGATGCTCAAGGGCATGACCGCGCGCTATCTGCTGCGCGCCGTTTACAAGGTGAAACGCGGTGAAACGATTCTGCTGCATGCCGCGGCCGGTGGCGTCGGCCAGATCCTGAGCCAATGGGCCAAGGCCTTGGGTGTTAAGGTGATCGGCACCGTAGGCTCTGCTGGAAAAATGGCGGCCGCCCGCGATCACGGCTGCACTCACGTGATCAATTCGGCCGAGGAGAATGTCGTGGCGCGCGTCAAGGAAATAACCGGCGGCAAGGGCGTGCCGGTAGTCTATGACGGCGTGGGGCAGGCGACGCTGATGACCTCTCTCGATTGCCTGCAGCCGCGCGGCCTGCTGGTGAGCTTCGGCAATGCCTCCGGGCCGGTGAAGGCATTTGATCTCGGCCTGCTGGCGGCCAAGGGTTCGCTGTATGTGACAAGACCCACTCTCGGAACCTTTACGGCGAGCGATTCCGGACTGAAGGAGACAGCCGCCGATCTTGTAGAGATTGTCAAATCGGGCAAGGTGAAAATCCCCGTGAACCAGCGCTATGCCCTGGCCGATGCGGTAACGGCCCACGAAGATCTCGAAGCCCGGCGCACCACGGGTGCGACGGTGTTGATCCCGTAAGGAGTGAGAATGCTGAATCCGAGACAACCAAGCGTCACGGAGGTGATTGCAGATTTCCCCCGCCTCATGCAATTGGGGCGTGGCGACGAGGCCGAAACAACGGCGCGCGCCTTGCAGCGGCAGTTTCCAACGAGAGGCGACGTCAATGAAGCGCTGGCGCTCGTTCTGATTAACATAGGCAATCCGGGCGATGCCTTGCCGTTTGCCGAAGCCGCGGCCAAGGCGGAGCCCCGGAACGCCGGTTATTTGATCAACCTCGGGCGTCTTTACCTCAGTTACGAGCTGATTGAAGAAGCCCTGCCATTGCTTGAGAAAGCGTTCCGGATCGACCCTTCCATGTATCAGGCGCCCTGGGCCATGGGGGAGTTTTTCCACAAGACCGGAAACGGGCAACGGGCAATCCGCTATCTCAAGCAGGCCATAGCGGCTGCTCCTGCGGCGGACAAAAGCGAAATTGAAAAGCTGCTGGCAGACTCACTTTCATCCATGGGGGAGATTGACGAGGCCGAGGGCCTCTATCGGGAATTGGGAGTTGATGAACGGCATCGCCGGTTTGCCTTGGTGCAGATCGCCAATCTGCGCAAGCACAAATCGGATTCCCCCCTGTTGGAATCCCTACAGCAAGAACTTCGCGCCGCCCAGCCCCAAGAGGCCATGAGGTTGCACCTCGCAATTGGCCGGATCTACGAAAACTCGGGCGAATACGCCAAGGCTTTCGATCACTTCCGGCAATCGAAATCGTCTCTGACGAACGCATTCGATCTCGCTCGATTCAGAACGACGGTCGACAGCATTATCGAGGACTACAAACCGGACATTCTGCAACGCTTCGCCGGTTTCGGCGACCCGTCCCGGCTGCCGGTGTTCGTTGTCGGCATGCCGCGATCGGGAACAACCCTGACCGAGCAGATTATCGCGGCACATCCCAAGGGCGGCGGCGCTGGCGAACTCAAGCGCATCGGGAGAATGCAGCAAGGCCTGAGTGAAGAGAAGCGGCCCACGCGACTGTTTGAACGCATGACGGAAGGAGGCCCGGAGCGCTGCCGAGAGCTGGCAACCAGATATGTGAACCTCCTGAAATTCCTGGCTCCTGGCGCTAAGCGCGTCGTCGACAAGATGCCGCACAATTTCGTTGCCCTGGGCTTTATTGCGCTTTTCTTTCCCAATGCGCGTATCGTCCATTGCATTCGCAATCCAGCTGATAGTTTCATATCCGCGTTCCAGAATCCCATGCACGTGAATCACGGTTATTCCTATGCGGTGGAAGATTATGCGCTGTACTACAAGGAATATCTTCGCTTGATGCAGCACTGGAAAAAGCTCTTGCCGGATCGCATATTTGCCCTGTGCTATGAAGAACTGACGGCCAATTCGGAGGAGAAAACCCGGCAGTTGCTCGAGTTTATCGGGCTGCCATGGAACTCGCAGTGCCTGCGGTTCCATAAGCGAGGCGCCATGGTAAAAACATTTAGCCGGCAACAGGTTCGCGAAGCGGTGCACAAGGGCTCGGTTGAAAGATGGCGCAATTACGAGGAGCAACTGCAACCGCTTGTCGGGATACTTAAGGACGAGATGGGTACCTGATTTCCCTCGCCGCGGGGGAGAAAACAGAATGGAGTAAGGGATGCTGAATCCAGTGCAACGAAGCATTGAAGAGGCGATTGATGAGCTCCCGCGCCTCATGCAGGTGGGCCGTAACGATGAGGCCGAAGCAGCGGCGCGCTCCTTGCAGCGCCAGTTTCCGGCGAGAGGCGACGTCAATCAAGCCTTGGCACTCGTTCTGATAAAATTGGGCAAACCCGGTTATGCCTTGCGCTTTGCCGAGGCTGCGGCCAAGGCTGAACCCGAGAACGCCGGTTATCTGGTCAATTTGGGCCGGCTCTACGTGGAATACGAGATGATCGAGGAAGCCCTGCCAGTTCTCGAGAAAGCCCTCGGGATTGATCCTTCGATGTATCAGGCGCCGTGGGCACTGGGCGAATTCTTCCGCGCCACGGGAAATGGGGAGAAAGCGATCCACTATCTCAAACAGGCGCTCGCAGCCGCGCGGCCTGAAAAAAGAAGCGACATTCAGTCTTCGATTGCGGATTGCGCTGCATCACTGGGGGAGGTCGACGAGGCCGAGCGTCTCTATCGGACGCTGAGTGCTAGCAGTGAACTGCATCGCGGCTATGCCCTCACGCAGATGGCCAGCCTGCGCAAGCACAAGACCGATTCGAGCCTATTCGGAACCCTCCAGCAGATGCTTCGCAACGGCGCCGCCAAGCCACAAGACTCCATGAGGCTGCACCTCGCCATCGGCCGGATCTACGAAAACTCAGGCGAATATGCCAAAGCCTTCGATCATTTCAGGCGGTCGAAAACATTTGTCACAACCGCGTTCGATATCGGTAAATTCAGAGCGGTGGTCGACAACATAATTGAAGATTACCAGCCGGAGGCCCTGCAGCGCTTTGAGGAATACGGTGATCCCTCCCGGCTGCCGGTGTTCGTCGTCGGCATGCCGCGGTCCGGGACTACGATGATTGAACAAGTTATTGCGGCCCATCCCGAGGGCGGGGGCGCCGGCGAGCTCCAGAGAGTGGGTAGGATGCAGCGAGCCTTGAGTGAAGAGAAACGGCCAGCACGTCTGTTTGAACGCATGCTGAAGGGAGGCCCGGAGCGTATCCGCGAACTGGCGACCAAATATGCAAGCCTTCTGGGATTCCTGGCGCCCGGCGCCAAGCGCGTCGTCGACAAGATGCCGCATAATTTCATTGATCTTGGATTTATTGCGCTTCTCTTTCCCAACGCGCGGATCGTCCATTGCATCCGCAACCCGGCCGACAATTTCATCTCGGCGTTCCAGAATGAAATGAACGTGATCCACGGTTATTCCTATGCGGTGGAAGACTACGCGCTATATTACAAGGAATACCTCCGGCTCATGCGGCACTGGCAGCAGTTGGTGCCGGGCCGCATATTCAACCTGCGCTATGAAGACATGACGGCCGATCCGGAAAAGAAAGCCCGGCAGCTTCTCGAGTTTCTGGAGCTGCCATGGGATTCAAAGTGCCTGCGGTTCCATGAGCGCGGCGCCATGGTAAAAACTTTCAGCCGGCAACAAGTCCGTGAGGCCGTGCATCGAGGTTCGGTTGAAAGATGGCGCAACTACGAAGCCCAGCTCCAACCGTTAGTCGAGATACTGAAGGACGAGATGTAAGTCTGACAACTCGCGCCTCAGGGTGAGGAAACCCTCGACGCATCAAATCGCCGGGCAATCACCGGTCGATTGTTTGGCCAGTGCCTGCCAGTTTTCGGTGCAGGAGATATGGGTGCACAGGAAGCCCGCGAGATTTGTTGCAGGCACCGCGTGAGCGAGATTTAGCGGCCGCCCGTTGCCGTCCGTCAGGGTGCTGACCACCATGCCCACCAGGCGTCCGGCGCCGTCGAAGAGGGGCCCGCCCGATTCGCCCTTCTGGGTATTCATGCGGAGCACCATGGCATCCGAGTAACCAAACTTCCCATACCGCACGGCGCGCCCGAAATGCATGGCCTCAAGCCGGCCGACGCGGGCCGTATCGCCCTGGGCGTGGGGCTTGCCCAGCGAAAACACCGTAGCGCCCCGCGCCATGCAATTGCTTGCGGCGGGGGATACCACTCGCCCCGAATATCCTCGCAGTTTGATGAGCGCCATATCGTTAACCGGTAACACATCGACGACAACGCCAGTGTAGACA
>JBKKDI010000146.1:0-3812 GCA_046708645.1 Aestuariivirga sp.
AGAATCGACAGTACGATAGCCAGCGCAATAAGCACCAGGCCGATGTCGATCAACTCACGTACAACGTTCCTTGCATGTCCAAACACGTCCATAGTTTCCCCTCCATTCGCTGTTGCGAATCACTTGCGCACCTTGCCATATTTTTGCCCAGTTTGCACCCGGTTCGATATTCCGCACCCGGACGGAACATATTCCTGCCCTATTCGACCCCTATGTTCCCTCCGATGCGAACGTGGAGTCATAGGATGTTGAGACAAATACTAGCGGCGATTTTCCTGACATTTTTAATGAGCATCCCCGCTCTCGCCGATGATGCAAAGCCCCAGCGCACCATATCGCTTGCGGGTCACGGCGAAGTTCGCGCGGCACCCGATATGGGCCTCGTAATGATCGGCGTCTTGAGCCAGGCAGATGCCGCCGCCGATGCGCTGAAGGCCAACACCGCCGCCATGCAGGCCGTGTTCGCCGTTCTCAAGGACGCCGGTATCGAGGAGAAGGACATCCAGACGTCCAATTTCACCGTGCAGCCGCGCTATGATTACAACAACAATGCACAGCCCCCGCGGCTTGTGGGCTACGATGTGTCGAATAACGTGACCGTAGCCGTGCGCAAGCTCGACAGTTTGGGCGCCGTGCTGGACAAGGTGGTGTCGGCGGGGTCGAACCAGATCAACGGCATCCTGTTCCAGATATCCAAACCCGAAACCGCCATGGACGAGGCCCGCAAACTCGCCGTCGCCGATGCGGCCCGCAAGGCCAAGGTCTATGCCGCCGCGAGCGCCGTCACATTGGGCGATATCGTCGCGATTTCCGAAAGCGGCGGCATTCAGCCGCCCATCCCCATGGACGCCAAGATGATTCAAACCGAACGCGCCGCCAATGTACCCATCGCCCAGGGCGAACAGACGATTTCCGTCGATGTGAACATCGTCTGGGAGATCAAATAAAGTTTATCCTCCTGCCATCCTCTGGCAGGAAGTCTGTGGTAGCCTCCCCACATGCCCGTCTGCGAACGCGACCCGTGGCGATTTCAGTTCTTCGAAAATGTTCCGTGTCCGGATGATGTTCTGATCCCGACCGACGATCCCGATTGCTGGAACTGGTATCCGGCGCATCGTTGGATCTATGACAAGCTGAAGATTGCCGAGAGCCAAGATCTTCTCTGCGGACCCCATGGCGTGATGCCGGGGAGCTTTCCGGTCTTCTCGAAACCCATGATGAACATGAAGGGCATGGGCATCGGCAGCCGCGTCATCGCCACGGCGGCGGAATTCGATCATGCCTACCAGCCCGGCCACATGTGGATGGAACTGCTGAAAGGCCCCCATGTCTCGACCGACTGTGCGGTGCTTGATGGCCGCGCCGTGTGGATCCGCCACGCCGCCGCTGAAACCTGGATCAACGCCATGTTCAAATACTGGACGATCCACGCCGGCACCAACCCCTCGCTCGAGGCCTATCTCACGGACTGGATTGCCAAACACATGGCCGGATACACCGGCATGATGAATTTCGAAACGATCGGCGGGCGCATCATCGAGGTCCATCTGCGCTTTGCCGACCAATGGTGCGATCTTTATGGGGCAGGCTGGATACACGCCCTGGTCCGCCTCTATGAAAAGGGTGAATGGGACTTCGACGATAGCCGCCGTCAGGACGGATTTTCGGTGCCGCTTTTTGCCCGCCATGGCAACGGCTTTTCCCACCCTTCCCCCGAACATCAGGCCCGCGTGCGCGCCTTGCCCCATGTCGTGAGCCTGCAAATTACCTTCCACGAAACCAAGGAGCCGTCCGATCACCCGATGCCGCCGGGAGGCTTCCGCCTGGGGATCGTCAACTGCACCGATCTTCAGGCGGGTTTTGCCGCCAGGCTGGAACTGGCCAAGGCTTTTCCACCGCAATCGGTCATTCTGCCGGATTGATCAGTCCTTCCCCCTCTTTTCCTGGATATGGAACTTATGCAGCAAGCGGTGCCATACCGGCGCCAGCACCAGTCCGGCGATGCCGAAAATGAGAAGGCCCGAGGCAATCGCATAGAGGCCCGCGAATATCTTGCCCCCATCGGTCTTGAGCGGGGTCATCGGTCCCATGCCCGACAGGATCATCGCCGCGTTGGCGAAACCATCGACAAATCCCATGCCCTCGAAGCCCATGTAACCCGCCATGCCGATGGCGAGCGCCACGGTAATGATCCCAAGCGCCCACCGGGCGTTGCGCAGAAGGCGGGACGAAAATCGCGCCGCCGAGGCAAGAGGCTGCCCGCGATGCTCATACTGAAGGAGATGCTTCACTGGGAACCCCGGTCCTGCTTCAGGTGTTAATGCATATGGAGGCACAAATGAAGCGACTCTCGAACAACACCCGCGTACTGGTGGCCGACGGGGGCCGGGGCTTGGTGCTCCGCAACGACGGCGATGCGGAATTCCCCAATCTCAAGCTGGTCCGCTCCTATGGCCAGGATAATCCGGCGACCCGCGACCAGGGAACCGACAGGCCCGGCCGCACCAATGAAAGTACCGGCAGCCGGCGCTCCTCCATGGAGCCCACGGACTGGCACCAGATCGCCGAGGACCGCTTCGTGCAGCAGATCGCCGCCGACATGGCCAAGGACCTTACGGCAGGCGAGTTCGACGCGCTGGTGGTGGCCGCACCCCCGGTGGCGCTGGGCGAGTTCCGCAAGGCCGTGAGCGATGCGGTGACCAAGGCGATCGTGCTTGAGATCGACAAGGATTTGACCAAGCATCCTCTTCACCAGATCGAGAAGATGATCGTCAAAGCGCTTGATGAGGCAAGCTTCAAGCGTTAATCGGCGGCATGGCAAAGACGCTCGACCTGTTCGTGACCCGCATTTACCGCGAAGAGTTGGCAGGCGTCGGGCTGCTCAATCATGAACTTGAGACGACCGCTTTGTCGCTGAGCATGGGCGACCGGGCAGGCTTGCGCTGGTGCGAGAAGCACGGTTATCCCGGCTACACCTCCTTTGCCTCGATCGACGATCTTGGCGCGCGATTTCGGGAGTTTGGCAAGCTGGAGAAAATCGTCAAACGCCACGCCGGCCATTTCGCCAAGGGGCTTCATTGGAACTTGCGGGGCAAGACGCCGGTTTGCGATAGCCTTTGGGTCAACGTCATGCCTGAAGGCGGATCGCACACCTCGCACATTCATACGAATTCAGTGATCAGCGGCACCTACTATGTGACGGTGCCGGAAGCAGCGGGCCCGATTGTTTTCGAGGATCCTCGCGCCGGCCTCCTAATGGCCGCGCCGCCGCGCAAATCTTCAGCGCCCCGCGAACTGCAAACCCATGTGAGCGAAACGCCCAAGGCGGGAACCCTGCTCCTGTGGGAAAGCTGGCTGCGCCACGAGGTGCCGCTCAACCGCGCTGAAGGCAGCCGCATCAGCGTGAGCTTCAACTACGTGCTGGGTTGATCCCCAAACAGCCGCTCGCCCTGTTGGTCGATAATTTGCCGGCCCTTGCCGAGGGAGAATTCCACCGCCTCCTCCAGCGAAGCGAAACGGTCGGCGCGGATGAACTTGTGCTCGCGGCGCTTGCCGGCAACTTCTTTCGAGATGACGCCGCAGGTTTGATATTGGCCGGTATCCTTGTAGGGCGTGGCCGCGATGGTGAAGCCGTTGTGTTCGATGCTCTTGGCCGGCGCCGCTTCTTTTGGTGAGCCACCGCCGCCAAACAGTTTTTTCAGGAAAGACATGGGGAAGCCTCTCACCCGGTTGCACCAATGGCCTAGCATAGCTCGTGATGACGGCGACTGCCATTGCTGATAGCGTGGCGGCCATGACGGAGTGGACGCTGG
>JBKKDI010000147.1:0-3898 GCA_046708645.1 Aestuariivirga sp.
ATTTAATATTTCGCTGCGAGGTGAAATTAACTTGCCAGTCCGGCTCTGATCTGCCATTGACGAAACAGAAGGCCGCTCCAGCTTGAACTAAGGGGCGGTTTTCCAGCCATCCGCAACAAGAAAAACAATGGGGTCGGCATGGCGTGTTGGCACGGCACAGGATAGGCCGGACGGCACCCCGCCTGCATCCACCAGTTATTTTATTTTGGTCACCAGGGAGTGAAACAATGACCGAATTTGAAACCAAGCTTAAGCTTGCTCAGAAAGCCGTAAGCAAGGGCAAGCTGTCACGCCGCGACTTTATCCAGTTTGCAATTGCATCCGGCATCACCGTGGCCGCCGCGAACAAAATGTTCGTGACCGCCGCCCGCGCCGAACCCAAGAAGGGCGGCACCTTCAAGTCTGGTCATGGACATGGCTCCACGACCGACTCTCTCGATCCCGCCACATGGACCAACGGCTTCAACTTCCAGTTTGGCAAATCCACTTTTGGCGCGCCGCTCACTCAGCTCGATCCCAAAGGCGACGTGACCATGCATGTCGCGGAATCCTTCGAACCGTCCGATGGCGCCAAGAAATGGGTGATCAAGCTCCGCAAGGGAATCACCTTCCATAACGGCAAGACGCTCGACTCCTCCGACGTTGTTTCTACAGTCAACTATCATATCGGCCCCGACTCGAAATCGCCGGCGAAGGAATACCTTGCAGGCATATCGAGCATCAAAGCCGACGGCCCCAACACCGTTGTCGTGGAAATGAGCGCGGGCAACGTGGAACTTCCTTTCGCCTTCACCGACTATCACCTTTCGATGTATCCCTCGACGGAGGGCAAGATCGAATGGGAGAAGGGCGTCGGCGCCGGACCCTATGTTCTCAAGTCATACGAGCCGGGCGTCAAGCTCGTTGGCGAACGCAACCCGAACTACTTCAAGGACACCTGGTTTGACGCCATCGAGTTGCTCACGATTTCCGATGTCGCCGCGCGCACGAACGCCTATCTCTCGGGCGAAGTGCATTTCATCGACCGCGCCGACCTCAAGACGATCGACATGCTGAAGAACGCGCCGAACACGGAAATCTATAACCAGAGCGGACCGACGCCTTACACAGCACCCATGCTCACCGATGCGCCGCCCTTCGATAATCCCGCGGTGCGGAAAGCCATCAAATACGCCATCAACCGACAGGAACTGGTGGACAAGGTGCTGTATGGATACGGCAAGCCGGGCAACGACAATCCGATCGGCTCGTCGATGAAATACGCCATCGATCCGGAGCCTAAGCACACCTACGACCCGGAAAAAGCCAAGGCCATTCTGAAGGAAGCCGGCATCGAGAATCTAAAGGTCGATTTCTCTTGTCCGCCGAACGCCGCTTTCGCCGGCGCAATGGATGCGGCGCTGCTCATGCAAAGTCACGCCAAGGCCGCGGGCATTGAGATCAACGTGATCCGCGAGCCCGACGACGGATATTGGTCCAACGTTTGGCTGAAAAAGCCCTGGTCCATGTGCTATTGGGGCAGCCGGCCAACCATCGACATGATGCTGACTATTTCGCTTGCAGCCGACGCCGCATGGAACGACACGCATTTCAAGAACGCACGCTTCAATGAAATTCTGGTTCAGGCCAGAGTTGAACTCGATGAAGCCAAGCGCGCGGCCATGTATGCCGAAGCCCAGCAAATCGTCCATGACGAGGGCGGTCAGGTCGTGCTGATGTTCTACAACTTCGTCGGTGCCTTGAACACGGCTGTGGCCCACGGCGAACTGAACTCGGATCAAGACAGCGACGGCGGCTACATGACCGAACGTTGGTGGATGGCTTAATTCCGTGAACGCCGGTTAGCGATTGCGAAGCCCCGCCGAGAAAATGGCGGGGCTTTTTCTTTAGTCGCTCTTGCGCAACGATTCGTCGCAACCTTGAGCGTGGTTTTTTTGTGGCGATGCTTTAGGATATGCTACTGTCAGAATAAAGGGGCCGAAAAGAGCCCGTCGGGGAGGGGAAGAATGCATCCAGTTGTGAGAACTGTTCTGCAACGCCTGGGGCTCGGCGCGCTGACGCTGCTTGCGGTGTCTGTAATTATTTTTTCTTCGTTGGAATTTTTGCCCGGCGGCTATGCCGAAAATATTTTGGGTCAGGGGGCAACGCCGGAAACGATAGAGTCCTTCAAGAAGGAACTTGGGCTGGACCGTCCCGCCGTCGTTCGTTATTTCGAATGGATTGGCAACGCCCTGCAAGGCGACTTCGGCGCCTCATATTCGGGCCTGAGCGGCAGTATGAAGCGCGATGTATCGGCCACCATCGCTCCCAGGCTTTACAACACGTTTTTTCTGGCTGCCATGGCCGCCGTCATCGCAGTTCCGCTTTCGCTCTTCTTAGGTGCGATGGCGGCACTTTACCGGAATTCCTGGTTTGACCGGATCGTCAACTCCGTAACGTTGACGACGATTGCCTTGCCGGAATTTTTTGTGGCCTACGTACTGATGTTCGTCTTTGCCATCCAGCTCAGATGGCTTTCGCCGCTCTCAACAGTCAGCGCCGATACGCCGTTCCTGGAACATCTGACCCGGGCGGCGTTGCCCGCCTTGACCATGACCCTGGTGATCGTCGCCCATATGATGCGCATGACGCGGGCGGCAATTATCAACTTGCTGTCCAGTCCGTATATCGAGATGGCGCAATTGAAGGGGGTATCCAAGTCCGACGTCATCCGGCGTCATGCGCTGCCCAACGCCTGGGCGCCCATCGCCACGGTGATCGCTTTCAACATGGCCTATCTCATTGTCGGTGTCGTCGTCGTTGAGGTTGTCTTTGTTTACCCGGGCATCGGCCAGATGATGGTCGATGCCGTCGCCAGCCGCGACATGCCGGTGGTTCAGGCCTGCGCCCTGATCTTTGCGGCGACTTATATCATCCTCAATCTCCTCGCCGATATCGTTTCCATCATCACCAACCCAAGATTGTTGTATCCAAAATGAACGCAACATCAGCAGTACCTCTCCGCAATATCAAGGCGCGGCGCACCGCCTATCAAAATGCTGTGCGCACTCTCAAAACCGCGCCGATCAGTGCTTGGTTCGGAATGGTCGTCATTCTGATCTATGCGATATTCGCGGTTTTTGCGCCATGGCTGGCGCCCTACGGCGAAGCCGAGGTCGTGGGCAAGGCTTATCAATGGTCGTCGGCGGACTATTGGCTGGGTACCGATCAGATCGGCCGGGATCTCCTGTCGCGCCTGATATATGGCGCGCGAAACACCATCGGCATAGCCCTCATTACCACGCTCATATCCTTTATGTTCGGTGGCACCCTCGGCGTGCTAGCGGCATTGAAGCGCGGCTGGCTGGATCAGGGCGTTTCGCGCGTGGTCGATGCCTTTCTCGCCATTCCGGTATTGATCTTTGCACTGATGATGCTGGCCGTGGCCGGCAAAAGCCTGGTCAATCTTGTCGTCATTCTCGCCTTGCTCGATTCAACCCGGGTGTTCCGTCTTTCGCGCGCCGTGGCATTGAATGTCGTCGTCATGGATTATGTGGAGTCCGCCAAGCTCCGCGGCGAGAAGATGAGCTGGATCGTATTCAAGGAAATCGTCCCCAACATCCTGCCGCCGCTCATCACCGAATTCGGCCTGCGCTTCTGCTTTGTGTTCCTCACCATATCGGCCCTGTCGTTCCTGGGGGTCGGCATCCAGCCGCCGACAGCCGATTGGGGTTCGATGGTGGCCGAGAACAAGACGCTGATTACCTTCGGCAACCCTGCGCCCCTTTACCCGGCGGCGGCGATCGCTTTGCTGACCGTTGCGGTGAATTTCGTCGTCGACTGGTTCCTGCACAGAACAAGCGGACTTAAATGATGGCCAAGGAAAAGAAACGCGTCAAAGGCGAGGTGCTGCTCGAAA
>JBKKDI010000148.1:0-12829 GCA_046708645.1 Aestuariivirga sp.
CTGGGGAGCTTGCCGGGCGCTGTCGCGGGAGGTTTCCTGTTGGGCGTGATCGAGGTTCTCTTGCAGGCGACCCTGCCGTCAGCGCTGGCGCCCTATCGGGACGCGATGGTGTTGTCGGGTGTCATCGCAGTGCTTCTGGTTCGGCCAGAAGGTCTTATCCCGGCAGTCCGCCCCCAGTATAACTGATCATCACACAAACCTGAGTACGCGTTGTTTTGCGCAGATGGAGCCTCGCCCTCCTGGTATCCGCTCATGACGCACTCCTTGGAAAGCTGGGAAGACCATGGGAAGATATATTATGGAGTTTTATGATCTGGTCTGCTACCAAAATAAGCGAGTATATCAGTGCAAATAACCGATTTTCATGGGGTTTGATGCTTTGTGAAACTTCCTGAATTCGGTGAGCCGAAATCTCTTAATCAGCGGTTCGTAGGTTCGAGTCCTACTGCGCCCACCAAGACCATGACTTTTACATTTCGCTACCCGTCCATGCCGGTGTTGATCGAGATCCAGCCCTTGCCAAAAAAAATAAAACCGCCCTAATGTGGGGCGAACTAGGAGGGTCATCGGTGCAATTTCTTCTGAAATATTTTTACGGCCGTAGAGCCCTCACGAATCTGAACGCACTTTTTTATTGGTGGCGCGATGTCGCCAACCGGAAACGCAGCCGGTTGGCACGATCCACTCCGAGTGAGCATTCAGACACCCCGAAGATTGTGCGGCAGATCACAGAGCAGGGAATTATTGTAGGTGCAAGCGATCAGTTTTTGAGCGAGGATGGCCAGCAGGCGCTTGCTGAAGCGGCCAAGTTGGTATTGGACGCCAGTCATCACCATGAGGTGCGCGACAAAATCGCCAAGGGCACTGCTCAAGACAAAAAATCGTTCCTGGTGAATCTTGTTTCATCGGAACAGGAACACAGTCCAGACAGTCCATTGGTTAGATTGGCCTTGGACAAAAAGCTCCTTGAAATCGTATCAGGGTATTTGGGGCTTTGGCCGCAGCTGTTCACGATCGGGGCGCGGCTGAATTTCCCGACCAAGGATCAGCCGATGGAGTCGCAACTCTGGCACCGGGATCCCGAGGATTTGAAATTGATAAAGGTGTTTATCTATCTCGCCGATGTCGATATGTCTCGCGGCCCGTTTTCTTACATTCCCAAGACCCATCCTTTCAGTGACGGAGCCGGCAAAGTCCCGGAACACAAGGATATCAAGAGAATTACTGATGACGAAATGCATCGGACATTTCCAGCGGACTCTTGGCTGAAAATGCACAGGCCCGGCAAAAACCATGATTCTTGCGGATACCATTGGCTATCATCGTGGCGGCAAGCCAACAAGCGGCATTCGTATCCTGATTACCTTGACATACACTTCCGGAACTCCCTTCGGTGACCGCAGGTTTCGCATCAAAGGCCATCCGGCCTGGGCCACAGCCGGCATTCAAAAAGCGGCGCTTGAAGCGTGACTGTAATGTGCTAGGCAACGTCCGCTTGGCTTCATTCGGGTTAATCGGCCCCGTAGAGATTGACGATCTAATCGACCCGAACAGCGTGATGCATTATTATCATATCCCATGGCGAACAGGAGTTGACGCTGCCCATGCATGCTAGCGAGACCAGATGGCGCACCGATTTCAATCTGCGGCGCTTGATGAATATGGTCATCCTGAAAAGCCGTGGCGCCGTAATCGTATCCTATCCAAGATCTGGACGCACTTGGCTGCTTATGATGCTTCACGAGCTCTCAATCAGCCCGCGTTTTTCCCACGGTGGAGTAAAAAAACTTCATCTGGATAGCCCCGGCACTGTCTGCCTCGACATTCCGGAATACCGGGAAAACAGGACTGTTGATGCTACGGGATCCGCTTGACGTCGTTGTATCGCACTATCACCACTATGTCCGAAAGGGAAAGTGGAAAGGCGATCTCTCCAGTTTCATACGCGACCCTTTTTGGGGTTTCGAGCGCCTTATCGCTTTCAACCTCGGTTGGCTGCGCGCACAGGACCAGTTCAAGGATTTTGCAACAACTCGTTATGAGGATTTGAGGCGCAACACTGAGACCGAGCTCACCCGCGTCGTCAGTTTCTTGCGATGCAGGATATCTGGGCCGCAGGCCCTGTCCAAGGTCGTCGCCGAGCAGACGTTCGAGCAAATGAGACACCGTGAAAAGTCAGGCGAACTGCACGCACGTTATGGAAAAATTTTCAGCCCGGGCAGTGAAAATGATAATGAGATGGCCGTCAGGCGGGGAATCATCGGCGGCTATGCCGAGGAAATGACGGCGGCCGACCAGGAATTCTGCGAAAAATTGCTTGATCGCTATGACTATCATCCGACTGTTAACCAGCTTGCCGAGCGCGCGAGGGACAACGGCCGGATTTCCAAACGCCACGCGGCGTAGGCCCAGCAAGCCTCATTGCACATTTTCCAGAAGTATGGCGGCACGGCCGAACTGCTTCATGGCATTCCTCTGCCCGGCGATTTGCGTAAGACCGAGGCGTGCCCGCGAGTTACCTGCCACATCGGCGGCACGGAGACATTTCTCCGCCACGTCGAAACGGCCCAGCCGCAACAGCGCCCAGCCGTAGTTGTTGAGAAGCTTGGCGGCGAGGGCGCGATCCTTGCGGGGCTCGGCCAGAAGTTTTTCTGCCGCATCGCGCATGACGATCTCGGCGGAAGTGAAATCGCGCTCCACGATCAGGGCGTGCCCGCGGTTGTTCGCCGCCCAGGCTCGATCGGCGGGTATCGGCTGCCGATCGGGAAACGCCGCGAGATTGGTTGCCGCGGCCCAAGTCGCCACCGCGTCCCGCCCAACGAATACGGCGTCCTCGCCATCGGGCAAGCGCACGCGGTTGCGCGCCATATAGCTCATCACGCGCTTGAGGCCATCGGGCCTGGCCGCGCCCTTTTGCACTTGCGCCGCCTTGGTGCGGAGGATCGTCCAGTCGAGTTGCTTGCGGAAACTCGGATCGTCGGGCAGGCTTGCATGCACGAACTGGCTCATGTGGGCTTGCTGCGGGTCGACCATGCCTACGGCTCCCGCCACGTCTTCCAGCACGGTGCCGTCGCCATAGCCGGTGGCGCGTTCCTCGATCACCACGTCATCGGGATTGTGCTTGACGCTCGACGTCTTGCTATAGATCGTCGAATTGCGGTAGCGCGTCAGCACGATGGCATCGATTGTGGTGGGCATGCCTGCCCGGCCATAGAAGAACACCGAATTCACCGACTGGCTGCCGTAGCCCGATTGCATCATGCCGCACAGCATTTCCTCCGCCCGGCCGAGCTGGCGCGGCAGGAAGGTTTCATAATAGTTCTCGCCTTCCGGCAGCGGCGGCAGTTGCTTCGGGATCCCGAGATCGCGCCAGCGCCGCCTGTCGAAAATGTCGATGGAGCGCGGTTTCGCGTCGACCTTCATAAAGATGTACTGAGGCAGGCTGGCGCCATTGGCTGTCGCCAGCCGGCAGCGCTCCGACTGGAAGATGGGCAGCAGTTCATAGACGCTTTCAAACGAGGCGCCATATTTGTTGAGGCCCGACGCCAGCAGCCGGCCGAACCATTCGTTGCCCTCGCCCAGCTTGTAGTCGTCGATCAGCGACTCGACGAATTTGGTGGCGCCGACATGGGGGGTGCCCAGGAAGAACAGGCGCTCGACCTGGGCCTTGTCCTTGAGCTTGAAGCCCTTGCAGTCGCCGCCCTTGTCCCAATAATTGCCTAGCCAGTATTTGAGCACGATGCCGCCCATGGAGTGGGCCGCCACGATGAAGCTGGTGCGGCCGCCGCCCTTGCCATTCTCCTCCGCAATGGCGCAGAACCGTTCATTCAGCTGGCGCGCGCTCACCGTGTTGGACTGGCGCCAATCATAGGCAAAGACGAAGACTTCGGTGCTGGCATCGGTGAACTGGTCGCGCAGATCCTGGATGGCGTTGCCATAGACGTTGAAGCCGAACTTCTTCACGATGGCGTTGACTTCGACCTTGTCGAAGACCTCGGCCGAGGCTGGTTTCGCCGGATCGTAGACGAGCTCCGGCTCGAAATTGAATACCCCGCCCCAGACTTCCTTGCCGTCGACGGTGAGCTTGGAACCAAGAATGCCGGGGATGAAGACGATGGCGATATGGTCTTGCGGGTTGACGAGCCGGCGAAGCTCGGCCAGTTCGCGGGCGCTCATGACCTTGGGCTCGTCCGCGTGGCTGGACTGGGCCAGAATCAGGAAAGCCGCCAGAAAAACCAGGAAAAGCTGCCGTGCCATGTATCGATGCTACGCCGTCCGCAAGCGATACTCAATCGCGCTCGCGGCGGAAATGTGACGCCCAGAATGTACTTAGTGGAGGCAACCTGCTAAGCCTTTCGACGGGAGATTCCACATGCACGGAATAATTCACTCTGAGCTGAAAAAATTCGTTGAAACCGCACACGGGGCCGACGCCTGGAAAGCTGTCCTCAAGGAAGCAGGGCTTGGCAGCAAAGTGTATCTGTCCAATACCACCAATGCGGATGAGGAAGCGGCCGCCATCGTTGGCGCGGCCTCCAAACTCACAGGCATGCCGGCGGACGACATTCTCGAAAGTTTTGGCGAGTTCATCGTTCCCGCCCTGATGAGCACCTATGGGTCGATGACCAAGCCCACCTGGAAAACGATGGAAATGCTCCTGCATACGGAAGAGACAATCCACAAGGCGGTTCGTCTCAAGAGTCCAGGCGCCCAACCGCCGCGCCTGAAGTTCAAAAAGACGGGGCCTAACAAGCTGAAATTCAATTACAACTCGTGGCGCCAGATGTCGGCGGTGGCGAAGGGTATCATCAAAGGTGTGGCCAAGCACTACGGCGAGACCGTGGAAATCCAGGAGCGCAAGGGCCCCGGCGGCAGCAGTGAAATGGATATTACGATAGGCTAGGCCTGCCCAATCTCCACCAACATTTCCGCGAACCATTTCGTCTTAATATCGAAACGCTTGCCGCCCTTGATGCGGGTGAATTCGATGGCGCGGAGTTCGTTGCCGCGTTCCTCGTCGTGGCCGATGACGCCGGATATGCCCTTCAGTCCACAGTCCACCGCCATATGCACCATGGAACGGATGAGATCGAGGTCGGCGGTGTTGGCGGCGGCGGATCTGGCGAAGTAGCCGGATTTTTGCACCAGCGTCTTGTCGGCGCCGATCTGTTTGGCGAACTGCTTGCCGAACCAGTCGCCGACTTTCACCGTGTCGAGCCGCACGTGACCAAAGGCATCGCGCTCGACCTTGTCACCCCTGGATTCGATTTCCTTGACGATCTCGGCCACGGCAGCGCCCTCGCTCACGAAAATAGTGACGCTGTCCTTATCATCCATCACTTTCCTGAGGCGCGTTGCTTCTTCGGCGATGTCGATTGCCATCTCAGGGAGATAAATTGCGTCAATGTCTTTCTGGCGTTTGCTCAAATTGAATGAAGGCAGGAATTCCAGGGTATCCAGTTTTTCGCGCCAAGCCTTCGCCGTCGCCGCCGTGAGCCAGCCACAGTTGCGGCCCATGACTTCATGAATGATGAGTTGGCGCGACGATGTGCTTTGCTCGTTCACCACATTGGCGAAGAAGATGGCACCCTGCTCGGCGGCGGTTGCGGCGCCGAGCGTCTGACGGATGGGGATCACATCGTTGTCGACGGTCTTGGGCAGGCCGACCACGGTGAGGTCATAGCCGTTCTTCGCCAGATACGCCGCGAGATCGGCAGCGGTTGTGTTGGTATCGTCGCCGCCGATGGTATGAAGAATGGTGATGCCGTCCTTTATCAGCCGGTTGGCGGCGACGGCGAGCGGTTCTTCGCCTTGCTTCACCAGTCCGCGCTTCACGGCGTCCGCCATGTTGGTGAGCTTCACGCGGCTGTTGCCGAGCGGTGTGCCGCCATGCTTGTGCAGCACGAAAGCGCCACGCCGCACCTCCGGCGTAACCGGGATCGAATTGCCCAGCAGCAGGCCCTTGTAGCCGGCGAGATAGCCGATCATCTCAGCCCCCGGAGCTAATTCCGTATAGCGTTCGATGAGGCCGCCCACGGCGGAGGAGAGGCACGGTGCCAGGCCCCCGGCGGTGAGCATGGCGATCTTGTGCTGGCGCATTGGGGCTCCGTCAAAAGGCGTTGCATGGCAGCACTAAGCAGTCCCGCGTGAATGTGCAATATCCGCCGTTGACGCGATTTTTGACGCCCATCCCGCTTCTTTTGACGGTGGGCTGACATGGGCTTCACGCGGGCCTCACGGCGGCCCTCCTATGGTTTTGATGTCAGATGCAACCGGATACTCCGGCGCGCCGGCAAAGGGACCAGAGGGAGATTGCCATGACCACGTTACAATCGATCAACACCGGACACGCACCTGCCGCCCCCATCGTCGTGCGCCTGTCGGCCACGATCCGCAATCTCGCCGAAACCATCCGTTTCCGTCAGCGCATGGCCCGCGACATGGCGGTGCTGCGCGCGCGCGACCCTCACATGCTTGCCGATATCGGCCTGAGCCAGTTTCACCTGATGCCAGATGATGCCCAGGAAGCGCTCTATCGCCGCCTCTCACGGCACTCTTGAGCAAGGACCATGACAATGCGCTTCGATCTGCTCGATGAATACGCGTCCGCTTACACTTTGCGCTGCCGCGAAAACCCGTGGGAACAGCCTCCCGCCCGGTCAGGCCAAGACCGCACCGCACGGCGCGCGGCGCTGGCCGTGATCGCCTTGATGATTGGCCTTTCGACCGGTACTGCCTGGCTTGGATTTTGACAAATGCTAACCGTCGAAGCCGGCCTTGCGCAATGCGTCGTGAAAGAAATCCAGCGCCGCGGGATCGGCGAATGGCATTGTCACGGCAAAGGCTTCTAAGCTGATATCTGGGTTGGCAGTTTTCATAAGGCCCACATGGCGGTGGGCTTCATTGAGGTTTCCAACAATAGCGTGGGCCGCCGCCAAATAGCCATGGGCGCGGTAGGTGTAGATCGAGCCGTTGTCGAGGGCTCGTATGGCCTCGTCAAAACGCTTGCTGAAAAAGAGTATTTTGCCGTGAATGTAGCGAATCCACGGTGGCGGGTAGGTATCGCGCCGCAGCACGTCCTCGATCACCGCGAGGGCTTCCGCATCGCGGCCGGTATGAAGGAGGAGGTTGGCGTAATCGGTGCTGACATTCCCTTCGAGCGGGTTGAGTTCTATCGCCCGGCGCAAATGATAGCCGGACCGGTCAAATTTGGCCATGTAGTTCAGGACCGTGCCGATGGCGTGGTGAGCCATCGCCTCGTTGGGATCGAGCGCCAGTGCCCGTTCCGCGCTGACGAGTGCTTGTTCCAGGAATGCCCGGTCGGCGGTGAACCAGAATTTTCCGAGCAGGCCGATGGCCAGCCATGCATGGGCTAACGTAAAGTCCGGATCGCGTTCGACCGCCTTGGCGAAGAACGGCCCGGAGGCTTCCTCCTTGCCCGCGTTGCACAGATCGCGGCCCTTGAGGAAGTAATCGTAGGCCGACCAGTTCTCCGTCGGCATGCGGTGAGCCGATGAAGCGCCCTCGGTGACCACCCGCCCGCCCAATGCGGTCACGATCCGCGCCACCACCTCGTCCTGGACCGAGAAGATATCCGCTGCCTCGCGGTCGTAACGTTCGCCCCACAGCAGGTTCTCCGTCGCACCTTCCAGAAGCTGACAGGAGATGACCAGCCGTGTCCCGTTCTTCCGGGCCGTGCCCTTCACGACATATCGCGCTCCAAGCGCGCGCGCCGCCTCGCCGCTTTCGATATCGCTGCCCTGAAACCGGAAGGCGGCCGAGCGCGCCGTGACTTGCAGTTCCTTGAAACGCGCAAGCTGGATGATGATGTCTTCGGTGATGCCGTCGCTGAGATATTGCTGGCCGGGGTCGCCGCTCAGATTGGTGAAGGGAAACACCGCAATCGATGGTCTTCCATGGGCAGCAACGCCAGAGGCCGCCGCCGCAGGCTGTGCCGGAATATCCGCGGACTGGAGTTGCTGCCGTAACTGTTCGATCTCCTTGCCGGGCTGGATACCCAGTTCCGCCTTCAACAGGTCGCGGCAAATTGCGTAGTGCTGTAGAGCTTGGGCGCGATCACCAGCGTCGGCATGGGCCTGCATCAGGATGCGGTGGGATGATTCCCGCAGCGGATCGAGGTCCACCAGGCGTTTGGCCAGGGGCACTCGCTGGTCCACGCCCTCCTTGGGAATCAGCCGTTCAAGAGCTGCCGACATCACGCCGCGAAAGCGCCGGCGCTCGGCTGCGATCCACTCCTCGAAGGCGGGATCGGTGATAAACGTGTCGGCGAGGAGTTCGCCGCGATAGAGGTCCGCGGCCTGCCGCAGGGCCGTTGCATCATGCGAGGCGGCGAGGTCGAGAAAAGTCATGGCGTCGATGCCGATGCTGTCCCGTTGCAATTCCACCTTTTCGTCATCGGCGAGGAGAAATGCGTTTCCGGTTTCGGCCAGTTCCTTGCGCAGGACCGTCAATGTTTGACGCAGGCTGCTGCGGGCTTGCGCCTCGCCGCGATCGCTCCACAGGAGTGCCGCGAGCCGTTCGCGCGGCATCGATCGATTGGGCGACAGCGCCACGAGCGCCAGCAACGCGCGGGATTTCTTGGATGAAATCGGGATTTCGCGGCCGGTGCCGTCGCGCGCCCGGAAGTCACCGAGTAATTGTAGGCTGAACGGAGTCACTTCCCCATTTCCTGTCCGCTGCGACAACCTTTTCCATCTATGCAGTAAGCAGTCCCGCGCCGCACTGCAAGGCATGCCGATTTGCCATTGAAGTCAGAGGGTGCCTTCCTATCTGTTCTCCGTCAACCAAGTGGAGGGAGCCAGCATGAACGCATCCGCGTCAGGTACCTACGAAGAAGGCACGCAGCGCGGTGGCTGTGGCCGGTTTGCCCGCAATCCGTGGTCGGTCTGGGAGATCGGCGCCATGGTGGCGGGCTTTGTCATATTCTGGCCGCTTGGCCTTCTGGCGCTTTTCCTGAAATGGAAGAACGGCGAGATGTGGCGGGGCGCTGCCGAAGCCAAGGCGCCGTGGAGTGGCTTCAAGAAACCGGATTTCGGCAGCTGGAAGAACTACCGCACGGCGGGATTCTCGCAGACCGGCAATGCTGCGTTCGATGACTACCGCCGCGCCCAGTTTCAGCGTCTTGAGGAAGAGCGCCGCAAGCTCGATGAAGAGCAGCGGGCTTTTAGCGGTTTTGTCGAGAAACTACGCCGCGCCAAGGACCAGGAAGAGTTCGACCGCTTCATGGCTGAGCGCGGGGCGGCATCAGAACCCACGGCTTAAATCCCTCACCACATTTTGTCATCCCCGGACTTGTTCCGGGGACCCATGGAGCAAAGGTTTAGACCCCAGAGCAACGGCAGGATGGGTCGCCGCAATGAATGCGGCGATGACACGTGAGAGCGCTGACGCCTACTGCTCTTCGGGATCGCGGGCGCGGGGTGCGTTGACCGGCGGTTCGTCAGGCTCGACGGTTCGCAACGTTGGCATGCGGCGGTCGCCGAACACCGGAGCGCGCGGCGCTGAGCGCATGATGATCGGGCGGTTGATCATTTCGGCGGGCTGTTCGGAAGCCGGGGCGTAAACGGGGTTGGCGGCAACGCCGATTCCCGATTCCACCACGATGTCCGTGGGGCCGCCAATCAGCACCAGGTGCTCAACATTGTCGCGGCGGACAAGGACCAGCCGGCGGGTCTGGTCAAGTTCCTGATACTCGCTGATGCCGAGCCGCTGGCCGCGGCGGCCGCGCGTGCGCTGGCTGAAGGCGCGCCATATGAGCAACAGCAGGATCAGCAGGGCCACGCCGACCAACGCTGCGATGATGTAATCGGTGTACGGGGCGATGATGTCCATCGGAATTCACGCTGCCTGTCGATTGTGTTTGCCGTTGGCGGATTTCGATCCAACAGGAACCAGGCCAGCATGGCCTCGGTTGCGGGATTTGTCCAGACCAGTGCTGCGGCGCTGGCGGCCGGATTTCAGGCGATTCCGCGCGGAATCAAATCGCCTATACTGCCCCGTGATTCGGGGCGCGCGGACGGTTCATGACGAGCAAGGGCGGGGCGGGGGATTTGGCGGGCGCCGGTGGCCGCCGCAAGACCGTGCTGACCTTTTTTCTGGCGCTCTTCGTGGCCGTTACAGTGGCATCGGCGGCCTTCATCCTCAAGGCGGCTGCACCTCTCTGGCTGCTGTTCGCCGGAGGTGCCGCCGCCGCGGTCGGCCTCTTCACGCTGTTCGGCATAGGCGCTGGGCTTGTGCATTTCGGCAGCATGCCGCGGCAGCGGGCGTTTCTCGACGGCCTGACCGATGCGGTGGGCGATCCCCTGGTGGTGACCGACGCCAAGGGACGTGCGGCCTATGCCAATGGGCCCTTCATCAAGCTTGCCTCGGAAGCGGGAGCAGGGCGCCTCGTGGGCATGGATGTTCTCTACGCGGGCTATCCCGAATTCGCCGAACCGATTTACCAACTGGCGCAGGCCGTGCAGGAAGGGCGCTCCGAAGAGCGCGAGATTCGCATCCCCGCGGGCTCTTCAGCGCCGGGTGCCGATGCCCAACGGACGGTGTGGCTCCGCATCAAGGTGGCGCCCGCGGTGCTCGACAGTACGCGCGGTTACCGGCTTTGGCTGCTGCAAGACATCAGCACCGACCGGGCGCGCCAGGAGCAGGCGTTTGCGCGATTGCAGTTTATCATCACCTATCTCGACCATGCGCCGGCGGGGTTTTTCTCGACTCTACCCGGTGGCCGCATCGACTATCTCAACGCAACGCTGGCCGGCTGGCTCGGCCTTGATGTGGCGCAATCGCAAAACGGGGGATTGACGCTGGCGGAAGTCGTGGGCGTTGGCGGCGCCCGGCTGCTTTCGGGAATCGCACCGCAAGCGGGGGGATCGGTTACCGAAAACTTCGATCTCGATTTGCGCGATGGCAACGGCAAGGCGTTTCCGGCCCACATCATTCACCGCATCGATTTCGATTCCCAGGCAAAGCCATTGCCGTCGCGCTCGCTGGTGGTGCCGCGCGGCATGACAGTGGGGGCAGTGACCGATAGCGTGGCGGGACTTCGCCTGGCGCGCTTCATCAACGCAGCACCTTTCGGCGTGGCCGAGATCGATGGGGAGGGCATATTGCGCCAGGCCAATGCGGCCTTTCTCGAACTGTCACCGCAGGTGCGGCGCGGCGCCAAGCTCGCCGCCGCAGTGGCAGAGGCTGAGCGCCAGTCCCTGGACGCCGCCTTGGCGCGGGCCATAGCAGGGGAGGCTGACCTCGCCAATATCGATGTTACGATCGCTGGAACCAGCCCACGCGCGGTCCAGTTTGCCTTTACGCACCTGGCCGCGGGCGATGGCACGGCCATTGTCTTTGCCGCCGACAAAACCGAGAGCAGGGCGCTGGAAGTGCAACTCGCCCAGAGCCAGAAGATGCAGGCCGTGGGCCAACTCGCCTCGGGCATCGCCCATGACTTCAACAATGTGCTAACGCCGATCATCGGCTTCGCCGACCTGCTGCTGGCCAAGATGCGGCCCACGGATCCCGCTTTTGCCGATGTCATGAGCATCAAGCAGAATGCCAACCGCGCCGCCAATCTGGTGCGGCAGTTGCTCGCCTTCTCCAGGCGCCAGACGTTGCAGCCCAAGGTGCATTCGCTGACCGAAGCCATGTCGGACCTCGACAATTTGCTGAGCCGGGTGCTCGGCGAAAAAGTGGAACTGAAGATCAGCCATGGGCGGGACTTGGGGCTGGTGCTCGTCGACATTCACCAGTTCGAACAGGTCATCATCAACCTCGCGGTCAACGCGCGCGATGCGATGCCCCATGGCGGATCGTTGACGGTGCGAACCTACAATGTCTCGGAGGAGGACTCGCGCTCAGTCAAGGCCGATTTGATGCCCGCGGGCGAATATGTGGCCTCCGAGGTCACCGACACGGGTTCCGGCATCGCTCCGGAAATCGTGAACAAGATCTGGGAGCCGTTCTTCTCCACCAAGGACGTGGGCAAGGGCACGGGGCTGGGGCTTTCCACCGTCTACGGCATCGTCAAGCAGACGGGGGGCTTTATCTTCTGCGATAGCGCTCCCGGCAAAGGCACGACCTTCCGCATCTATCTGCCGCGCCACTATCCAGCACCGGTGATCGAGGAAGTGCCGGCATCCGTGGCGGCGCCCAAACGGGCCGACTATACGGGCAAGGGCCGCATCCTGGTGGTCGAGGACGAAGACGCGGTGCGGGCCTTCGCGGTCAGGGCGCTAACCTCGCGCGGCTATACGGTCGTGGAGGCCGATTCGGGCGAAAGCGCTTTGGCTGTCTATGCCAAGGACAGCAAGGGTTTTGAACTCATTTTATCGGACGTGGTCATGCCGGAAATGGATGGACCGGCCCTGTTGCGGGAACTGCGCAAGCGCGGGGTCAAGACCAAGGTGATCTTCGTCTCCGGCTATCCGGGCGATGAATTCGAGAAGGACCTTGAAGGCCAGACCGATTTCGCCTTCCTGCCCAAGCCCTTCTCGCTCAAGCAACTGGTCGAGAAGGTGAAGGAAGTGATGGAAGGCTGAAATTGTATCTCGTGAGCTATAGAAAATATTCCTTGACATAGGTTTTTAGATTTGATAGTGGGGGAATTGTCCACTCCGGAAGGGGTCCTGTTCGCGACGGTGATCTGGATGGGGTGGATGCGGCGTCTCGCGGGTTGAACGAAACGTTACGTCCAACTTCCGGGAGCTTCGGGTGAGACCCTTGGGCACTAGGACCCAAGCGCCTTCAATGGCTAAACAACCCCAGCGGCAAACTTAGGAAACCGTGCGATCTGGGGCTCTGCAAGAGCAAGCCTTGAGGC
>JBKKDI010000149.1:0-19436 GCA_046708645.1 Aestuariivirga sp.
GCGAAGCATGATGGGGTAGGAGAGGGGCCAACGGATTATATCTGGCGTTTGCGCCGCCCCGAGGCTCACTCTTCCTGAGCAATGCTAGAACAAGTAATTTGAAATCACCGTTAGCCCCTCTCCTCCCCATCGCTGACGCGATGGGCCCCTTCCTCTCCCCGCTCACGCGGGGCGAGGACAAGAGCGCACTGTGACAAACACTAAGCGATTCCAGTTCTACGGGCGGCGCAAGGGACATGCGCTTCGTTCTCATCATTTGCAGTTGGTGGCCGAACTGCTGCCCAAGGTCCGGTTCGATGTGACGAAGTTGAAAGCGCCGGCCTGGCTCGAAATCGGTTTCGGCGGCGGCGAACATCTGGCGCATCAGGCGGAACTCCACCCCGACATAAACTTCATCGGCGCCGAACCCTTCATCAACGGCGTGGCAAAACTTCTGGCCCTGATCGAAGAAAAACGCCTCGCCAACATCCGCATCCACGACGGCGATGCCCGCTACCTGCTGGAAGCGCTGCCCGACGCCTCGCTTGAGCGCATCTATCTCCTCTATCCCGATCCCTGGCCCAAGGCCCGCCACGCCAAACGCCGCTTCGTCAACGCCGAAACCCTCGCCCACTTCCATCGCCTCCTAAAACCCGGCGGCATTTTCCTCTTCGCCAGCGACATCGCTGATTACGTCGACTGGACCCGCCAGCATATGGCGGCCCACGGCGGCGGCTTCATGGAGGAGGGCAATCCGCTGGAGCCATTCGAGAACTGGAGAGAGACACGCTACGAAGCCAAAGCAAGGCGCGAGGGGCTTGAGACAGTGTATCTAAGTTGCCGGCGCCGGTGATGGCAAATTGCCCGTTTAACACTTTTCCGTTAAAACTGATCGATCCCTGCCCTGTCTTGTCCTTGGTACGTCAATGGAGATCACCGATGCGCATGAAACTCTTGCTGCTGGTTGCCATGTTCTCCTTTCTGCCGCCGGCGGCGCATGCGGCAGCTATTCATGACGCCGCGAAGAAAGGCGACGTCGCTGACCTGACCGCTGCTCTGGACGCGGGAGCCGATGTGAATGCCAGCAACGGACTTGCCACGCCGTTGTATTATGCGGTGGATGGAGCACATCTCGAGGCGGTGAAGCTGCTTGTCGACAGGGGCGCGGATGTCAATGCGCCGACGACGTGGGGTCCCGCACTGATGCCGGCTGTGGCAAACGGCAAGATCGAACTGGTGACTTTGCTGCTGCAAAAGGGCGCAAACCCGAATTCGGATTTCAAGACCAAGACGGCCCTTCATGTCGCTGCCGAGCATGGCTATCTCGATTGCGTCAAAGCGCTGGTCGAGGCGGGCGCCAATGTCAATGCCCGATCGAGTGGCGATGGCGCCGCCTCGAGTATTACTCCCATCCATTTGGCAAAATTCAATGGGCGTACCGAAGTTGCCGACTATCTCATGGCCCATGGCGTAATATTGCCGAAGCCTGAGCCGATATCTGCCAGACTGACTGCCGCCGATGCGGAGAAAGGCCGGGCGCTTTTCTCCAGTCAATGCAGCCCATGCCATTTCAACGAAGCCGGTAAAAGCCGGAAGGTTGGGCCGAACCTGTGGGACGTGGTGGGCCGCGACAAGGCGTCGCTTTCGGAAGAGGGTTATTCTGACCCTTTGCGGGCCTGGGAGGGTGTCTGGACTTACGAGGATCTCAACATATTTCTGTTTGGACCAATGTTGACCACGCCCGGCACGTTCATGGAGATTTCCGGCATCTCCAACGAAACGGAGCGGGTGAATATAATAGGCTATCTCCGAACGCTCAGTAACAAACCATTGCCGCTGCCGGGAAACTGACTCCCTTGCAGAGGATCGTCCCCAAGCGTGCAACGCAGATCGTCTCTCATCGCACTCAACGGGCCGTGGTGTATCACCTTCGAGTTTCTCGAAGGCGACGCAATTCGAGTTGACTTTGAGCAATACCATTGAGGAGTGACGTCATGGCCGAGATTACCGCTGTCCGCAGCAAGACCCGGAAGCCCACGCCGCCCGGCAAGGTATTGGCTGGAACGGTTCTGCCCGCTTCGGGCAAGAGCAAGACAGAGATCGCGAGGCTGCTCGGCGTGTCCGACGTCTCCAAGATTCCAACTCTCGAACTCGCATGAATTCGCATTGCGCCGCCGGAGGATGGACTTCTTCGTTACCGCTTGGCATCCATGTCGTGTCGCGCTGCCCTGACCAGGAAACCGGAGCGAGTTAATTCCTGCTTTGCGGCGTAGCGGTCGATGCGCTTCAGCGTGGCCTCGGGCACCGTGATGTTGATGCGCACACGTGGCGTGGCCGCTTCCGGCGCCTGGACGGCGAGAACCGCCACCGCATCGCGATGATCGGGGTGTGCCGTGATGCCATCGAGTGGAGTAGGGCGCGGGATCGGCTCCCCGTCCTCGATCAAACCCTCGATATGAAAGCCAAGCATTTCCTCGGCCATGATGCGCAATTCTTCCAGCGTGGACGCCGCGGTGACGGCGCCGGGAAAATCCGGAAAGCTGGCGCCGTAGTTCGAATAGGGCTCCTTGTGGATCAGGGCAATATATTCAGCCATGGCATTCACCCCGGTTTGATTTGAGCCGGTCTGTCGATGGACCGCAGCGTCGCTGGGGGAATGCCGTGCTTGGGATGGGGCACTGTCAACCGGCCCGGCTTTGTCTCGTGCCTGAACTGTGCGTGATTGCCCTTGTGGCCAACCCTGAACCAGCCGTCGGCCATAATCGCCGTGATGATCTCCTGGCTATCCATGTGTATTTATTCACACGATTCTTGCTCGGACTCAACCCACAAACCTGCCTGCCGGAGGGGAGTCGTCCAATTCCGAGGACATGATTGCGAAGTTTATGGGCTCCAAAACACTTGCATTTGGCATCCATTTTCATCGCAAAATGTCGCTCCCGCCGCCTTTTCAAGCCATTGAATTAAACCCCGTTTCACGTGAAACAATTCCTAGGAGACGTCGTTTTCCCGGTTGTTGCAATCGATGACCGGCAAGCGTATATGAGCCTCAACTTAGGTTCACTCACATAGCCACTTCTGGTGGCGGTCATGAGAGTGGGTCCCAGCCCGGGACCCGCTTTTTTTGTTGCCTGAAAGACCATGAACGAACCACGGCTGACACGCGAAACCGGACCCGCTCTTAGGGTCGCGGCCCTGGCCGAACCCCTGTTGCAAGACATGGGGCTTAGGCTGGTGCGCGTCAAATTGAGCGGTCCCACCCTGCAGATCATGGCGGAACGGCCGGACGGCACCTTCACCATCGACGATTGCGAGAAGGTAAGCCGGGCGATCTCGCCGGTGCTCGATGTCGAGGATGTGGTGCCCACGCGCTATCACCTCGAAGTTTCATCGCCCGGCATCGACCGGCCGCTGGTCAGGTCTTCGGACTTCGAAACCTGGAAGGGGCATGAAGTGAAGATCGAAATGGCAGTGCCGGTGGCAGGCCGCAAGCGCTTTCGCGGCGAGCTGGAAGGTTTCCATGATGGCGAAGTCCGCCTCTATATCGACGATCCACAGGCCGGTGACAAGCCGGTGCTGGTGGGTGTTCCGTTTGCCGACATCGCGTCCGCCCATCTGGTGCTGACCGATGAATTGATTGCAGCGGCCAAACAGCGTTTGCCCACACATGCTTACGCCGATGGCGCCGAAATTGATGAAGACAAAATCACTGTTGACAGGAGTGACGACAATGGCTGAACCCGCCGTAAGCGCCAACCGGATCGAGCTTCTGCAGATCGCCGATGCGGTGGCGCGTGAAAAATCGATCGACAAATCCGTGGTGCTCGCCGCCATGGAAGATGCGATCACCCGTGCCGCTAAGGCCCGTTATGGCGCTGAGAACGAAATCCGCGCCGAGATCGATCCAAAGTCCGGCGAGACACGGCTGAACCGCCTGTTGCTGGTGGTAGAAAAGGTGGAGAACGAAGCCACTGAAATCGGCTTGGCTGAAGCCAATCGCCGCAACCCTGCGGCAACGCTGGGCGATTACATCGCCGAACCACTGCCTCCCGTCGATTTCGGCCGCATCGCCGCCCAGAATGCCAAGCAGGTGATCGTGCAGAAAGTGCGCGATGCCGAGCGCGAGCGCATGTACGACGAGTACAAGGATCGCATCGGCGAGATCGTCAACGGCGCGGTCAAGCGCGTCGAATACGGCAATGTCATCGTCGATCTGGGCCGCGGCGAAGGCATCGTCCGGCGCGACGAGTCGCTGCCGCGAGAAACCTATCGTCCCGGCGACCGCATTCGCGCTTATGTTTACGATGTGCGGCGCGAACAGCGCGGGCCCCAGATTTTCCTCTCGCGTACTCACCCTGAGTTCATGTCCCGCCTCTTCGGCCAGGAAGTGCCTGAAATCTATGACGGCGTGGTCGAGGTTGTCTCGGTTGCCCGCGATCCCGGCTCCCGCGCCAAGATCGCGGTCCGCTCCAAGGATGGCTCTATCGATCCCGTTGGCGCCTGCGTCGGCATGCGCGGTTCGCGCGTCCAGGCCGTGGTCGCGGAACTTCAGGGCGAGAAGATCGACATCATCCAATGGACGCCCGATGTCGCCTCCTTCGTTGTGAATGCGCTTGCTCCCGCCGAAGTCACCAAGGTCGTGCTCGATGAGGAAGCCGAGCGGATCGAGGTCGTGGTGCCGGATGAGCAATTGTCGCTCGCTATCGGGCGCCGCGGCCAGAATGTGAGGCTCGCCTCGCAGCTCACCGGCTGGGATATCGACATCATGACGGAAGCCGAGGAATCGGAGCGCCGCCAGAAGGAATTCGCCACGCGCACGCAACGCTTCATCGAAACGCTCGATGTGGATGAAACGCTGGCGCAGCTCTTAGCCTCTGAAGGTTTCGCCACGGTCGAGGAAGTAGCTTACGTTGAGTTGCGCGAGATCGCCTCAATCGGCGGACTCGATGAGCAGACGGCGGAAGAACTGCAGAACCGCGCGCGCGAATATCTGGAGCGCGCCGCAGCGGAACTCGATGCCAGGCGCATCGAACTCGGCGTTCTCGATGAGATCAAGGAAATCGAGGGATTGACACCGGCCATGCTGGTCGCGCTCGGCGAAGCTGAGATCAAGTCGATCGAAGATCTGGCAGGCTGCGCCAGCGACGATCTGATCGGCTGGACCGAACGCAAGCAGGGCGAAACCATCAAACACAAGGGCGCCTTCTCCGATCTCGAAGTGTCCGCCGAAGAGGCCAACGCGCTGATCATGGCGGCCCGCGTCAAAGTCGGCTGGATCGAGGCGCCGGTGGAAGAACCAGCGGAAACCGAAGCGCCAGCACCCGCGGAAGCGTGAGGACGCATGGAGGCAGACGCGGACTTGGCGACACGCATGTGCATCGTGACACGGGAGTGCCTGGATGAAAGTGCGCTCATCCGCTTCGTGCGCGGTCCTGCCGGGGATGCGGTGCCCGATCTTGCCCGCAAGTTGCCGGGCCGGGGAGTCTGGGTCAGCCTAAACCGTGCGCGCCTGGCTGAAGCAGTCACAAAGCGCCTGTTTTCCCGGGGTTTTGCGGCCGAAACCAAGGCGTCCAGCGAATTGCCTGATATGGTCGCCACCCTTCTCAGAAGGAACGCGCTTTCCTGTCTGTCGTTAGCCAAGAAGGCAGGAGAGGCGGTTACCGGCTTCATGAAGGTGGAGGACCTGCTGAGCCACGGTAAGGTCCGCATTCTCGTCCACGCCGTTGAAGCCGCCGCCGATGGCCGCCGGAAACTGGACAAGCTGGCCGGCCCTGAGGTGGAAAAGATCAGTCTTTTTCATCTTGATGAATTGGATTTGGCCTTTGGCCGGTCAAATGTGATACATGCTGCCGTAGCCAAGGGGGGCTTGGCCCAGAAGCTCCTGACGGCGCTCCGCCGAATTGAAATTTATGAAGCCCAGCCGGGGCTGAAGGGTACTGAAGAGTAAGCATGACCGATACCAACGAAACCGATCGCAAATCCAGCGCCCAGCGGGGCGGTGGCGGAACTCTGACCCTCAAGCGGCCCACGATTGAGCAGAGCAAGGTGAAGCAGTCTTTCGCCCATGGCCGCTCGAAGATTGTGGTGGTGGAAACCAAGCGCAAGCGCCTCGGTGACGACAAGCCCGCAGCGGAAGCCAAGCCGCAATTTCAGGTTCAGCCCAAGGTCGCCGCTCCGGCCGGCACTCAGGCAAAGCCCGCAGTAACCCCGGGCGCTCGCCCCGGCGTGGTGTTGCGTACCTTGTCGCCTGACGAAAAAGAGGCGCGCGACAAGGCGCTGGCCGGTGCTCGCGTGCGCGAAGCCGAGGACCGCAAGCGCGCGGAAGAAGATGCCAAGCGCCGCACGACCCATGAGGAGCAGGAGATCAAGGAACGCGAGGCCGCGGCCAAGCGCAAGGCCGAGGACGATGCCCGTCACCGGATCGAGGAGGAAGGCAAACGCAAGGCCGAGGAAGCCGCCAAGAAGCTGGCGCCACGGCCTTCAAGCAGGCTCACGAATGACGACGAGGACGAGGGCCGCGTCAAGACATTCCGCCCCGCAGGCGGGGGCGCCATCAAGCGCGAGGTGAAGGTTCCAGCCCCCACCCGCACCAAGGCCGATGCCGACAAGCGCCGTGGCAAGCTGACGGTTGCCAACGCCTTGGCGGACGATGAAGAGCGCTCGCGCTCGATCGCCGCTTTCCGCCGCCGCACCGAGCGCATGAAGAACAAGGCGCAGGGCTTCCAGAAACCGACGGAGAAGACAAGCCGCGAAGTGGTCATTCCGGAAGCCATCACCATCCAGGAACTTGCCAACCGCATGGCCGAACGCTCGGCCGACATCATTAAGTATCTGATGAAACAAGGCCAGATGCACACGATCAATGACGTAATCGATGCCGATCTGGCGCAAATCATCGCCGAGGAAATGGGCCACAAAGTCAAGCGCGTGTCGGAATCCGACGTGGTCGAAGGCCTCGCCGCCGACACCGATACGGACGAACAGCTCGTCTCGCGCCCGCCGGTTGTGACCATCATGGGCCATGTCGACCACGGCAAGACTTCGCTGCTGGATGCGATCCGCAAGACCAACGTCGTCTCGGGCGAAGCCGGCGGCATCACGCAACACATCGGTGCCTACCAGGTGGAAACCCGGAGCGGCCTCATCACTTTCATCGACACGCCGGGCCACGAAGCCTTCACAGCCATGCGGGCCCGTGGCGCCAAGGCCACCGACATTGTCGTCCTGGTCGTTGCCGCCGATGACGGCGTCATGCCGCAGACGGTGGAAGCCATCAACCACGCGCGCGCCGCCGAAGTGCCGATCATTGTCGCTATCAACAAGATCGACAAGCCCTCGGCCGATGCGAGCCGGGTGCGTCGCGAATTGCTGCAACACGAGATCGTCGTTGAAGGCATGGGCGGCGATACGCTCGACGTCGAAGTCTCCGCCATGAAGGGCACCAATCTCGACAAGCTGCTCGATACCATCCTGCTGCAAGCCGAAGTGCTCGATCTCAAAGCCAATCCGGCCCGTGAAGCGGGTGGCCTGGTGGTCGAGGCCCAGCTCGACAAGGGCCGCGGTCCCGTCGCCACGGTTCTCGTGCAGCGCGGCACGCTTCGCCTTGGCGACATTTTCGTCGCCGGTTCCGCCTGGGGCCGGGTGCGTGCCTTGGTCAACGACAAGGGCGAGCAGGTTAAGGAAGCTGGCCCTTCGGCGCCTGTCGAAGTTCTCGGGCTCAATTCAGCACCCGAAGCTGGCGACCAGTTCGACGTGGTGCCGACGGAAGCGCGGGCCCGCGAGATCACCGATTACCGCGATAGGAAGCGCCGCGATGCGCGTGGAACTACCTCGGCCCGTTCGTCGCTCGAACAGATGATGAGCCAGATGAAGGAAGGGGCGATGAAGGAGTTCCCCATCCTCGTCAAGGCCGACGTGCAAGGATCCGCCGAGGCCATCGTCCAGGCGCTGGAGAAGATCGGCAACGAGGAAATCGGCGCCCGCGTCATCCACTATGCGGTGGGCGGCATCAACGAGAGCGATATTGGCCTCTCAACCGCTTCGGGGGCGGTGGTGCTGGGCTTCAATGTCCGGGCCAGCGGCCAGGCGCGCGATGCGGCCGAGCGCGCGGGGATCGAAATCCGCTATTACAACATCATCTACGATCTGGTGGACGACATCAAAGCCGCCATGTCGGGCAAGCTGGCGCCGGAAATGCGCGAGACTTTCCTCGGCAATGCCAAAATTCTCGAGGTCTTCAACATCACCAAGGTCGGCAAGGTGGCGGGCTGTCAGGTCACCGAAGGCGTCGTTCAGCGCGGCGCCAAGGTGCGCCTCATCCGCGACAATGTGGTGATCCACGAAGGCACGCTCTCGACGCTTAAGCGCTTCAAGGACGAGGTCAAGGAAGTCCAGGCCGGCCAGGAATGCGGCATGGCCTTCGAAGGCTATCAGGACATGCGCGCCGGCGACGTGATCGAGTGCTTCCGGGTGGAGCGGATAGAGCGCAAGCTGGCGTAAGGGGCAAACGATGGCTGGCAAACCTGTAGCCGGACCCTCGCAACGCCAGCTTCGGGCCGGTGAATTGATTCGCCATGCTCTGGCGGAAATCTTTCTGCGCGGCGAAACCGGGGATCCTGAACTGGAACGCCTCGATCCCAGCGTCGTCGAGGTGCAGATGTCTCCCGATCTCAAGATTGCCACTGCCTATGTGCGCTCGCTTATTTCAGGCAAGGAGCAGGCCGTGCTTGAGGCGCTCAACCGCAACCGGAAATACATTCGCGGCCTCGTAGCGCCCAAAGTCGAGATGAAATTCATGCCCGAGATTCGGTTTCGCATCGATACGGCGCTCGATTATGCCGGCAAGATCGAGGAGTTGCTGAGAAGCCCCGCAGTGGCGCGGGATCTCGACCCCAAAAAATGAAAAAACGCGGAGAGCCGGTTCACGGCTGGGTGGCGTTCGACAAACCGCTGGGAATGACGTCGACGCAAGCGGTGGCCAAGGTGCGCTGGCTATTCAATGCAGAGAAGGCCGGGCATGGGGGGACGCTCGATCCCCTGGCGTCGGGCCTGTTGCCGATTGCGCTGGGTGAAGCGACAAAGACCGTGCAGTGGGCCATGGACGGGCGAAAAGTGTACCGGTTCACCGCCGCATGGGGGGAAGAGCGGAGCACCGGTGATCTGGAAGGCGAGATTTCGGCCATCTCGGCGGCGAGGCCATCCCGAAACCATATCGAGGCGATACTCAACCAATTCGAAGGCGAGATAATGCAGGCACCGCCGGCATTTTCGGCCATCAAGGTGGGTGGCGAACGGGCTTATGATTTGGCCCGGGCAGGCGAGGCGGTCGAGCTTCCGGCGCGGCCCGTCACCATCGAAAAGCTCAGTCTTGTCGAGATGCCGGACGCGGATCAAGCCAGCTTTGAGGTAACATGCGGCAAGGGCACTTATATCCGGTCATTGGCCCGGGATTTGGGCCGGGCGCTGGGCTGTTTGGCCCATGTTTCCATGCTGCGGCGGATTGCCGTGGGGCCGCTCACGGAGGCCCAGATGATTCCGCTGGAAACCCTTGAGAAATTGCGCCATAAGGCCCCCGGCGATAATGCCATGAACGGGGTTCTCCGCCCGATCGAGACCATGCTGGACGGCATCCCGGCATTGGCCGTCGACGAGCGGCAAGCCCAGCGCCTGAAGCAGGGACAAAGTGTCCTGCTCAGAGGTGCGAACGCTCCCATCGTAGCCGATGCGGTATTGGTGACCTGGGGTTCAAAACCCCTCGGCATTTGCAGCATCGAGCAGGGATCGCTCAAACCGAAGCGCCTGTTTAACTTGTAGTTGGAGATGGCCGAATGACCATGACTGCGGAGCGCAAAGTTGCGCTCGTGAAGGAATATGCGACGAAAACCGGTGATACGGGTTCACCTGAAGTCCAGGTGGCGATCCTGACGGAACGCATCAACTATCTCACCGAGCATTTCAAAACTCACAAGAAGGATAATCACTCACGGCGTGGGCTACTCACCATGGTGAGCAAGCGCCGTTCGCTCCTCGACTATCTGAAGTCGAAGGACGAGAACCGTTACCAGGCGCTGATCAAGCGCCTCGACATCCGCCGCTAGTTGCGCCGGAATATATGAGCGGGCGGATCACCGATTGCCGCCCGCGATCCCCGATCTATCCAAGTCCGGCAATAGGGCCGGACTTCGTATCGCCCAAAGGGGATGCCGTCCAGGTGTAGGTGAACGCTTTTCAAGCGGCGGCGAAGGGCAGAGGACCAAGAAAATGTTTAATATCGACGTTGAAGAACTCGACTGGGGCGGCAAGCGCCTCAGGCTCGAAACCGGGCGCATGGCCCGTCAGGCCGATGGCGCCGTTCTGGTGACCTATGGCGAAACTACAGTGCTGGCCACCGCCGTTGCGGCGCGCGCGGAAAAGCCGGGAATCGATTTCTTCCCGCTCACCGTCAACTATCAGGAAAAGACTTTTGCCGCAGGCAAGATTCCCGGCGGCTATTTCAAGCGTGAGGGCAGGCCAACTGAAAAGGAAACGCTGGTGTCGCGGTTGATCGACCGCCCCCTGCGCCCGCTGTTCCCGGCAGGATTCCGCAACGAGACGCAAGTCATCACCACGGTTCTGTCCTACGATCTGGAGAATGACAGCGACATCGTCGCTCTAGTCGGCGCCTCGGCGGCTCTCACGCTGTCTGGCATTCCCTTCATGGGCCCGGTCGGCGGCGCACGTGTCGGCGTTATCGACGGCGAGTACGTGCTGAACCCAACCCAGGACCAGATGAAGACCTCGGATCTCGATCTGGTGGTCGCGGGTACCCAGGACGCGGTTCTGATGGTCGAGTCGGAAGCCAAGGAACTCTCGGAAGAAATGATGCTGGGCGCCGTCACGTTCGGCCATGCCGGTTTTCAGCCGGTGATCGATGCGATCATCCGCTTGGCCGAGCGTTCGTCGCGTGCGCCTCGTGATTTCACTGCACCTGACGAGGCAGCACTTTATACACAAGTGCAAAAACTGGCGGAGAATGAAGTTCGCGCCGCCTATGCGGTCATCAAGAAAGAGGACCGCGTCGAATCCATTGCCAAAGCCAAGGACAAGGTGCTGGCTGCACTTACCGGCGAAGGCAAGGAGAATGCGCCTTCGCCGCAGAAGGTGGCCGACGCCTTCAAGCACCTCGAGAAGGATGTCGTCCGTAACACGATCCTCGATACGGGCTCGCGGATCGACGGCCGCGACACCAAGACGGTGCGCCAGATCGTGGCGGAAGCCTCGGTTTTGCCGCGCACCCATGGCTCGGCGCTGTTTACCCGGGGCGAAACCCAGGCCTTGGTAGTGACGACGCTCGGCACCGGCGAAGACGAGCAATATGTCGACTCGCTCGACGGCACCTACAAGGCCACATTCATGCTGCACTACAACTTCCCGCCCTTCTCGGTCGGTGAAGTGGGCCGCATGGGGGGCGCCGGACGGCGTGAGATCGGCCATGGCAAGCTCGCCTGGCGTGCTATCCATCCGATGCTGCCGCCGGCAGACCAGTTCCCCTACACCATCCGCGTCGTTTCGGAAGTGACCGAGTCGAACGGTTCGTCGTCGATGGCCACGGTGTGCGGCTCCTCGTTGGCTCTCATGGATGCGGGCGTGCCCCTCAAGGCCCCGGTTGCTGGCATTGCCATGGGTCTGATCAAGGAAGGCGAGCGCTTTGCAGTCCTGTCGGATATTCTCGGCGACGAGGATCATCTCGGCGACATGGACTTCAAGGTTGCGGGCACCTCCAATGGCGTCACCGCGTTGCAGATGGACATCAAGATCACCGGCATCACCGAGGAGATCATGAAGGTCGCCCTGTGGCAGGCCAAGGACGGCCGCATGCACATTCTCGAAAAGATGGCGGAGGCGCTTGAGAAGGCGCGTCCGGGTCTTGGCGAACATGCGCCGCGCATCGAAACACTGAAGATCCCCACCGACAAGATCCGCGAAGTGATCGGCACCGGCGGCAAGGTCATCCGAGAAATCGTGGAAAAGACCGGCGCCAAGATCGACATCCAGGACGATGGCACGATCAAGGTCGCCTCCGCTTCGGGTGCTGCGATTGCCGCCGCCCTCAAATGGATTAAGGGCATTGTATCCGAGCCGGAACTTGGCGAGATTTATGACGGCAAGGTCGTCAAGGTCGTGGACTTCGGCGCTTTCGTCAACTTCTTCGGCGCCAAGGATGGCCTCGTTCACGTCTCGGAGCTGGCTCCCCGCCGTGTCAACAAGGTCTCTGACGTGGTGAACGAGGGCGACGCCGTGAAGGTGAAGCTCCTAGGCTTCGACAATCGCGGCAAAGTCCGGCTTTCGATGAAGCAGGTCGATCAGGTCACGGGTGAGGACTTGTCGAAGAAGCAAGCAGCGGAAGAACCGCTTCCGGCGGAGGCCGACGCACAGTAACAAATTTTTGTGCCCGGGCTCGGCCCGGGCATCTTCTGTTAGGCCGATAGAAACGACATTACATCAAGTATCTGATAACTGGCCCGAGCCTACTCACAAATCCGATAATTTTTGCTTCGTCCGTGCATGCCGATGTCGAAATGAAAATGCGAGGCGTGGGCTTCGTTCGAGCCTGGGCCAAGTACGGTGCTGAAATAGCCGCAAGCAGTGGTGCGTAACCCGCGAAGCACCTGAAAAGACGGGGAAGCCGAATTTCCAGCGTCCGAAATCTGGATTTTCCGGCCGTCAGCCGTGGTGATCGTCGTGATGTCCACGGCATTGCCGAAGGCGTGCTCGCTTAATTTCCCCGACGCATCGCCGTTTCGGCCGCGGCATTCATAGCCAGGCCCGGTTGAGACTTTCGCAAGCTTCATATCCAAATGAGTGGACACCAAAGCCGCGCCCGTGTCCGACAACCATAGGGCAAACTGGCGGGCAAACCGGCAACTTACAATAGGCGACTCGGGCAGAACTATTTTTCCTGATGTCGTCGTGACGGAGTGAAGCCGGACCGGTACATCGACATGGCAACGCCCATCACCCACCGACGTCAAGGATTCGAACTCGGCTCCGCTGTTTTTGAGACTGACCAAGCAACCGTTGTCCGGTACCGATGGAGGTACAACGGGTTCCACAGCCGTTGTCATGTCCTTTTGAGGACGAGCAACGGTGGCAATCTGCGTTTCCGTGTTCTTTTTGGGCGGCGGAGTCTTGTTGATGATGGTGTTTGTCTTTGCCGGGCTAGACAAAGCCTCGATTGCCGAAGGTTTAGACCGGGGGACCGGCACGACCGATTGGATTTTTTCGACCGTTGGGGCGGGGGATGCCACGGGCTTCTTGACCGGTTTACTATTGCGCGGCACAGTGCTCTTGCCCTTGCTGGCGGCGCGCGTTTTCTTCGCTGGCGAAGAACGGGCACATTTCATCTTTAATGACTGACAAAGATTGCGGAAGTCGCGCGCGATAGGTGCAAGCTCGGCTCGCGGTAGCGGAGGCTCGCTGGACAACACCAGCGCCGATAGGAATAGGACAATTGCCCCCTGTAAACCGCGAAGTGTCATCAGAATAAAACGCATCTCCGGATGATTGGTTCCGCCATTCGGCTACTACTCACGCTCAACCCAATTTGCAAGGGGCGCGGGAAACAGGCATTCAATGTTTTGCCACTATTTTGCGAGTTTATTATGCGCTTGCCGTTCACTGCGCTTGCCGAAAAACTTTCCGCCACCGTCCCTTTTGTCGGCCCCGAAACTATCGAGCGGCGAAGCGGACGGCGCTTCCGGGCGCGTATTGGCGCCAACGAAAATATTTTCGGGCCATCGCCCATGGTTGTCGCGGCCATATGCGCAGCGGCGGCCGAGGTTTGGCAATATTGCGATCCTGAAATCCACGATCTCAAACAGGCGCTGGCCCTCCACCATGGTGTTGAGCCCGACAATATCACCGTGGGCGAGGGCATCGATGGATTGTTCGGACTTGCCGTTCGCCTGTTCGTGGAGCCGGGTGTGACGGTCGCCACGTCACTCGGCGCCTATCCCACTTTCAATTTCCATGTGCATGGGTTCGGCGGCAGGCTGGTGACCGCGCCCTATGTAAATGACCGCGAGGATCCAAAGGCGCTCCTCGATCTGGCGCGCAGGGAAAACGCGCGTCTCATCTATTTCGCCAATCCCGACAATCCGATGGGAAGCTGGTTGACCGCCGGTACAGTCTCACGCATGATCGCGGACCTGCCACCGCAGGCATTGCTGATGCTTGACGAGGCCTATGGGGAGTTTGCTCCCCAAGGCACACTGCCGCCGATCGATGTCAAGAACCCTCAAGTGTTGCGGTTCCGCACGTTCTCCAAAGCTTATGGCATGGCAGGGATGCGGGTGGGCTATGCGATCGGGCACCGCGATATGATCCAGGCCTTCGACAAGGTGCGCAATCATTTCGGCGTGACGCGCCTGGGTCAGCAGGCGGCGATTGCGGCGCTCGGTGATCAGGATCACCTTCGCCATGTCATCGGTCAAGTTACAGCGGCGCGGCAGGAAATCGCGCGGATCGCCACGGCGAATGGATTGACGGCGCTACCCTCCGCCAGCAACTTCGTCAGCATCGATTGCGGCCGCGATGGCGAATATGCCAAGCGCGTACTTGACGCGTTGCTGGCGCGTGATGTTTTTGTGCGCATGCCGGGTGTTGCACCGCTCAACCGCTGCATTCGGGTGACGGTGGGTATGGCCGTGGATCTTGAAATTTTCGCCCAGGAGTTGCCGGCGGCGCTCAAGGCAGCCAACCGATTCAATTCGCCCGTTTGATGAGATCGTCGAGGTCAAGCCTCTTGGTGAACATCGCGAGGCTGCCGTCGGCATGGCGCGGCCACTCTGCCTGTGGGCGATCCCAATAAAGTTCGATGCCGTTGGCGTCGGGATCGCGCAGATAGAGAGCTTCGGAAACGCCATGATCGGAGGCGCCATCGAGCGGAATTTTATGGGCGTTAAGCCGCTGCAAAGCGTCGGCGAGATCGGCCCGGGCGGAATAGAGGATGGCCGCGTGGAACAACCCTGTCGTTCCGGGCGCCGGGGGCGAGCCGCCCTCGCTTTCCCAGGTATTGAGGCCGATATGGTGGTGATAGCCGCCGGCCGAGATGAAGGCTGCCTGATTGCCATAACGCTGGATCAGCTCGAAACCGAGCACACCGCAATAGAAGGCAAGTGAGCGCTCCAGATTGGAAACCTTGAGATGGACGTGGCCGATGCGCGTTCCAGCGGCAATCGGCTTCGGGTTCGGGGTCATGGGAACTCCAATTGGTAATAATATTGGTTACTATATAATCTTGGCTTCGCGGTGGACAAGTCTGCAAGCAGTCCATGCCCGGCTTGAGTTTGCCGGTGATATCGCTGAAAGGAAAGTGATCGTGGCAAGGGAGCAATGGCATGGGTGGGACTGGCTGGCCAAAGAGTCTGACTGTCGTGGATCATCCCCTGGTGCTGCACAAGCTTACCCTGATGCGCGACAAGAACACGCCGTCGGCCGTGTTCCGCCAGTTGCTGCACGAGATCAGCCTGCTGCTTGGTTATGAGGTGGCGCGCGATCTGCCGATGACGACGCAAACGATTGAAACGCCGCTCGCGGAAATGGAAGCTCCGATCCTCAAGGGCAAGAAGCTGGTGGTCGTGTCGATCCTCCGCGCCGGCAACGGATTGCTTGAAGGCATGCTCGATCTGATGCCTTCCGCCCGCGTCGGGCACATCGGCCTCTACCGCGATCCCATAACTTTGCAGCCTGTCGAATACTATTTGAAAGTTCCCGCCGACATCTCCGAACGCCGGGTAATCGTTGTCGATCCAATGCTGGCGACGGGCAATTCCATCTGCGCCGCCCTGACGCGGCTGAAGGAAAAGGGAGCAAAAGAACTTCGTCTCGTTTGCCTGCTCTCGGCTCCAGAAGGCATCCGCCATGTCACAGCCGAACATCCGGATGTGCCGATTTACACTGCAGCCGTCGATTCCCACCTGAACGATCACGGTTATATCGTGCCGGGACTGGGTGACGCGGGCGACCGGATGTTTGGAACCAAGTAGTGCTCCGCCCCTATACTTAATGGCGCGTTAGTCATCCCGGCATTTAACGTTTCCGGTCAAGCTTTTGGCAACCATGCGGCTCGTAACGTCGGGCGCAGGGATCCAGGGGCGCCTAGGGGAACAAATGCCGGCTGAACAATCATCCACTCAGGCGGCGAAACCAGCGCGGAAATCCTTGACATTGCACGGGCCGGATGGCGGCCGCCCGCGCCTTCTACTCGCGGAAGATTCCGATCCAGTACGCGTTGTAACCACAGCCATGCTCAAGGGGATGGGATGCGATGTGGAAGCGGTAATCCACGGAGAGGACGCCCTGAAGTCGGCCAGCGCCAGTCCATTCGACGTCATCGTACTCGATATTGAAATGCCGGTTATGGACGGCATCACAGCGGCGCGTTCGATCCGCAAGCTCGGCGGGCGGATCAAGCATACGCCGATCATGGCTCTATCGGCCTTCCTCGCCGATGCCATGCAGACCGCGAGTTGGAGCGATAGCTTCGATATCGCCCTGCCAAAACCCGCCAGCCGCAATGAACTTCATGCGGCAGTGCAGGCAGCACTTGACTGCCAGCCGCGGTCAGAAAAATAATTAACGGGCGGGTGAAGCCAAAGTGGCCGGCAGTTGCTGCTCCAGCGCCGTTAGCATGTGCAGAAATTCGTTCAACTCCGGACTGAGGCGCTGGCCGCGGGGCTTGGCGGGTGCTGGTTGCTCTGTGAGGGAACTTTTCATGGCTTGTTTCGCAGTCTACCGGGTTCACACTAAGAAATTCCTAAGCCCGCCGCCCTGAACCAAAACAGAGTGCCGTGTTCATCAGCTATTCATTCGTCGGACAATCTACACAAAATTGTGATTCAGGCGATTTGTTCGCCACGCCATAGAATGACGGGCGGGAGTCTGATCAAACAGGGGAGAAGAGTAATGGCCGCTGGAAAGTTGCTGGGTATCGTAACCGCAGGCGCATTGATCTTGGGGCTTGGTGCCACATCAGCCTATGCCAGCGCCGATGATGCCATTAAGGGACGGCAAGGCTGTATGAAAGCCAGCGGCAAAATGATGAGTGAGTTCGCCGCGATGTTCAAAGGCGAAAAGCCATACGATAGCGCGGCGGTTCAGACCGCCATTGCGGCCCACGATGCGGCTTGCGCCGACTGGGCCAAGTGGTGGGGTGAAGATGCCATGAAGGGCGAAACCGTGGAAACCTGGGCCAAGCCGGAAATCTGGAGCGATCCAGAAGGGTTCAAAACCGTAGGCGAAGCGTTTTATGGCAAGTTTCTGGCTCTCAAGGCCACTACCGATGAAGCGGGCTTCAAGGCGGCTTTTCCGGAACTCGGCAACGGTTGCAAGGGATGCCACGATAAATTCCGCCGTCCGAAGGAATAGGACGTTCTGAAAGTCCAGACTAAACGCTCCGTCACCATCCTGGCATTGCTTGCCGTGCTGGGGATTGTTGCATTCTGGCTCCTGAGCGCGCCTCGGCCTCTTGCCCAATTGCCGCAACACACTGCCGATGCCGCCAATGGTCAGAGGCTGTTCAACGCTGGCGGCTGCATCACCTGTCACAAGCCGGGGCCGGACCTTAAGGATGTGGATACCTCACTTCCCGCCGGTGGCGCTCCGTTCAAGACACCCGTCGGCGTTCTCTATCCGCCGAATCTCACGCCGGATTCCAAAACAGGCATCGGTGGATGGAGCGATCTTGATTTCGTCAATGCGGTACAGCGCGGCCTTTCCCCCGACGGCACCCATCTCATTCCGGCCTTTCCCTACACGTCCTATGCCGCGATGCGGACCGAAGATGTGCTCGATATAAGGGCTTACCTCGCCACGTTGCCGCCAGTGAATTCGCCCGCGCGCGATCAAGGCATTCCCGCAGCCCACATTTTGCGCCGCGGCATCGGTCTGTGGAAATGGCTGGGCCTTGACACTTCGCAGTGGCAGCCCGATCCCACGCAGACGGAGATGTGGAATCGCGGCTCTTATCTGGTAAACGGTCCCGGCCATTGCGCCGAATGCCATACGCCGCGCAACCTGTTCATGGTGCGCGACCGGACCCGCGACTTTGCCGGCGGACCCCATCCCGAGGGCGTTGGCAAAGTGCCCTCCTTGCGCGATCTCGCCGGGCGTAGCCGCTACAAGGATGCGAAGGATCTGACACAAGCTCTGCAATTCGGCGAGACGTTGGGCTACGACAAGCTGTCGTCCGGCGGCATGGGCGCGGTGCAGGTCAATTTGTCGAAACTGCCAGAGGAAGATGTCGCCGCCATCGCCGAGTTTCTGATGAGCCTCAAGTGAAGTTGTGGGGCGCAGAAATGGCGGCCCCGGCATCCGCCGAACTATTGTTTTCTGCTGTCTTTCACCATTCGCCGATGTCTCGGATAAGGCCCAGTCTATGGCTTTTTCTTTTCGCCTATGATTTCTGACGTTCATCGACGTTTGCCACAATCCGCGTTTACTGGTAGGACAGATGGTAGGACAAAAGGGCTTGGTGATGGCGCGCAAAACCGGAATTCTCAATGCGAGGAAGGTGGAAACCTTGATCAAACTGGGGCGGCACGCCGACGCCGGCAACCTCTATCTGTTCATCAGCCCGAACGGCGGGAAACGATGGACGTTCTTCTATCGCTTTGGCAAGAATGCCGATGGCAAGGCCATTCGCCGGGAAATGGGACTGGGCAGTGCCGCCAAGGGGCAGGTGTCGCTGGCAGCAGCCCGGGACAAGGCAGCAAATGCCCGAGCATGGCAACGGGCTGGCACCGACCCAATTTCAGTTATGGGCAAGGACGCCCGCGAGAAAAGCGACCGTACTATTCCTACCTTCGGAACCTTTGCCGATGACTACCTTGCCAGCCACCGCACCAAGTTCCGCAACGCGAAACACATTGCACAATGGGAAATGACGCTCATTATATATTGCCAGCCTATTCGGTCAATTCGGCTCAATGAACTTGATACAGAATCCGTGCTCAAAGTGCTTCAACCCATTTGGACCAGGATTCCCGAAACGGCTTCAAAATTGAGGGGCCGCATTGAAAACATCCTCGACGCGGCCAAGGCCAAGGGTTTTTTGACAATCGAGAACCCCGCCAGGTGGCGCGGCCACCTCAAAACCCTTCTCCCAGCCCGCCAGCGGCTCACTAGAGGCCACCACGCCGCGCTGCCCTATGATGACCTCCCGGCCTTCATGGGCGACCTCCGGGGGCGGGATTCGATGGCAGCACTGGCGCTGGAACTCGCCATCCTGACAGCAACACGCACGGGCGAAATAATCAATGCTAAGTGGCGCGAGTTTGACCTTGCCAAGGCCATCTGGACCATTCCGGCCATTCGGATGAAGGCAGGGCATGAACATCGCATTCCTCTTCCAACTCGCGCCGTGAAAATCCTGAAGTCTCTCCACAAGCTCCCCCACAATGACCACGTGTTTCCCGGCA
>JBKKDI010000150.1:0-3604 GCA_046708645.1 Aestuariivirga sp.
GTGCTGGCGCTTCAGCAGCGCCTTTGATGAAATGAGAGTTATCGTCGTGAGGAATTCCTAAGAGAGAGATTTTGCACAATTTTTGGCGTCCTACCTCATGTCAACAGATGGCTATTTGCCAATAACCCACCACCGGTATCTGCGCTAGAGTCGATTTACGCGAGCATCATTTCTGTTGTAGCTTGTTTCGCGAGCACTTGGATTTCACTCGAGTGGCGCGGATGACCAGAAAGATTGTCTTCTATCATAACCCGCAGAGCCGCGCGGCCATTGCGCACTGGATGCTCGAAGAGGTGGACGCGGATTATGAAATCCGTCACATCGATTTACAGAAGGGCGATCACAAGACGTCCGAATTTCTCGCCATCAATCCGATGGGCAAGATCCCGGTCATTGTGGTAAATGGCGCCGTGATTACCGAGGCTCCGGCGATCCTCGCCTGGCTGGCGGACGCTTATCCCGCCGCCGGTCTTGCTCCGCCCCTGGGTTCGCTCGAACGTGGCACCTATTACCGATGGCTGTTCTTTGGCGGAAGCTGCATAAAGCCCGCCATGGTCGATGAAATGTTCAAGCGTCCGGCTCCCGAGCGCAAGAGCGCTATTGGCTGGGGCAGCTACGATGAGGTGATCGACACAATCGAGAAAGCCCTCGAGCCCGGACACTACCTGCTCGGCGACAAGTTCACTGCGGCCGATGTCTACATTGGATCACAACTTATGTGGGGCGGCATGTTCGGCGCGCCCCGGCTCAAGGAAAGCCAAGCCATCGGCGCCTACGTCGAGCGTTGCAAGGCGCGGCCGGCGTACCGCCGCACGTGGGAATCCCAATGATTGAATATCTTGCGATTGCAGCATCGGCCCTGTTCTGTGGCGCGGCGATTTATGTCAGCGTGGCGGAACATCCCGCACGGCTCATGCTGGATGATGCTTCTGCATTGAAACAGTGGAAGCCGGCTTATGCACGCGGCGCTGCGATGCAAGCCTCGCTGGCCGTTGTTGCGGGGTTGCTCGGGATCGCTTCCTGGTGGCAAAGCGGAGAAATACTCTGGTTGCTGGGAGCGGTTATCATGCTCGCCAACTGGCCCTACACACTGCTGGTTATCATGCCCACTAACCACAAACTCAAGGCCATCGCGCCGGAAGCAGCCAGCGCCGAAAGCCGCGCACTGTTGCTGCATTGGGGAAAGCTTCATGCCGGGCGCAGCCTTTTGGGCGCCGCCTCGCTTATTGTCTACCTTTGCGCGGCCTTGCGGGTTTTTTGAGAGCCTTGCAGCAATCCGGTTTTCAGCCGAGGCGCCGCGAAATCGAGGAATGCACGTAGCTTAAGTGGCAACGTGCCTTGCCCGGCATGTACGAGGTTGACAGGCCAGGGGACCGGTTCGAAGTCCTCGAGTGCAACAACCAGCGTTCCGGCCGCGAGCGCATTCGCCACCTGGTAGGACAGCAAGCGTGTGATGCCCGCTCCGGCAACCGCCGAGTCGACGGCGGCTTCCGCCGTAGTGACCACAAGGCGCGAATGAACGGCGACCGGCACTTCGGATTTTCCTGTTCCGAATTTCCACACAGCCGCGGTGGCCAGGTTTTCAAAGGTGATGCAATCGTGTGAGGCAAGATCGCCCGGAGCGCGCGGTGTGCCACGCGCCGCAAGATATCCTGGGCTGGCGCAAACGATGCGGCGGATTGCGCCAAGACGGATGGCAACAAGATTGCTGTTGGGCAATTCTCCGATACGGACCGCGACATCGATATGATCTTCCAGAAGATTGGCAAGCCGGTCGGACTGGATCATCCGGACATCGATATCGGGATAGGTTTTGAGAAATTCGACGACCACGGGCAATACATGCAGGCGGCCGAAAACGATAGGTGCCGCGATCACCAAGTCGCCCTTCGGCGTACTGTATTCACCCGCGGCCGCACGCTCGGCTTCCCCGACGAATTCAAGAATGCGTTTGCATGCCGCGACATAATCGCGGCCGGCGTCGGTCAGCGTCAATTGCCGGCTTGTGCGATTGAGCAGCCGCGCCTTCAAGTGGCGTTCGAGGTGCGAAATCTTCCGGCTGATGGTGGCGAGCGGCATGCCGAGCCTGCGAGCGGCGGCTGAGAAGCTTCCGCTGTCGATTACCGTCAGAAGGATGGACATGGACTCCAGCCGATCCACGGTTGTTTCCATAATTTGGGAAGATATCTCTTAAAAATGGCATATGGTGACGAAAATGGAAAGTACTACCTTGCAGAGGAATGTTCCTGGAAAAGGAATCCACCATGACGGCATACGCCAGCGACGTCGCTTTCACTCTCGCTGTGAAGACAGTGCAGAGCCGCAAAGGGTCTCGCCATTCCTACGCGCAGATGGAAGAAAAAGGATCCTGGCGGACGACGATTACGCCGGATCTCATTCAATTCATCGCGGCGCAAACCAGTATTTTCTTTGCCACCGCCAATGCCGAAGGCCAACCCTATATCCAACATCGCGGCGGTCCGCCGGGTTTTCTGCGGGTACTCGACGAAAAGACCCTCGCCTTCGCCGACTTCACCGGCAACCGGCAATTCATCAGCCAGGGCAATCTGGCCGACAATCCCCAAGCCTATCTCTTCCTCATCGACTATATGCACCGGCGGCGCATCAAGATTTGGGGCGAGGCGCGCGTGGTGGAGGATCCGGATTTGACGGCGAGCCTGATGCCGGAGAATTACAAGGCCCGTCCCGAGCAGGCGATCCTGTTCACCGTCGCGGCATGGGATTCGAACTGTCCCCAGCATATCCCGCAGCGCTTTGAAGCCGCCGACGTGGCGGCCGCCCTCGCCGAACGCGACCGGCGCATTGCAGCGCTTGAGGCCCAACTGGCGTCGCTGCGGTCCTGACCCCGCCACAATTCCCGGTGATTTGATGGCTCGGCACATCAAGGAGACGGCGATGAAAACTCTGTGGTCGATTGTCATGGCCGGAGCAATCTTGACCTGTGTGCCCCTGGCGGAAGCCAAAACCATGGCCCTTCTTGTGGGCGTCGCCGACTACAACCAGGCCTCCGGCATCACCGACTTGCACGGTCCACCCAATGACGTTTCGCTCGTCTGGCGGGCACTCAAGGCTCGCGATGTGAGACCCGAAGATATCGCGGTCTTAACCGGCGCCTTGCCGGCGGGCGCGGATTATCCCGTGCCCAAGGGACTTGCCGAAGCCGCCAACATTCTCGCCGAACTCGACCGCCTCGCCCGCGAAGCCGCGCGCGGCGATACGGTGATCTTCTACTACTCCGGCCATGGCACCCGCCAGCCAGCCGACCCCAACAGCCTGGATGATGAACCCGAAGCCGATGGGATGGACCAAGTCCTGCTGCCGTCGGACGTAGGCTCCTATGATCCCATCAAGATGACTCTCAGGAATGCCATCGTCGATAATACGCTGGGCGAGAAGATTTCCGCCATGCGTGCCAAGGGCGCCTTCGTCTGGGCCGTGGTCGACGCCTGCCACTCTGGCACGGTGACCCGCGGGTTTACCGCCGGTGAATCCAGCAAAGACGTCACCCGTTCCGTCGATCCCGCAAGCCTCGGCGTTCCCGAGCAAGGCCCCTCGTCAATCACGCGCGGCGGCGATCGCCGGG
>JBKKDI010000151.1:0-21756 GCA_046708645.1 Aestuariivirga sp.
GGGGCAGACAAGGCTCAAGGGCGAGACGTTCAACGTCGATCTAAACACTGACAAGAGCCAAATGACCGGCGGACGGGTCAGGGGCAGCTTTGTTCCCCAGTGACGCTTTCATTCAATTTTAATTTAATTCAGCGGTAATCCCCCTTGGCGCAACAAGATGCGGTGAACGCGGCAACCCGCCGCGGCAGGGCCGAAAAAGCCCGGCAGAAGCCGGATTCCGGCCGCCAGCCACCTCAGGAAGCCCGTTTGGGTTCCAACGGGGCGGGATGGCCGGAAGGCGAAGGACTGGTCGTTGAAGGGCTCGTCAAGAGCTACAAGCGGCGGCCCGTCGTCAGGGGTGTTTCACTCTCTTTGAAGCGCGGTGAAGCCGTGGGGCTGCTTGGACCCAATGGCGCCGGCAAGACGACGGTGTTCTACATGATCACCGGCCTGATCGCCGCCGACCAGGGCACGATCAGTCTCGACGGGGCAGATATTACGCATTTGCCGATGTACCAGCGCGCCAGGCTGGGGGTCGGCTATCTGCCCCAGGAGAGTTCGATCTTCCGCGGACTCACGGTCGAAGAGAATATTCGCGCCGTACTCGAGCTCGTCGAGCCCGAGAAGTCAAAGCGCGAACGTGTGTTGCGTGAGTTGCTCGATGAGTTTTCGATCACCCATCTCCGTCATTCGCCGGCTGTGTCGCTCTCTGGCGGCGAACGCCGCCGCGTGGAAATCGCCCGCGCCCTTGCCACCGGCCCCAAATTCATGCTCCTCGACGAGCCGTTCGCCGGAATTGATCCAATTGCGATCGGTGATATTCGCCAAATGGTGCGACAGCTTACCGCTCGGGGAATCGGGGTGCTTATTACGGATCACAACGTGCGCGAAACGCTCGAGCTCATCGACAAGGCGCTCATCATCCATGAAGGCCAGGTCTTGACCATTGGTACGCCCGGTGAAATCGTCAACAACCGGGATGTGCGGCGCTATTTCCTCGGCGCCGATTTCAGTCTTTGAGAAGGCTGGGCCTCCGCCATGGCGCTAAGCCAGAGACAGGAACTGCGCCAGGGCCAAGCGTTGGTCATGACGCCGCAATTGCAGCAGGCCATCAAGCTCCTGCAAATGTCGAACATCGAATTGCAAACTTTCGTTGACGCCGAGCTCGAACGCAATCCCCTCCTTGAACGCGACGAGCGCGCCGAACCCCAGGAAGTTCCCGAAACCAAGAAATCGCCCGGCGTTCATTCCGACGGCGGCGGCCCGGCGCCCGGGCCTACGGATTCGGGCTGGTCGTCGTTGCGGACCTCGGGTGGCCTCTCCCTCGACAACGACGCTCTCGATTTTGCCGCGACCTTGAGCCGGAAGGCAACGCTTTCCGAACATCTCACGGAACAGTTAAATCTGGCAATGCTGGAGCCGGCCGACATGCTGATCGGCCAGCACCTCATCGGCACGGTCAATGAGGCGGGTTATCTTACCGGCGACATCGCTGGGGTTGCTCAAATGCTCGGCACCGATGTGGGTCATATCGAACGGGTGCTGCAAGTCTTGCAGAATTTCGATCCGGCCGGCGTCTTCGCCCGCGACCTCAAGGAATGCCTGACCCTCCAGCTCAAGGAGGCAAACCGCCACGACCCGGCCATGGCGGCGCTAATCGCCAATCTCCCACTGGTTGCCAAGCGCGACTACGCAACCCTCAAGACCGTCTGCAAGGTCGATGCCAACGACCTCCGCGATATGGTCGACGAGATCAAGCGTCTCAATCCGAAACCCGGCCATGCCTTCGGCTCCGAACCGGTGCAACCCGTCATTCCCGATGTCAGTGTGCGCCCCGCGCCCGACGGCTCCTGGATCGTCGAACTCAACAGCGATACGCTGCCGCGCGTCCTCATCAACAATCAGTATCTGGCGAAGGTCTCGAAGTCCGCGGCCCGCGAGCAAGACAAGCTCTATATTTCCGAGTGCCAAGCCAACGCGACCTGGCTGGTGAAGAGTCTCGACCAGCGCGCCAAGACCATTCTCAAGGTGGCGCGCGAAATCGTGCGCCAGCAGGACGCCTTCCTGGTGCTCGGCGTCCAGCACCTGCGCCCGATCAATCTGAAAACCGTGGCCGATGCCATCAGCATGCATGAGTCGACCGTAAGCCGGGTCACCTCCAACAAATACATGGCAACTCCGCGCGGGATTTTCGAACTGAAGTATTTCTTTACCACCGCCATCGCCTCCTCCGACGCCCACGGCGATGCTCACTCCGCCGAAGCGGTTCGCCACCGTATCAAGGCCCTGATCGGGAGCGAGGGCGACGCCGTCCTCTCGGATGATTCGATCGTCGAACGGCTCCACCGCGAGGGCATTGAGATCGCCCGGAGAACCGTTGCCAAATACCGGGAATCGCTACGCATTCCATCATCCGTCCAGCGCCGCCGGGAAAACCGGGCGGACCGTTGACTTGCAACCCAGCCGCGCCTAGGTTCCGCGCCTCTTCGCCAAGCCTCGCGAACTTTGCACGTTGACGTTTATTGGAAGAGCGCCCATTTTCATGGGAGGGCGAAACAGGGATTTTGCCGCCGACATGCAGATCAAGATCACCGGAAAGAATCTCGATATCGGTGAAGCCTTGCGCGACCATGTGGGCGTCCGCCTCACCCAGCTTCAGCAGAAATATTTCGAAGGCACCGTCCACGGCCATGTCACCGTCGAAAAACAGCGCACCGGCTTCCACACCGATTGTACGCTGCACCTGGCCACGGGGCTTGTTCTCCAGGCCCACGGCGCGGCATCCGAGGCCCATCCGAGCTTCGATTCCGCAGCACAGCATCTTGAAAAGCAGTTGAAGCGGTACAAGCAGCGCATCAAGGATCACCACAAGACACGCCGCGAACCGGTGCGTCAGCTTGAGGCTGCAAGTTATGTCATCAGCGCCTCCGATGACGTGGATGAGGAACCGGCCGATCTCAATCCGGTGGTGATTGCCGAAAGCGCCACCAATGTTCCGGAACTAACCGTTGGCGAGGCCGTCATGCAGCTCGATATTTCAAGCGTGCCGTTCGTCATGTTTCGCAACAGCGGCCACGGCGCGCTCAATGTCGTCTACCGCCGCCATGACGGCAACATCGGCTGGGTCGATCCCAGACCGCCGGCATCGTGACATCACATCGGCAATCACGCGCGAGGACCGCCCCATGCATCTCGATGACATCATCGACGCCCAATCGGTACTTGCCAATGTCAAGGCTCAGGGCAAGAAGCAGCTGCTGCAGGAGCTGTCGCAGGCATTGGCCAAGCGCGTCGGCGTCGGTTATCGCACTATTTTCGAAATCCTGCTCACCCGCGAGAAGCTGGGCTCCACCGGCTTAGGCCAGGGCATCGCCATTCCCCACGGCAAGCTCGCGGCACTCACCCGCGTCCATGGCCTGTTCGCCAAGCTTGCGGCTCCCATCGATTTCGAATCGGTCGATGGGCAGCCCGTCGACCTCGTTTTCATCCTTCTCGCTCCCGATCATGCGGGCGCCGATCACTTGAAAGCGCTGGCCCGCATCTCACGCATGCTGCGCGATCCAGCCGTTGTCGCCAAACTGCGCGGCACCGGCACGGCGGAAGGCCTGTACGCCATTCTCACCGAGCCGCAGGCTTCGGCGGACAACGCCAGCGCCGCTTGATTGAAATTCCGGAGCTAGTGCACACTCATCGGCAGGAGCTCGTGCTCGAAAGCGCTGCCGATTGCAGCCTCGCGCGTGCCCGAAATCGAAACCGGCATGCCATTGGCATGGTAGAGGCAGAACAACTTGGAGTTTGGCGCCAGCATCGTTTCCTTGCCGAGAAGCCGCGTAGCCTCCTCGCCTTCGATTTCGCGGATATAGGCAAGGGCACCTCCGCCCAGCTGGGCCAGGTCGGTTTCCGAAACATTCAGCGTCTTTTTTACATCTTCCGTGTTCATTGTCCTATCCTCCTATCTCTATACGGCGGACAAGGCGTTTCGGTTCCGGCCGTTCGAGGCCGATTTCCAGAATGCCATTGGTAAGCCGTGCCCCGCGCACCTCCATGCCGTCGGCCAGCACAAAGGCCCGGGAGAACTGCCGCGCCGCAATGCCGCGGTGCAGAAAGTCACGGCCTTCATCGTCCTTCTGCCGGCCCCGGATCACCAACTGGTTTTCCTCGACGGTAATGTCGATTTCATCGCGGTTGAAGCCCGCGACCGCCAGCGTGATGCGAAGACGCTCGGCCTCGCCATCGGCGCGCGGCATCCGCTCGATATTATAAGGAGGATAGCCGTCGCCCGAAGCCTTGCTGGCCCGGTCGAGCATGCGCTCAAGGTCATCAAAGCCTAAAAGCAGCGGCGAAGAGAACAGCGATAAACGTGTCATGCGGTTTGCCCTTCGATAAGCGGCATCCAACGCCACGGCCCGACTGGCACCGGGGCATCGGATAGGACTTATATGAAAACCCTAGGGGCAAGTTTCAAGGCCCGCGCCCGGACTTGACGCGCGGCCAACCATTTGTTCAAGTGGAAAAAATTCACGGCAGATGGAACCATCAATAAGGGAGGATAACATGATCAGACGCACCCTACTGGCCGCCGCCGCAAGCGTGGCGTTAATGGCGGCTTCGGCCTTGGCGGCCGACGACAAGCCGGCCGTGCTCTTCGATATCGGCGGCAAGTTCGACAAATCCTTCAACGAAGGCATCCATAACGGCGCCGAGAAGTTCAAGACCGAGTCGGGCACTGCCTACGGCGAATTTGAAATCTCCAACGAAGCCCAGCGCGAGCAGGCGTTGCGGAATTTTGCCGACCAAGGCTACAGCCCGATCATCGCGGCGGGTTTCGCCCAGGCGGCGGCGCTGGAAAAAGTCGCCAAAGAATATCCCGATTTGAAATTCGCCATCATCGACATGGTGGTCGACCTGCCGAACGTCCAGTCGATCGTGTTCAAGGAAGATGAGGGCTCCTATCTCGTCGGCATGGCCGCCGCCATGGCGTCCAAATCCGGCAAGGTGGGATTTGTCGGCGGCATGGATATTCCGCTGATCCGTAAATTCGCCTGCGGCTATGTGCAAGGCGTCAAGGCGGCGAAAGCCGATGCGACCGTGATTCAGAATATGACGGGCGACACGGGTGCCGCCTGGAACGATCCGGTGAAGGGCGGCGAACTCGCCAAGGCCCAGATCGCCCAAGGTGCCGACGTCGTCTATCACGCGGCCGGCGGCACAGGGGTCGGGGTTCTGCAGGCCGCCGCCGATGGCGGCGCTCTCGGCATCGGCGTTGATTCCAACCAGAACGGCATGCACCCCGGGAAGGTCTTGACCTCGATGCTGAAGCGGGTCGACGTCGCCACCTACGACGTGATGAAGACCGCGAAGGACGGCACCTTCAAGCCCGGCGTCAAGTCGCTGGGTCTAGCCGAGGAGGGCGTGGGTTATGCCATGGACGACAACAACAAGGATCTTCTCACCGCCGAAATGCAGGCCAAGATCGAAGCTGCCAAGGCAGATATTATTGGCGGCAAACTCGCCGTCCACGATTACATGTCGGACGAGAAGTGCCCGGTGCAATGAAGATGTGAGTTTTTCCCTTTCCCCCTCGCGGGGGAAGGTGGCGCGGCACGCGCCGGATGAGGGGGCGGTTCAGCATGAAGGTGTATGACGCGACTCGCTGAACCAGCCCCCTCTTCCGTCTCGCGCCTGCGGCGCGATCCACCTTCCCCCGCAAGGGGGGAAGGGGAAAGATGTGGGCCAACATGACTCCCGCCATCGAGCTCATCGGCATCGACAAGCGCTTCGGCCCGGTCCACGCCAACAAAAACGTGACGCTCGCCATCGGCAAGGGTTCGATCCACGGCATTGTCGGCGAAAACGGTGCCGGCAAATCCACGCTCATGTCGATCCTCTTCGGCTTTTATACCGCCGACAAGGGCGATATTCGCGTCGATGGCAGGCCGGTCAAGATCAAATCCTCCGCCGATGCGATCGCCCACGGCATCGGCATGGTGCATCAGCACTTCATGCTGGTTGACCCCTTTACCGTTCTCGAAAATGTCGTGCTTGGCGCTGAACGCGGTGTGCTGATCGGGCCAGCGCTTGCGAAAGCCCGCACCGAACTTGAGCGCCTCGCAAGGGACTATGAACTCAATGTCGATCCCGATGCGCCGGTGGGTTCGCTTCCCGTCGGATTGCAGCAGCGCGTGGAAATTTTGAAAGCTCTGTTCAGGGGCGCGGACGTGCTGATCCTCGATGAGCCGACGGGTGTGCTGACTCCCAACGAGGCCGATCATCTGTTCCGCATCCTGGTCCAGTTGAAAGAGCAGGGCAGGACCGTCATCCTCATCACGCACAAGCTCCGCGAGATCATGGCTGTCACCGATCATGTGTCGGTCATGCGCCGGGGCGAGCTTGTCGCCACGAGGGAAACGAAGAACACCACCGTCGAAGAACTGGCGGAGCTGATGGTGGGGCGCAGCGTGCTGCTGCGCGTCAAGAAGGGAAGCGCCAAACCCGGGAAGACCGTTCTCAGCATCGAGAATCTGACGGTGAAGGACCGGCAAGGCATTGCCCGCGTCAACAACATTTCTCTCAGCGTGCGCGCCGGGGAGATCGTGGGCATCGCCGGCGTATCCGGCAATGGCCAGTCGGAATTGCTTGAAGCGATTGCCGGCATTCAAAGGCCGGCGTCGGGCCGCATCCTTCTCGAAGGCCACGACCTCGGCGCCGCCAGCGATCCGGCGGAAGCGCGAAGGCTGGGTGTGGCCCATGTTCCGGAGGATCGCCAGCAGCAGGGCCTCGTTACCTCTTTCGATGCATCCGAGTCGGCAATACTCGGCTGGCACCACGATCCGGCACTTGGCCGGGGGTTTCGTCTTAACCGCGCCGCCATAATCGCCCGTTGCAAGGCGGGGATGGAGGAATTTGACGTGCGCCCCGTCGATCCGCTGCTGGTGTCGGGAAAATTTTCCGGTGGCAACCAGCAGAAGATCATCCTGGCGCGCGAGATCGGACGCGATCCCAAACTGCTGATCGTCGGCCAGCCGACGCGCGGCGTCGACATCGGCGCCGTCGAATTCATTCACCGGCGCCTCATCGAGCTGCGCGACCAGGGCAAGGCCATCATTCTCGTCTCCGTCGAGCTCGATGAAATCCGTTCGCTTGCCGACCGCATCCTTGTCATGTTTGACGGCCGCATCGTGGGCGAGCGCGATGTCTCCACCGATGAGCGCGAGCTTGGCTGTTTGATGGCCGGTGTGATCCAAGAGGCAGCCTAGTGGCCAGCGCCCACGATGACCTGCCGGGCTGGGTCGATGTGGGTGTCATACCGCTGCTCAATCTCGCCGTGGCTTTGATTGTCGCCGGGCTCGTGGTGATCGTTATCGGTGAGAGCCCGCTCGAGGCTCTGGGTATTATGCTGAATGGCGCGGTTGGAAGCCTCAAGGGCTGGGGCTATTTGCTTTATTACGCCACCAACTTCACGTTTACCGGGCTTGCCGTGGCCATCGCCTTCCACGCCGGCCTCTTCAATATCGGCGGCGAGGGGCAGGTCTATATCGCAGGACTGGGTGCAGGCGTCGTCGGCCTCGGGCTCGGTTTTTTGCCTTGGCCACTCGCCTTGCCACTCGCCGTTCTCGCCTGCATGGCCTTCGGCGCGGCCTGGGCCTTCATCCCGGCCTATCTCCAGGCGAAGCGCGGCAGCCATATCGTCATCACCACCATCATGTTCAACTACATTGCCGCAAGCACGATGGTTTATATCATCATCAACGTGTTCCGGCCCGTGGGCCGCATGGCTGTCGAAAGCCGCGAGATCACCAACGTAGTGATGCCAAGCCTTCGCCAGATCGGCATGTGGCTGGGCGTCAAGCTGCCCAATACGCCGCTCAACGTCACCGTGTTTCTGGCGATCATCGCCGCCTGGGCCCTGTGGTATCTCCTGTGGCGCACCAGGCTCGGCTATGAGATCCGGACCGTCGGCGCCAACGCCGATGCCGCAATTTATGCCGGCATCAAACCGGATCGTATCATTATCATCGCCATGCTGATTTCGGGCGGCCTCGCGGGGCTGATGGCGGTCAATGAAATCCTCGGCGTCCAGCATCGTCTCGTCCTTGAGTTCGCCGGAGGTGCGGGCTTCGTCGGCATCGCCGTCGCTTTGATGGGCCGCTCCCATCCAGTTGGCGTCGTCCTTTCCGCCATGCTGTTCGGCCTGCTCTATCAGGGCGGCACCGAGCTTTCCTTCGCCAAGCCCGCCATCACCCGCGACATGATCGTGGTGATTCAGGGCCTCGTCATCCTGTTCATGGGCGCGCTCGAACAGGCTTTCCGGCCCTGGCTTGTGCCGCTGTTTGTCAAACAGGAAGCCTGAGCGATGGATATGCTAGGCCTCATTCCTGAAATCCTTGCGTCCTCGATCCGGCTGTCCGTGCCCTTGATTTTCGCTTGTCTTGCGGGATTGTGGTCGGAGCGCTCGGGCATCGTCGATATCGGCCTCGAAGGCAAACTTCTCGCCGGAGCTTTTGCCGCCGCCACCGCGGCGCACGTGTTCCAGTCGCCTTGGGCGGGAATGTTCTTTGCGCTGATTATCTCCGTGTCGATAGCGTTGATTCACGGCTATGCCTCGATCAGCCAGCGCGGCAACCAAGTGATCTCCGGCGTCGCCATCAACATGCTGGCGGCGGGCCTCGCTTTGGTGCTCGGCTACACATGGTTCGGCGTAGGCGGGCAAACCCCGCCGTTGCAGCCGGACGAGCGCTTCATGCCACTGGTGTTTCAAGGCGCGGCGCTGCGCGATGTGCCGGTGATCGGCTGGCTCTACACTGTAATTGCAGGCCACTCCCTACTGGCCTATGTGGCCTTCGCTTCTGTTCCGCTGACCGCCTGGGCTCTGGCGCGGACGCGCTTTGGCTTGCGCTTGCGCGCCGTGGGTGAAAATCCCCATGCCGTCGACACGGCGGGTATCTCCGTCGCCTGGCTCCGCTACCGCGCCGTGATTATCACCGGCCTCCTCTGCGGTCTTGGCGGCACCTATCTGGCGATTTCGCAATCGGCGGGTTTCATCAAGGATATGTCGGCGGGCAAGGGTTTCATCGCACTGGCCGCCCTGATTTTCGCCAACTGGCGTCCGTTCCGGGCGCTCGGCGCCTGTCTGTTGTTCGGCTTCCTCGATGCGGCAGCGATCCGCTTGCAGGGCACCGATGTGGGCGGATTCACAATTCCTGTTCAGGCGGTGCAAGCATTGCCCTATGTGCTGACAGTGATCCTGCTCGCAGGCTTCATCGGCAAGTCCATCCCGCCCCGGGCCAGCGGCATCCCCTATGTAAAGGATCGCTGATTTGCGGCGCTAGACTAATGTCGCTTTTCTCACTGTCATCCCCGGGCTTGTCCCGGGGGCCCATGCTTCAGTTGCGTTGGTCTCCCTATTGGAGAAATGGGTCGCCGGAATAAATCCGGCGATGACAAAATTTGGAGTGGGATGAGTATTAATCGGACCGCTTGAGCACGGCTTGCAGCACGTTGCGCACACCGATGGAGCCGACGAAGCGGTCTTCATCGTCGAACAGCGCCACCGGGGCAGTATCGGCGTTGTGCATGGCCAGCATCACGACCTTGAGGGACGTGCCGGGCCGCGCCCAATAGACGGGACGGGTGCCCTCCGCGATGGGATTTTCGACCTCGGTGCAGGGGACCCAGGCCGCTTTCTTCTTGTCGCGCTCCGCATCGATGACCTTGCCACTCTTGTTGAGCTTGAAGCGCGTCGTCTTGCGCTTGTCGAGCCACACCCAGCCTGCGCCGGCTTTTTCAAGCTCATGGAGGGACTTCATGACATTCCAGGCGGTAAGCACGCTGAGCGGGTTCACATTGGCGATAAACTCGCGCACATAATCATTGGCGGGCCTGAGCACGATATCTTCCGGCGGGCCCGACTGTACGATGCGGCCGCCTTCCATGATGGTGATGCGGTTGCCGATCTTGAGCGCTTCCTCGAGATCGTGGCTGACGAAGATGATGGTCTGCTTCAGCTTCTTCTGGAGTTGCAGCAACTCGTCCTGAAGCTTGGTGCGGATCAGCGGGTCGAGTGCCGAGAAGGGCTCATCCATGAGCAGGATCGGCGCCTCGGTGGCGAAAGCGCGAGCCAGCCCCACCCGCTGCTGCATGCCCCCCGACAGTTCATGGGCGTATTTGCCGGCCCACTGGTCGAGGCCGACGAGCTTGAGCTGTTTGTCCACGCGCTCTTTCCGTTCGGCATCGGGAACGCCTGCGAGCTCAAGGCCAAAGCCGACATTTTCGGCAACCGTGCGCCATGGAAGCAGGGCGAATTGCTGGAACACCATGGCGACCTGATGCTGGCGCACCCGGCGCAAGGTGGCTTCGTTGCAGGTGACGACATCGACCATTTGGCCGCCATCCTTCACCAGCACCCGGCCGCGCGTCACCTTGTTGAGGCCGTTGACGGCGCGGAGCAGCGTGGACTTGCCCGAACCGGAAAGCCCCATCAGCACCGAAATCTCGCCTTCCTTCACCACCAGACTGGCGCCGGCGGCACCCAGCACGGACCCAGTCTTGGCGAGAATGTCGGAACGGCTTTGGCCCGCATCGAGCATGGTGAGGGCCTGGCCAGCGCTCTTGCCGAAGATGATGTCGACGTTATTGAATTCGACCGCGACGTTCATTTCTTGTCACCCGATTTCATGGCAAGGGCACGGTCGAGCAGAATGGCGAGGATGACAATGGCCAGGCCCGCTTCGATGCCCAGCGGAATATTGCGGTTGGCCAGCGCCTTGTTGACCGGATTGCCAAGGCTGGGCGCGCCGATGAGGGTGGCGAACACCACCATGGAGAGCGACAGCATGATGCACTGGGTGAGCCCGGCCATGATCGATGGTAACGCCGCCGGCAGTTCTACCTTCCACAGAAGTTGCCGTTTGGTGGCGCCGAAGCTTTCGCCCGCCTCCAGCATGGGCTTTGGAATCGAGGTCAGGCCCAGATAGGTCATGCGCACGGGTGCTGGCATGGCGAAGATAACGGTGACAATGAGCGCCGGTGCGGCTCCGAGGCCAAAAAGAATGAGAATAGGGATGAGATAAACGAAAGTCGGCATGGTCTGCATCAGATCGAGCACTGGCTGGGTCACCCGCCAGACCTTGGGCTTGTGCGCCGCCCAGATACCAATGGGCACGCCGATCGCCATGGACAGGGCGGTCGCGGCGACAACCAGCACCAGCGTCTGCACCGTTTCTTTCCACAGGCCCTGGTTGATGATGAAGAGGAGTCCGATCAGCGCCAGAAACGCCAATCCTTTGGATCGCCGCAGCCAATACACGCCAGCAGCCAGGATGATGGCGAGGATGACCGGCGGTATCTGCAGAAGCAGAAAGGTCGTGCCTTCCACGCTCCATTCCAACACGGCGGAAATGCCATCGAAGAACCACTGGAAATAGGTAACGATGAAGTCGATGAACGACTTGCCCCACTTGCCGATGGGAACCTTCCAGGCGGCAATCAATTTTGAAACGGGATCCATCTTTCCCTCCCCAGGGAAATAACTCTACCCCGAAGGATCGGCCGCGGAAATACGCGGCCGTCCATTCTTGTGGGTTTCGTAGTAACTCACCTTAGTTGGCAAGGGCCGCGGTAACGGCCGCCGTGGCGTCGCCGCCATCGAAAGTGGTCACCCCTTCAAGCCATGGCTTCACCGCATCCGGATGGGCTTTCAGCCAGGCCTGCGCGGTGGCCTTGGGATCGGCGCCATCCTTCAGCACCGGATCCATCATGGCGCCTTCCATGGCAAGATCGAACTTGAGGTTGGCCAGCAGCTTGCCGGCATTGGGGCATTCCGCCGCGTAGCCGGCGCGCACGTTGGTAAGAACCGTGGCGGCGCCGAAGCCGGAATCACCCATGCCGTCGAGATAGGTGAGTTTCATATCGCCCATGACCGGATGTGGCGTCCAGCCGAGGAAAACGATCCATTCATTATTTTTGATGGCCTTTTCGGCTTCCGTCAGCATGCCCGCTTCCGAGCTCTCAACCAGTTCGAAGCCTTCAAGTTTGTTCTTGGCATCGGCGATCATGGTGCCGATGATGCGGTTGCCATCATTGCCGGCCTCGATGCCGTAGATCTTGCCGTTGAACTTGTCCTTGTGGGCGGCAAGATCGGTCAAGCTCTTGACCCCGGCATCGGCCACGTATTGCGGAACCACGAGGCCGTAGCCTGCACCTTCGAGATTGGTGGCGAGCTGCTCGACCGACTTGTCATCGAGATAGGCTTTGATGTCGGCGGTCATGCTCGGCATCCAGTTGCCGAGGAATACGTCGATGTCCTTGTTCTTGAGCGAGGCATAGGTGACGGGAACCGAGAGGGTCTTGACCTCCGGCGTATAGCCCAAGGCCTCGAGCACCACCTGGGTGGCGCCTGTCGTCACCTGGATGTCGGTCCAGCCCACGTCGGCGAAGCGCACTGTCTTGCAGCTTTCAGGATCGCCGGCGAATGCCGGCGCAGCCAGCGCCATGGCGCCCGCGCCCATTGCGAGGACGCCGAGCAACGTCTTGATCGTCGAAACCATTTCAATCCTCCCTGATGTGACCGGGGAGAATTCCTGCGCGAGGACCCCCACGGTAGATGGCGCAACTACAGCCCAACCTCTTGGCTGTAGTCAAGATTTTTTGTTGGACGGCTGTCCAATAAAAACTATGGTGGCCCGTAAAGGAGACGCGAATGCCGAAACTTGGCATGGGACCCATCCGGCGGAAGCAGTTGGTCGCAGCGGCGATTGCTGCGATCCACGAGCATGGTTTCGCCAATGCCACGGTGGCCCGCATTGCCCGCAATGCCGGTGTTTCTTCAGGCATCGTGCATCACTATTTCACCGACAAGGACGAGCTTCTCTTCGAAACCATGCGAAGTCTGCTCAGCGAGCTGCGCCGCGACACGGTGGAGCGGCAACGGGGCGCTCGGACGCCCCGGGCTCGTATCAATGCAATCATCGACGCCTCCTTCGGCGAGGGCCAGTTCAACGAGCGCGTGTTCAGCGCCTGGCTGGCGCTCTATGGCCACGCCCGTCAGTCAAAACATCTGCAACGCATCCTCGCCCTCTATCACCGGCGTCTGCGCGCCAATCTCATGTACGACCTGGTCAAATTGATGGACCGGCCGCGCGCGGCGCGGTTGGCGGAAGGCATCGGCGCCATGATCGACGGATTGTGGCTGCGCTACGCTTTGATGGGCCAGCCGGAAGACCCGGAGCATCCGCGCTTTCTCACTCGCAACTATTTTGAGGCCGACCTTGAACGGCTAGGGAGCCCGGCCCGGAATGGCAATTGACGGGGAGATTGCATCTCCCTATAAGCCCGCCAACCTCTAAAGATAGCATTCGGACAACAGGACCAGGCTAAATGGCCAATACCAGATCGGCAAAAAAGGCGGCGCGAGGCGCTGTTCGCCGCGGTGAAGTGAACAGGAACCGCATGAGCCGCATACGCTCGTCCGTGCGCAAGGTCGAGGAGGCTTTGGCTGCCGGCGACCAAACCGCCGCGCAAACAGCCCTTGACGCTGCCCAGCCTGAGCTGATGCGCGGCGCGCAAAAGGGCGTTCTGCACAAGAATGCCGCATCGCGTAAGGTTTCGCGTCTGGCAAGCCGGGTCAAGGCTCTGAAAGCCTAAGACATTTTCCAAGGATATTCTTTTGCAAACGCACCGGCCGCTTCGCCGGCGCGTTTTCGTTTGTCAGCGGACGGACGGTTTAAGCAAAAATTCCTCATGATTTTCAATGGTTTGTGTGACCCGCCCGGCACGGAGCAAAAGCCCGAGGAGGTTTCCTGCCGGGTTTCATGCACCGATGGCGAAATGGTTGTGGCAGAACTGCCACACTGCTTCGATCTTGGCTGCGATGGAATCCGGTTTGACATCATGGGTTTAGATTTGGCCTTGAGATTGAACCTAGCAATGGCCGCACCGCCCGCTCGCTCCGTGTACGGAGGGATTCAGGATTCAAGTTGCAGCTTGTGGTCAGGCTTTTGTAGGTTTGTTCCTGCGCTGGCGGGTGGACGTCCGCCACGCAGTAAGTAGGGGCTGAGAATTCCGCCGGAGACGGCGCGTCGCCGGTACTTCTGCACAGAATGAAAAGAGAAGTACCGGAGATTCACTCCGGGCGAAGTCGGTTGTGCGCGAAGTTGTGTGTGAGAACGGTGATCAATCTCATGCAGCGAAAGCGTAGGCAAAGAAAGAACGAGGGGCGGTAATGACATCATTCCAACGGGCGGGTCCTCACACGGGATAGGCTCCTGTGTGCCGGGCGGTGACGGGTAAGGCGGGCTTCGCAAGTACGGAGCCTTCAGGGAAATTGATGTACGCGTGACTCAAGCGCGGGAAATTGACAAACATGATCAGTGTACTGACGGCCGATCTCAGGCAGAAGTGGGACCGTGTGGCCCAGCGTCTTCGCGCCGAACTCGGAGAAGACCTGTATTCGAGCTGGTTCGCCCGCATGGAACTTGAGGAATGCCAGCAAGGCCGCCTCGCGGTTTCGGTGCCAACCCGTTTCCTGAAATCCTGGATCGAGAACCACTATCTGTCGCGGCTGCAAAAGACCGGTGAGTCGGAACTCGGTCACCTGGACGCGGTGCAGGTGCGCGTGCGCACCCGGGGACTTCCGCCACGCCCCTTCGAACGGCCGGACCAGCAGCATGAACAATCACCCGCGCCCAGCGCCGTGAATCGCAGCGTTCAAAACCCGACATCGGCGATTAACGCGCCCGAGGCCTCGGGCGTGGACCGCAGCGGCCCCATTGATCCCCATCAAACATTCGAGAGCTTCATTGTCGGTAGCTCAAATCAGCTTGCCCATGCGGCGGTGAGCCGTGTTTCCGACGCGGCCGCGGGCGCTGCCGTCAGCTTCAATCCGCTGTTCCTTCACGCCCAATCGGGGCTCGGCAAAACCCATCTGCTCAACGCCGTCTGCCACCGTATCCGCGAGCGCCGCCCCGGCCGCAAGGTCATGTTTCTCACCGCCGAGCGCTTCATGTATTCCTTCGTGCTGGCGCTGCGCCAGCGCGACACGATTTCCTTCAAGGACCAATTCCAATCCGTTGACGTTTTACTGATCGATGATTTCCAGTTCCTGCAGGGCAAGACCATGCAGCAGGAATTCTGTCACGCCTTCAACTCCCTGGTGGATGCCCGCCGCCAGGTGATCGTCGCCGCCGACGTGCCGCCGGCCCAGCTCGACATGATCGACCAGCGCATGCGTTCGCGCCTCATGGGCGGACTTGTTGTCGACATCGAATTACCCGATCTCGATCTTCGCCGCCGGATCGTACAGGGCCGCCACGAGGCGATGCAGCTCCGCGATCCCGCGATCGCCATTCCCGCCGACGTGCTTGAATTCATCGCCAACCGCATCACCGGCGGCGGCCGCGAATTGGAAGGCGCCTTAAACCGCGTCTCGGCCTACCAGCAATTCAATCACGTACCGATCACCCTGGATCTGGCGGCCCTGGTGCTGCGCGACATGGGGGCCAACCCCGATGGTTCGCGCATCAAGATCGACGACATCCTCAAGATCGTGGGCCGCCACTACAACGTGGCGCGTACCGACCTATTGTCTCCCCGCCGGGCCCGCATCGTGGTCGTGCCGCGCCAGATTGGCATGTATCTCGCCAAGAAACTGACGGCGCGCTCGCTTCCCGAGATTGGCCGCAGATTTGGCGGGCGCGACCATTCGACCGTGCTGCACGCCGTGCGCAAGATCGAAGAGCAGATCAAGACCGATGACAAACTTGCCCGCGAAGTCGCTCTGCTGATTAGGCTCGTCGAACAAGGGTAAGCCAGTTTACGGGACTTGAAAGCCGGCCCCAACCGCGCCAATGTCTCCGGCCCGGCGGCATTGGCCGGGATGAGCCATGGGGGAATATCCGGTTATGCGCGTGACGATCGAACGGTCAGCCTTCCTGAAGGCGCTCAACCATGTGCAGAGCGTGGTCGAGCGGCGCAACACCATCCCAATTCTGTCGAATGTCTTGATCCAGGCGGATAAAGGCCAGCTGAAACTCACGGCCACCGATCTCGATATCGAGATTGTCGAGAGCGTCGTTGCCGAAGTGGCCCGCGACGGCGCCACGACGGTTCCAGCCCACATGCTCTACGATATCGTGCGCAAGTTGCCCGACGGCGCCCAGCTTGAGCTTGAACAGGGGCCGGACCAGGGCCGCATTTCGATTTTTACGGGCCGCTCGCGTTTTGCGCTGCAAGCCCTGCCCCCCGAGGATTTCCCCGACCTTGCAGCGGGCGAGCTTTCACACCGCTTCACCGTTTCAGCTAACGACCTGAAGAGCCTTATCGAAAAGACGCGATTTGCCATCTCCACCGAGGAAACGCGATATTATCTGAATGGTATCTATCTGCATGAGGTCGCCGCCAGTTCCATGCTGCGTGCCGTCGCGACCGATGGCCATCGCCTGGCCCAGGCCCAGATTGGGCGGCCGGAAGGCGCCCAGGGCATGCCTGGTATCATCGTACCGCGCAAGACGGTGCTGGAAGTTGTGAAACTTCTCGAGGGAGTGGAGGGGGACGTCGAGGCCGCCCTCTCCTCGTCGAAAATCCGGTTTGCGATGGGGAGTGTCATTCTCACCTCGAAGCTTATCGACGGGACTTTCCCCGATTATGAGCGGGTCATTCCCCGCCACAATGACAAGGTGCTCGACGTTGATACAAAAATCTTTTCCGACGCGGTTGACCGCGTATCCACGATTTCCATGGAGAAGGGCCGCGCGGTCAAGCTCAACATATCCGCGGGCAAGCTGGTGCTGACGGTGAACAATCCGGACTCAGGCTCGGCGGAAGAGGAAATCGCCGCTTCCTACGAGACGGAGCCCATCGATATCGGCTTTAATGCACGCTATCTTCTCGACGTGGCCGGCCAGATGAAATCGGCGTCGATGATTTTCAATCTTGCCGACGCCGGTTCGCCCACCATCATCCGCGATCCAGGCGATGAGCAGGCTCTCTACGTCCTGATGCCGATGCGGGTGTAATCAAAGGTTTCGTGACCCCCCGCCTGACGCGCCTAACGCTTACAGATTTCCGCAATTATGCGGGGCTCAGGCTTGATGCGGGGCCGCAGCTCGCCGCATTGAGCGGCCCTAATGGCGCGGGCAAAACCAATCTGCTGGAGGCGATCTCATTGCTGGCGCCGGGCCGCGGCCTACGCGGGGCTGCCTTCGAGGAGCTTGCCCGCCGGGGCGGAGCGGGAGCGTGGGCCATCGCTGCGGAACTGGCAACATCTGCTGGCGCCGTCTCGCTCGGCACGGGCTGGAGCGGGCAGGGTAACGGCGAGGGCGCGGGTCAGGGACGTCTGGTGGTGATCGATGGCCATGTGCAGAAAAGTCCGGGCGCGCTCGGATCATATATGCGCGTGTTGTGGCTAACTCCCGCCATGGACCGGCTGTTCGCCGGCCCCGCTTCCGACCGCCGCCGTTTCCTCGACCGGCTGGTAACGGCCTTTGATCCCGAACATGGCTCACGCGTTCTGGTTCTCGAAAAAGTAACCCGCGAGCGCAACCTGCTCCTGGAAGACCAGCGTCCCGATACGGCCTGGCTTGCAAGCCTCGAAGCCCACATGGCGGAGGCAGCCGTCGCAATTGCGGCAGCGCGCCTCATGGCAGTGGAGGCCTTGCAACACCATATCAGCCATGGCCGCGCTGCCAGCCCGTTTCCCTGGGCGGAAGTGTCTGTTGAAGGTGAAATCGAGGGGCTTCTCGGCGCCATGCCGGCCGTGCGTGCGGAGGATGAATATCGTACAGTGCTGGCCGATTCGCGAAGCGCCGACCGGGGGGCCGGGCGTACGCTTCGAGGCACCCACCGGAGTGATTTCGTGGTCAGCCATGGGCCCAAAAATATGCCTGCCGGACAGTGTTCCACCGGTGAGCAGAAGGCCTTGCTGATTGGCTTGATCCTGGCGCAGGCGCGTGCTGTGAAAGAGGCAAGCGCCATGGCACCCGTGCTGCTTCTCGATGAGGTGGCGGCCCATCTCGACCGGGAGCGGCGCTATGGTCTGTTTGCCGCACTGGGGGCCCTGGATTGCCAGGCATGGCTAACGGGCACGGATGCGGAATTGTTTGTAGGCTTAGGGCGTGATGCGGCGGTTTTCCATTTGGAAGACGCGCGGATTTCGAAACTGACGGGAAACCGATGACCGAAGACGACATGAACTCCGGCGCCGACGCCTATGGCGCCGATTCAATCAAAGTGCTGAAGGGTCTCGATGCGGTGCGCAAGCGCCCCGGCATGTATATTGGCGACACCGACGATGGCTCAGGCCTGCACCACATGGTCTATGAGGTGGTCGACAACGCCATCGACGAAACTCTTGCGGGCTTTGCCGACCGGGTGACCGTAACCCTCAACGCCGACGGCTCCTGCACGGTGACCGACAATGGCCGCGGCATTCCCGCCGACATCCATCCCACCGAAGGCGTCTCCGCCGCCGAAGTCATCATGACCCAGCTTCACGCCGGGGGAAAATTCGACCAGAATTCCTACAAGGTCTCCGGCGGACTCCATGGGGTTGGCGTCTCCGTCGTCAACGCCCTTTCGTCCAAGCTGAAGCTCACGATCTTCAGGAACGGCAAGGAACTTATCATGAGCTTCACCCACGGCGAGCCCGATGCGCCGTTGCAGGTGTCAGGCGATGCGCCGGGCAAACGTGGCTCCGAGGTCAATTTCCTCCCCAGCACCGAGACCTTCACCAAAACCGAATTCGATTTTGCCACACTCGAGCATCGCCTGCGTGAACTGGCCTTCCTCAATTCCGGCGTGCGCATTCTTTTGGCCGACCGGCGCGGCGTTGAACCGAAGGATGTCGAACTTTATTACGAGGGCGGCATTCAGGCTTTCGTGCGCTACCTCGACCGCACCAAACAGCCGGTTATCGCCGACCCGATCATGATCCACGGCGAAAGCGAAGGCATCACCACGGAATGCGCCCTGTGGTGGAACGACAGCTATCACGAGAATGTCCTGACGTTCACCAATAACATTCCCCAGCGCGACGGCGGCACACATCTGGCGGGTTTCAGGGGCGCGCTCACCCGGGCCGTCAACAATTATGCCAATGAAAGCGGCATCGCCAAAAAAGAGAAAGTAGCACTCACCGGCGATGACGCCCGCGAGGGATTGACCTGCGTGCTTTCGGTCAAAGTGCCGGACCCTAAGTTCTCGTCACAGACCAAGGACAAGTTGGTGTCATCGGAAGTTCGCCCCGTCGTCGAAGGCCTGGTGAACGAGCAGCTCAAAGTCTGGTTTGAAGAACATCCAAGCGAAGCCCGCTCGATCGTGGGCAAGGTGGTGGAAGCAGCCGCCGCGCGGGAAGCTGCCCGCAAGGCGAGGGACCTCACGCGGCGCAAGGGCGCTCTCGACATGGCGGGCCTTCCAGGCAAGCTCGCCGAATGCCAGAACCGCGATCCAACCCAGACCGAACTCTTCATCGTCGAGGGCGATTCAGCCGGTGGCTCCGCCAAACAGGCGCGCAACCGCGAAAACCAGGCGGTGCTGCCCTTGCGCGGCAAGATTCTGAATGTCGAGCGCGCCCGCTTCGACAAGATGCTGTCCTCAGCCGAGATCGGCACGCTGATCACGGCCCTTGGCACCGGCATTGGCCGCCAGGAATTCAACCTCGCCAAACTGCGGTATCACAAAATCATCATCATGACCGACGCCGATGTCGACGGCGCCCATATCCGCACCCTGCTGCTCACGTTCTTTTACCGGCAAATGCCCGAAGTGATCGAGGCGGGCCACCTCTATATCGCGCAACCGCCGCTCTACAAGGTGAAGCGCGGAGCCTCCGAGCAATATCTCAAGGACGGCAAGGCGCTGGATAATTACCTGATCGAGGCAGGCCTTGAAGGCTCGAAACTCGTGCTTGCCAATGGCAGCGAACGCGCCGGCGCCGATCTTCGCGCCATCGTCGAGGAGGCGTTGTCCATCCGTGCCGCGCTCGATGCACTCCATTCCCGCTACTCGCGCATGGTAATTGAACAGGCAGCTATCGCCGGTGCGCTCAATCCCGATGTCCTATCCAATGCCACGCAAGCCGACGCCGCGGCCTCATATATCGCCAGGCGCCTTGACGTGATCTCGGAGGAAACCGAGCGCGGCTGGCTGGGGGTGCCGACAGCCGACGGCGGGCTCACCTTCTCGCGCGAAGTGCGCGGTGTCACGGAAAGCTGGACGTTAGACGGCAAGCTTATCGGCTCCTCCGATGCGCTTCGCCTCGACCGCAAGGCCGGTCATCTTCAAGAAATCTATACCAAGCCCGCGAAACTCCGCCGCAAGGACTCCGACACGGTGATTCATGGACCGGTGGACCTGCTCGAAGCCGTGTTCGCCGTAGGCCGCAAGGGCATCGCCATGCAACGCTACAAGGGCCTTGGCGAAATGAACCCGGACCAGCTCTGGGAAACCACGCTCGATTCCAACGTGCGCTCCCTGTTGCGCGTCAAGGTCGCCGAACTGGACGAGGCCGACGACATCTTCACCAAACTCATGGGCGATGTCGTCGAGCCGCGCCGCGACTTCATCCGCGAAAACGCGCTCAACGTGGCCAATCTCGACGTGTGATCAGGCCGGCACGGCCGTTCCGATCTGATAGGTGACACCCGTACCTCCAAGGCCGCAATAGCCTTGCGGGTTCTTGGCGAGATACTGCTGGTGATAGCCTTCAGCAAAATAGAAGGGCCCGGCCTCGGCGATTTCGGTCGACACCTTGCCGTAACCCTTGGCTGCCAGCGCTTTTTCGAAGACGGCCTTCGAGGCCAATGCCGCATCGCGCTCGGCGGGCGTCGTCCAGTAAATGGCCGACCGGTACTGGGTACCGATGTCGTTGCCCTGGCGCATGCCCTGGGTTGGGTCATGGGATTCCCAAAAGACCTTGAGCAGCGCCTCGTAGCTGACCTTGGCGGGATCGTAAACGACAAGCACCGACTCGGCGTGGCCGGTGCCGCCGCTACACACTTCCTCATAGGTGGGGTTGGGGGTGACGCCGCCAACATTGCCGACGGCAGTGACCCACACGCCGGGAACCGTCCAGAACTTGCGCTCCGCACCCCAATAGCAGCCGAGTGCAAAGATCGCCGTGGCGCTGCCTTCAGGGTAGGGGCCTTTCAGTGGATTGCCATTCACATGGTGAGCTTGGGCGGTTGCAACGGGCTCGGTGCGGCCCGGCAGGGCATTGGCGGCATCGGTCATTGCGGTTTTGCGGCGGGCGAAGATCATGGAGAGGCCTCCTGGTGCGTTGCTGCCGATATAGTGCGCCGGGACTTCCGTTGCCACTCAACAATGCTTGATTGCCGGGCTTTCATGGCTATAGTTCGCGCCACTTTGCGGAAGGGTGGCCGAGTGGCTGAAGGCACACGCTTGGAAAGCGTGCATACGTGAAAGCGTATCGAGGGTTCGAATCCCTCCTCTTCCGCCACCCTTTCGCGACGGAGGCTTTGCCTGCCATGCACATATTCCGGGCAATCATCGGAATTTGCCTTTGTACCTTTGCACTCGGTCCCACGGCTTGGGCGATCACCCGCCAGCCGGTCACCGCCGAAAACGGAATGGTCGTTTCATCCCAACACTTGGCCTCGGATGTCGGCGTCCAGATATTGCGCCAGGGAGGCAATGTCATCGATGCGGCGGTTGCCGTGGGTTATGCTCTGGCTGTCACCAATCCTTGTTGCGGCAATGTGGGCGGCGGCGGCTTCGCCACGCTGCACCTGGCCGATGGCCACGATATCTTTCTCAATTTCCGCGAAA
>JBKKDI010000152.1:0-5081 GCA_046708645.1 Aestuariivirga sp.
GTCATTTTCGACGCCACCCATTCGGTGCAGCAACCGGGCGGGCAGGGCACGGCCTCCGGTGGCGACCGCGCCATGGTCTCGGTCTTGGCCCGCGCCGCCGTTGCCGTCGGCGTGGCGGGAATTTTCATCGAAACCCACGAGAACCCCGGCAACGCCCCCTCCGACGGCCCCAACATGATGCCCCTTGATCAGATGGAATCTCTGCTGATCAAGCTCATGGCGCTTGACAGGATCGTGAAGGGGTAACCCTCCCTACTTTCGCCGGGATGACGAAATTGAATAGCATCTCTTCGCCACAACATAACCCCGAAATGGCCCCGTTTGCCGCGGAACGACCCTCCCTCCCAGCCGTTCATTGGGCAGTTGCAGCATTGAGGTTGCAACTGATCAATTCAAATCCAATCCAACTAGGAGGCTAAGAAACATGCTTATCAGGAAATCCCTTGCTGCCGCCGCTATCGCCGCGACCCTCATGGCTCCGGCTGCTTTCGCTGCGTCCGACAAGGCGAACTTCGGCCAGGTCATTTCGTCGATCCAATCCAACAAGACTGGCCCCTCGCAAATTCAGGCCATTTCGGAAGTCACGAGTGTGAATGTCGTCAAGGTTGGCGATATCGCCAAGGGCGAAAACATGTCGGCTTTCGATAATGCCGTGACCAAGAACGAAGCCAACATCACTTCGCTCCGCACGGCCATGACCTCCAACACCGCGGTCAGCAGCGCGCTCACAAGCGCCAGTGTCGATGTCAACGCCGTTGTCGCGGCCGACGTCGGCGCCGACGGCGTGCTGACGGTTTATACCCGCTAAGATCTCGCATCGGCTGACGGTGACAGCTCGCGCTGTCACCGTCTTTTTTGCGCCTCCTTGCAATCGTCAAGGCATCCCCCCATAACGCCGCCGGATCAATCTCCGGAGTCTCCATGACCACGATTCTCGACATCACCGCCCGCGAAATTCTCGACAGCCGCGGCAATCCAACGGTCGAGGTGGACGTGATCCTGGAAGATGGCTCCATGGGCCGCGCCGCCGTTCCCTCGGGCGCCTCCACCGGGGCGCATGAGGCGGTCGAACTTCGCGATGGCGACAAATCTCGCTATCTCGGCAAGGGCGTCACCAACGCCGTGGCCGCCGTCAACGGCGAAATTTTCGATACCCTCGCCGCCATGGACGCCGAGGACCAGGCCGCCATCGATCTCGCCATGATCGCCTTGGACGGCACCCCCAACAAGGCCCGCCTCGGCGCCAATGCCATTCTCGGCGTCTCGCTCGCAACGGCGAAAGCCGCCGCAGAAGCCTCGGGCCTGCCGCTCTACCGTTATGTCGGCGGCGCCAATGCCCGCACCCTGCCGGTGCCCATGATGAACATCATCAACGGCGGCGTACACGCCGATAACCCCATCGATTTCCAAGAGTTCATGGTGATGCCGGTGGGGGCGGAGAGCTTCCGCGAGGCGTTGCGCATGGGTGCGGAAATCTTTCACACACTGAAAGCCGCGCTCAAGAAGGCGGGCCACAACACCAATGTCGGCGATGAAGGTGGCTTTGCCCCGAACTTGCCCTCCGCCGAAGCCGCGCTCGATTTCATCATGAAGGCCGTGGAGCAGGCTGGTTACAAGCCGGGCAAGGACATCTATCTGGCGCTCGATTGCGCCGCCACCGAGTTTTTCAAGAACGGTGCCTACGACTATGAGGGCGAGGGCAAAAAGCGTTCCATCGCCGATCAGGCCAAATACTTGGCCAAACTGGCGGCGGACTATCCCATCTTCTCCATCGAAGACGGCATGTCAGAAGACGATTGGGAGGGCTGGAAGCAACTCACCACGCTCATCGGCCAGACTCACCAGATTGTCGGCGACGACCTTTTCGTCACCAACACCACGCGTCTCAAGCAAGGCATCGCCAAGGGTATCGCCAATTCCATCCTGGTGAAAGTCAACCAGATCGGCTCGCTCACCGAGACGCTGGAGGCCGTCGCCATGGCCCACAAGGCGGCCTACACCGCGGTCATGTCGCACCGCTCCGGCGAAACCGAAGACTCAACCATCGCCGACCTCGCGGTGGCCACCAACTGCGGCCAGATCAAAACCGGCTCCCTCGCCCGTTCCGACCGGCTGGCTAAGTACAACCAGCTTCTCCGCATCGAGGAGGAATTGGGAAGCCAGGCCGTTTATGCAGGGCGGTCGATTTTGAAGGGCTAACGGGAAAAAAAATGTCATCGCTGGATTTATTCCGGCGACCCATGTTGAACATGCGGGTACCAATGAAAAATAGGTTGCCGGGACAAGCCCGGCAATGACAGCATCTGGAAGGGCTTAGCGTCGTCAAACCCGCCTTGAATTCGCCGCAGCACAGGCTAAGCTTCCGGCTTGGGGGTTCGAACGGCGCCTTTGATGCACCATCTGGTCAGGCCTGTGCTTGCATTTCTGCTGCTATTCGCTGCGGCTGCCGGTGCGATGGCCGCCGAATATCCACCATCCCAGGACCCCCAGCTTCGCATCGAAACCGGCATGCATACGGCGGGGATTTGGCGCCTGGGCGTCAGCGCCGACGGCAAGCTGCTGGTCACTTCATCCGAGGACAAGACGATCCGCCTGTGGTCGACGGACGACGGCCGGCTGCTCCGCATATTCCGCGTTCCCATCGCTTCCGGAGGCGAGGGCAAACTCTATTCCGTGGCGATCTCGCCCGATGGCCGCACGGTCGCGGCGGCCGGCTGGGATGCCTACTACTGGAAAGACTACTGGACCACCCATGCCGGCCACTACATCTATCTCTTCGACACGGTAAGCGGCGCCCTGATCCGCCGCGTGGGCCCGCTGCCCACGGTCGTCAACGATCTTGAATTCTCAGCAGACGGACAAAAGCTAGCGGCCGCCCTGGCAAGTGCCGGCGGGGGTATTCGCGTGTGGAGCGCGCCTTTCACCGAACAGCCGGTCTACGATACCGCCTATGACGACAGCGTTTTCGGCATAGCCTTCGCGCCCGATGGCTCGCTTGCTGCAACATCCGACGATGGTTACGTGCGGCTTTACGGCCCCGATCTCCGGCTCATTGCCAAGAAGACGGTGGCGGCGGGACCGTCGCCCCGCTCGGCTTCTTTTTCATCCGACGGCAAACGTCTCGCCATCACGCAAGTTTACCGCGTCGGCGCCGACATCGTCTCCGCCCAGACCCTTGAGCCCATAACCACCATCGACACCAGCGCCTGGAACAACACGAACCTGTTGGCCTCCGTTTGGAGCCTCGACGGTCAAACGCTCTATCTCGCGGGGGGCTACGCCGATGCGAACTGGGATTACCCGATCATCGCCTGGAGGGATGGCAAAACGCGCCTCATCAAGGATGAGAACGCAGGCCCCGAAGGCGGCATCAATGATCTCAAGGCCATGCCGGATGGGCGGATCGCCTACGCCTCCCACGATCCTTCGTTCGGCATCTTCGATGCCTCCGGCAAGCTCGGCCCGGTGCGCCAGCAGGTCACCGCCGACATGCGCAACAAATATGGCGGGCGCTTCTTTAACTCTTCGGACGCGACCTCGGTGTGGTTCGGCTTGAAGCTTGGCGCCGTCGATCCATGGGTGTTCGACGTGAACCGGCTGTCCTTCAATCCAGCGCCGGAGATCCCCGCTGGTTTCATTCAGCCCGTGACCGACACCTTGCCCATCGAAAACTGGAACAACGCCTACCAGCCAACCCTCGATAAACAAGTCCTCGCCATGCAGAGCGCCGCGGAAATGACGCGCTGTCTCGCCATCGCACAGGACAAGCAGAGCTTTGTCATCGGATCCGATTGGGCCCTCACGCGCTTTGATGGCACGGGCAAACAGCTCTGGCGCAAATATCCGGAATCCTTCGTCTGGGGAGTGACACTCTCCGCCGACGGCCAGCTTGCCATAGCCGCGCTGGGTGATGGCACACTGCGCTGGTATCGCACGTCTGACGGCACCGAGCTTTTGAGCTTCTTCGTCAACGCCGCCGACCGCAAATGGATCGCCTGGACGCCGAAAGGCTATTACGCCGCCTCCGCCGGCGGCGAAGACCTGATTGGCTGGCATTTCAACGGCGCGGGCTGGAATGATCCGCCGGATTTCTTTCCCGCTTCGCGGCTGCGCGAGCAGTTCTACCGGCCCGACGTCGTGCAGCTTGTCCTCAAACTCAAGGACGAACCCGTGGCCATTGAGACGGCGAACAATCTCGCCGGACAAAAGACGCACGGCACGGGCGAGGCTCCCGCGGATACCGGCACGGGAATTCGCGGCATTCTGCCGGGAATTGTCGAGTTCGCCGAAGATGTCCTCGAATTGGAAACCGATCGGCGCGACGTCAGGCTTCGCTACCGGCTGCGCTCGCCCTCCGGCCGCCCCATAACCCGTGTTGAGGTTTTGATCGACGGCCGCCCGGTGACGCCGCGGGGCGTTGTCGGCGTCGATGAAACGGCGGATGCCAAAGTGCTGACGCTCAGCGTGCCGCCGCGCGATTCGGAAGTAACGCTCATCGCCTACATTGACGACCAGCCCGGCGTTCCCGTTTCCATGCCGATCAAATGGAAAGGCCAGCTTGTAACCCAGAAGAAGCCGCGCCTTTTCGCCCTTCTGGTGGGAATCAGCGCCTACGACAATACCGATCTCAAGTTGAACTATGCCGACAAGGATGCAAGCGACCTCGCCCGCCTTCTGGAGTCGCAGAAGGGCATTTTCTATGATGATGTTGACGTCAAATTGCTGCTCAACGGCGAGGCAACTGAAGATGCCATCGAAGTCGAGCTGGCAAAGCTTCGCAAGAAGTCGGGCCCCGAAGACAATGTCGTCGTCTTTATGGCCGGGCACGGATTAACCGATGCCGCGCAGGATTTTTATTTCTTGCCGACCAGCGTCGACCTGGCGCCCGACATGCTGTCGGCGACCGCCATCGACGGCGATATCATCCGCAAGGGCCTGTCGAAAATTCCGGGCAAGGTCACACTGTTCATGGATGCCTGCAACGCGGGCGCCGGCATCGAAGGCGGCGTCAGCAAAGTCGACATGTCGGGGTTGGCCAACAGCCTGAGTTCCGGCGCCAGCCTTGTGATGTTTGCCTCCTC
>JBKKDI010000153.1:0-2786 GCA_046708645.1 Aestuariivirga sp.
TCGTCACCTTCCTCCTCTCGCTGCTGATCTGGATCAATTTTGACTTCGGCGATCCCGGTTTCCAGTTTGTCGAAAGCCACTCCTGGCTTGGCAGTTCCGCCTCATACCGGATGGGTGTGGACGGCATTTCGATGCCCTTCGTCATCCTCACCACGTTCCTGATGCCGATCTGCATTCTTGCAAGCTGGTACGTGCAGGTGCGTGTGCGTGAATACATGATCGCCTTCCTGGTGCTCGAGACGCTGATGATCGGCGTGTTCACATCACTCGATCTCGTATTGTTCTACGTGTTTTTCGAAGCGGGCCTCATTCCGATGTTCCTCATCATCGGCGTGTGGGGAGGTGCTCGCCGAGTCTATGCCAGCTTCAAGTTCTTTCTCTACACGTTGCTTGGCTCCGTGCTGATGCTCCTGGCGATTATCGCCATGTACTGGCAGTCGGGCACCACCGACATGGTTGAACTCCTGACCCGCAGCCCGGGCTTTCCGGCGGAAATGCAAACCTGGCTGTGGCTTGCCTTCTTTGCCTCATTTGCGGTGAAATTGCCCATGTGGCCGGTGCACACATGGCTGCCTGACGCCCATGTGGAAGCGCCGACCGCGGGTTCCGTCATACTGGCGGCGATCCTGTTGAAGATGGGCGGCTACGGTTTCCTTCGCTTCTCTCTGCCCATGTTCCCGGATGCGTCGCTCTATTTCCAGAGCCTCGTTTACACGCTCTCGGTTGTCGCCATCATTTACACATCGCTGGTGGCGCTGATGCAGGAGGATATGAAGAAGCTCATCGCCTATTCCTCCGTGGCGCATATGGGCTTTGTCACCATGGGCATTTTTTCGATGACCCGGCAGGGCATCGACGGCGCCATGTTCCAGATGATCAGTCATGGACTGGTCTCGGCTGCCCTGTTCCTCTGCGTCGGCGTCATCTTCGACCGCATGCACACGCGCGAGATTGCGGCCTATGGCGGCCTCGTTCATCGCATGCCGCTCTACGCCACCGTATTCATGCTCTTCACCATGGCCAATGTGGGCTTGCCGGGCACATCCGGCTTCGTCGGTGAATTCCTGACGCTGCTTGGCACTTTCGCCGACAACACCTGGGTCGCCTTCTTCGCCACCACGGGCGTCATCCTGTCGGCGGGATATGCTCTGTGGCTCTATCGCCGCGTCGTGTTTGGTAAACTGGAGAATTCGGCGCTGGCCCATATCGCCGATATGACGCCGCGTGAGCTGGCAACATTGGGGCCGCTCGCCGCGCTGACAATTTTCTTCGGCGTCTATCCCTCGCCCATTCTCGATATCTTCGGCTCCTCCGTTGAAAATCTCATGAAGCCGCTCAAGACCGCTGCTGCCGCTGCACAGCAGGTCGCGGCCGCAGCGCTGCAATAGGGATCAACGAATGTCGTTTCTTCAACAAGCAGGTGCTGCGGCAGTTTTCCCGGAGATCGTGCTGGCGGTTCTCGCCATGGCATTGCTCATGTTCGGGGTATTCCGCAAGGACAACACCTTCGACACGGTGACATTGGGTTCCGTTGCCGCACTTGCCATCGCCACCGTCCTGGTAATGGTGGGCGGCGACGGAGTGAGCTTCGGCGGCGCATTCGTGGCCGACACATTCAGCCGGGTGATGAAGGTGCTGACGCTGTTCGGCTCCGCCGTGGCGATCGTGCTGTCATCCCAGTTCTTCAAGCGCGAAGGCATGGCGCGCTTTGAATATCCCGTGCTCGTCCTGTTGGCGACGACCGGTATGATGATGATGATCTCGGCCAATTCGCTCATTGCCCTCTACATGGGCCTCGAACTGCAATCGCTGGCGCTGTACGTTGTCGCCGCCTTCAATCGCGACAGCGCGCGCTCCTCGGAAGCAGGACTCAAATATTTCGTGCTGGGGGCGCTTTCCTCCGGCATGCTGCTTTACGGCGCATCCCTGGTCTATGGCTTTACTGGTTCCGTCGGTTTCCCGGAGATCGCTCTGGCGATCACTGCCTCGGGCGTGCAGATCGGTCTCGTCTTCGGCCTGGTTTTCATCATCGCCGGGCTCGCCTTCAAGATTTCGGCGGTGCCGTTCCACATGTGGACGCCCGATGTCTATGAAGGAGCGCCAACACCGGTAACCGCCTTCTTCGCCTCGGCCCCCAAACTGGCGGCCATGGCGCTCTTCATCCGCGTGATGATGACGCCCTTCACCGGCGCCTCCGGCTCCTGGCAGCAGATCGTCGTCTTTATCGCGCTCGCCTCCATGGCGCTCGGCGCCTTCGCCGCCATCGGTCAGAGCAACATCAAGCGCCTGTTGGCCTATTCCTCGATCGGCCATATGGGGTTCGCCCTTGTCGGATTGGCCGCGGGCACTCAGCAAGGTGTTAGCGGCGTCGTCATCTATATGCTGATCTACATGATCATGACGCTCGGCACCTTCGCCTGCGTCATCGCCATGCGCCGCAATGGCCGCCATGTGGAGGAGATTGCCGATCTGGCGGGCCTTGCGCGCACGGACAAGGGGCTGGCCTTTGTGCTGGCCGTACAAATGTTCTCGCTCGCCGGCATTCCGCCGCTCGCCGGCTTTTTCGCAAAATATTTCGTGTTTCTCGCGGCGGTACAGGCTGGGCTCTACACGCTTGCCGTCCTTGCCGTCATCGCTAGCGTGGTCGGCGCTTACTATTATCTCCGCATCGTCAAGGTCATGTATTTCGATGAGCCGCTCGAAGCCTTCGATGCCATGGATAGCGAAGTGAAGCTTGTAGCCTATGCCTCCGGCGCTTTCGTCCTATTGTTCGTGATCTTTGCCAA
>JBKKDI010000154.1:0-5977 GCA_046708645.1 Aestuariivirga sp.
CCTCGATGTGCTGTGCGCCAATGCCGGCATCTTCCCATCCGCCAGGCTTGAGGAGATGACGAGCGAACAGTGGGATGAAACGGTCGACACCAATCTCAAGGGCACCTTCCATGCCATCAAGGCGGCCATTCCCTATCTGAAAAAGTCGAACCAAGGCCGCATCGTCATCACCTCGTCGATCACCGGGCCGGTCACCGGCTTTCCGGGCTGGACCCATTACGGCGCCACCAAAGCGGGCCAGCTGGGCTTCATGCGCACGGCCTGCATCGAGCTGGCGAAATACGGCATCACCGTCAATGCCGTCATGCCCGGCAATATCGTGACTGAAGGTCTAGCGGGCATGGGCGAGGACTACCGGCGGACGATGGCGGCGTCGGTGCCCCTGAAGCGCCTCGGCAGTGTCGAGGACATCGGCCACGCCGCCCTGTATTTCGCCTCGAAGGAAGCGGCCTATGTGACGGGGCAAACCATCATCGTCGACGGAGGGCAAATACTCCCCGAGAGCCTTGAGGCGTTGGCGCAGGTATAGGGGCCGGGAGACAATATAGAGATTTCACTCCGCCAAGCCTCGCTCGTAACGCCAGTCCCCGCATCCTCATCTGTGGCTCCCTCTACTTAGCGGGCCGCGTACTGGCCGTACACGGTGCTTCAAGTTAGCGCCTTGCTTTTGAGAGCAGTATGGGAAGGCGCCCACCCCATGTACCTTCTCCCGTGCCGAGAGGCATGGGAGAAGGTGGCCGAAGGCCGGATGAGGGCTCTTCCCGATTGAACCGATGGAGTCGTCATTGGGGCTCACAGATTTTTCTATTCAGAAATTAAAAGACTTACGAAAATATTCCTTGACATAGGCTTTTAGATTGGGTAAGTGTTTGATGTACGTGTTCACTTCGGAAGGGGTCTCGGTCATGACGGTGATCATAGATGGAGTGGATGCGGCGTCCCGCAGGTTGAGCGAAACGTACGTTCGGCTTCCGGGAGCTTCAGGTTTTGACCCTCGGACACTACGACCCGAGCGCCTTAAATGGCATGGCAACCCCAGCGGCAAACATCAGAAACCGTGCGATCTGGGGCTCTGTAAGAGCAAAGCTTGAGGCCAAAATCCCCGCAAAAGCGTGGGCGCAGGTTGCGCCATCAGCCGGACGACACGACCGGCATGTCTCGCGTCGGCCTTGCGTCCACGCAACCCTTCTTCAAAGAAGGGACAAGAACTTCCCCGGTCGCCGGCATAACCGGCACCACAAGCGGCGAAGCTATGGCTAAACGTGATCGTCCGTCCGAGCCGCGGGCACGATGACCCGCAGCGATTTTTTCCGGGTGCGATATTTTAGCGGCGGCTCAAGCCGCAACACTTCGCCATCGAGGGCCACCTTGAGAAGACGGCGGCGGCTGCCGACAGTCACGTTCGCCGCGGCAAATGTAATGATGTCCCCCGCCTTCTCGCGGCCTGAAAGGATGGAAAACAAGTTGGATATCAAACCCCACCGCGTCGACCTGGTCGGCATCGTGATCCACAGCTGTCCCTGCTCCAGCGAAGGGCGCGTTCCTAGCGCCGGGAGGCTCGTATCATAGGAGTTGTTGCCCACGAACAGCATGGGGGTTTTGCGCTTGAGGGCAGAGCCCTTGGCGGGAAACAGTTCAAGCCGCAGGCAGCGGAACCGGATAAATATGCGGAGCGATGCCCGCATCGCCGCCCACAATTTACTGCGCCCCGACTTTTGCAGGCTTTCCCGCAGTTTGACCATCGCGGGATAAAGCCCCAGGCTGGAGTTGTTCAAAAATATCCGGCCGTTGACTTCGCCCACGTCAACGGATTTCACTTGGCCGTTGACGACCGTCTCGACGGCTTTTTCGATTTCAACCGGGATACCCAAGGCGCGGGCAAAATGGTTGAATGTGCCCGTGGGAATTATTCCAAGTTTGGTTGCCTTGCTTCCCACCAGGGCGGACGCCACCGTATTGATTGTGCCATCGCCGCCGCCCGCGACGATAATATCGTAACCTTGGGCGGCGGCCTCCTCCGCCAGCGCGGCCAACGAACTCCCATCCTCCGGTTCGAGGATTTGGGGTTTAATGCCATGCTTGGCGAACAGCTCAATCAGAAAACTGCCCGAAGCCTTGTTCGCGGTGCCGGATCGGCCGTTGATGATGCAGCAAATCCGCAATGATGGGGATTGGCCCGCAGCTCTCCTGCCCCGCCTTATCCTACTCGCTCCGGGGTTTCTCGGTCGCGCTGCCGGGCAGCATTGGCGCGGCCGCCTCGGCAATCGCCTCGACCACCCGGCGGACGACACCCTTGCGGGCCGGTTTCCTGGCGGCGGCCTTGCGGCGGGCTGGCTTCTTGGCGGCGCGAGTCGTTTTCCGGCCTGACGTTTTTTTGCGGCCTGCGGCTTTTTTTGCCTTCTTGGCGGCTGCTTTCTTTTTCGCAGGCCGTTTTACTTTGCGTGCCATAGTGTCCCCTCCCGTTTGTTCCATCTCAGCATTAGCTCCTCAAATCGCGGAAGGCAACTGGTTGGTGACGCGAAGCCGGAGCATTGAGCTTGATTTTGGTCGGCAACAAGTCCATTTTCCGCGCGACTTTGAACTCCCCCACCCTAGGAAAGACATGGCCAAAGAAGAACTGCTCGAATTCGAAGGCATGGTGACCGAACTCCTCCCCAACGCGACATTCCGCGTGAAGCTTGAGAACAATCATGAAATCATAGCCCACACGGCGGGTAAAATGCGCAAGAACCGCATCCGCGTGCTGGCGGGCGACCGCGTGATGGTCGAAATGACGCCCTACGACCTGACCAAGGGCAGCATCAACTACCGGTTCAAATAGACCGCGATGGCGGCCGCTCCCGTCAAGCTTGTGCTGGCCAGCGCCTCGCCCAGAAGGCTGGCGCTCCTCGAGCGAATCGGGCTCACCCCCGATCTGCTCAACCCCGCCGATATCGACGAAACCTCCCACAAGCGCGAAACGCCGCGCGCCTTTTCGATCCGCCTCGCCAACGAAAAGGCCAAGGCTGTGCTCGCCATGCCGCGGGTGACCGCCCTTGGCGGCAACGTCTTCGTTCTCGCCTGCGATACGGTCGTAGGGCTGGGCCGCCGCATTCTGCCCAAGGCGGTTGCGGCGAAACAAGCCGAGGATTGCCTGTGGCTGCTCTCGGGCCGCTCGCACTGGGTCTATTCAACCGTGTGTCTGATAGCGCCGGGCGGGCGCACCACGTCGCGCTGCGTCGAAACCAAGGTGCGCTTCAAGCGGCTGTCGGCGGGCGATGTGGAAAGCTACTTGAGATCCGATGAATGGCGCGGCAAGGCCGGCGGCTATGCCATCCAGGGCCGCGCCGAAGCTTTCGTCCGCAATCTGCACGGCTCCCATTCCGCCGTCGTTGGCCTGCCGCTCTATGAAACCGTGCATCTCCTCGATGGTGCAGGCTATCCCGTCAACCACATCTGGATGACGAGGGTGCCGGAGAACGTCTGATGGCGGAACCGGTGCGGCTTCGCCCCAAGCGGCCCTGCCCGATTTGCGGGAAACCGTCGCAACAGAAATTCCATCCGTTCTGCTCCAACCGCTGCGCCCAGATCGATCTCAACCGCTGGCTTGGGGGCAACTACGCAATCCCTGTCAAGGACGAGGATGAGGACGGTCCGCCTCAGAATTAATCAGCCGCGGATATCGACGTGCCGGGTGTCCTTGATGAACAACGTGCCCACCACTAACGTCATGGCAGCGACCACAATCGGATACCACAGGCCCGAATAGATATCGCCGGTCGCCGCCACGATGGCGAAGGCCGTCGTCGGCAGAAAGCCGCCGAACCAGCCATTGCCGATGTGATAGGGCAGCGACATGGAGGTGTAGCGTATGCGGGTCGGAAACAATTCGACCAGCATAGCGGCGATGGGGCCATAGACCATGGTCACATAGATCACGAGGATCGTCAGGAGGAAAACGATCATGCCGATATTCATGGCGGCGGAGTCGGCCTTCGCCGGATAGCCCGCCGTCTTCAGCGCAGCGGCAAGATTACCGGTAAAGCCCTCGCTAACCGCAGCGGTGTAGCCCCCTGACTTGACGGCGGCATCGATCACTTTGCCGAGTTCCGCCTGCTTGTCGGTGGCGTTCCGGTAGGCATCGGTGTTCATGCCGTTGGCGATCAGAGCCGACAGCGTCTTGGCCTTAGCCGGATCCTCGTTGGGCCTGATGTCGGTAAGACCGACAGACGTCACGAATTGCGCAATCGCTGCATCGGCCGCTGCTGCCGCTGCCGCGATGCCTGATTCACCCGCAGCCTTCAACGAAGTTGCGAGTTCATCGTTCATGGCCTTGGTGTCGGTCCCGAGCTTCACGGCGTTATAAGACGGAATAACCGTGTCGCCGATCTTGACCGACGTCGCGCCGGCTGAGCCTTCGACGTTGCTGTAGGGAATGCCGGCCTTCACCAGCGCGCTCTTGGCGATATCGCAGGAGCTGGTGAACTTCGACGTGCCCACCGGATTGAACTGGAAGGAACAATCGTTAGGGTCGGCGGTCACCACCACGGGCGAGGAGGCCTGAGCGTTGAACAGCGCCGGGTTGGCATATTGGGTGATCGCCTTGAAGATCGGGAAGTAGGTCACAATCGCCAGCAGGCAGCCCAGCATGATAATGGGCTTGCGGCCAATCTTGTCGGAGAGCCAGCCAAAAAGAATGAAAAACGGCGTGCCGATAGCGAGCGATGCCGCGATCATAAGATTGGCATAGACCGGATCGACCTTGAGCGTCTGCGTAAGGAAGAACAGCGCATAGAACTGCCCCGTATACCAAACAACGGCTTGGCCCGCGGTCAGGCCTACCAGCGCCAGGATGACGATCTTGAGATTGTCCCATCTGGCGAAGCTCTCGGTCAGCGGCGCCTTGGACCGCTTTCCCTCGTCCTTCATTTTCTGAAACACGGGCGACTCATTGAGTTTGAGCCGGATATAGACGGAGATGGCGAGCAGGAAGATCGACAGCAGGAAAGGAATGCGCCAGCCCCAGGTATCGAACTCTGGTCCGAGCCAACTGCGGCACCCCAGAATAACGAGCAGCGACAGGAACAATCCGAGCGTGGCAGTGGTCTGAATCCAACTGGTGTAGAGGCCGCGTTTGCCAGGCGGCGCATGTTCGGCGACATAAGTAGCAGCGCCGCCATATTCTCCGCCCAAAGCCAATCCCTGCAAGAGGCGCAGGGCCACCAGGATGATCGGCGCCGCCACGCCGATCGAGGCATAACTCGGCAAGAGGCCGACGGCAAACGTCGATATGCCCATGATGACGATAGTGATCAGGAAGGTGTATTTGCGGCCCACCAGATCGCCGAGGCGGCCAAAAATTATGGCGCCAAAGGGCCGCACTGCAAAGCCTGCGGCAAAGGCGGCGAGTGCGAAGATGAAACCCGCCGTCTCGTTGACGCCCGAGAAGAACTGCTTCGAAATAATAACGGCAAGCGATCCGTAGAGATAGAAATCATACCACTCGAAAACCGTTCCCAGCGATGAAGCGAAGACGACGGTAATTTTGCTCTGGTCAAGGTTGCCTGGGCGCGCCGCTGTCACGTCTGTCATGGGCTTTCCATTCCTGGTTGGACTCGAGACGGCACCAGACTATCGCGCAGCCGCTTCCTGTTGCAACTCCCAGTTCCATCTCATATACAGCGCCTGTTCCGGATGCCCAGGTAGCTCAGTTGGTAGAGCAGCGGACTGAAAATCCGCGTGTCGGTGGTTCAATTCCGCCCCTGGGCACCACAATTTTCTGCATAAAGTCATAGAGTTACGGCAGCCTTTCACTTTCGTGCGACGTAGCGTTTTTATCTCTGGGTGTCATTCTGGGTTTCGCAGATGATGCAATGAAGATCGCCAAGGGCGCCAACGTTCTCAGCGATGAAGCTGGCGTCCTTTAGTCTGGTTGGAGCCTTTTAATCTGATCGTGTAGCGATATCAGTTAACGGCTTGCAGGCGGTCCAGGCGTTAG
>JBKKDI010000155.1:0-4539 GCA_046708645.1 Aestuariivirga sp.
GCGTAGCAGTTGGCGTCGGTCATGGAGATGAGCCCAGTGCCCCGGCGTTTGGCTTCAGCCTTCAGGTGGTTCGCCGACTGTTCTAACGGCGAGCGAAGCAACATGCGCCCCGCCCGGACACCACGCCGAATGGCTTTGTTTACATATCCAATAACAACGGAAGGCATGTCGAAATCTCCATTTTGGGGATGGGGCCGCATCCACCTGCATCGTTGATTCAGATGTATATTACTTTGCCGGATGCGGACAAGTAGGTTAAGGGACAACCGGTGAGATTGCATGGAAAGCATGAGCGAATTGTCGCATAGCCCACGTGTGTTGGTCCACATCGGCATGCACAAGACGGCGAGTTCATGGTTGCAGGAACATTTGTTTGGCCGTCCTGATACGGGGTTCTGGTCCGCCGCGTCGCCAGAATTGCCCGCGAAGCTGCGGGCAAAGTATGGGTCGGGTGCCTTCTATCGTGGTCAGGACGGTGGCTTCGTGCGGGATGAAGACTTTGATCCCAGCCGGGTGCGCGGACATCTTGCTCTTGAAACGATGCCAGCGGGGTCCTGCTGCATCGTCAGCAATGAGAGGCTGAGCGGACATCCGCTGTCGGGTGGCGTTGATCGCACCGTTATTTGCCAGCGATTGAAGGCAGTGGTTCCCCAAGCCAGAATTCTTTTGGTGATCCGTGAACAGCGCAGCATGATACTTTCCAACTACATGCAATGCCTGAAATTCGGCGGCGCGGCGGGAATTGAAGCTTATCTTGTCGGCAAGAACGATGGCCGGGTTCCAACGCTTTCGCCTGTGTTCTGGCAGTATGACAAGTTGATAGCCCTTTATACGGCGGCCTTTGGCGCGGAAAACCTGCTGGTCTTGCCCTACGAAGTACTGGCTTCCGAACCATCGCTGTTTATCGGGCGCATCTGCGAATTCGTCCAGGTTAAACCACCGGCAAACCTTCCGTTCGGCACAAAGTCCAACGCGCGGCCGGATTACTTTGCCTATGATTGCCTTCGATTTGCATCACCATGGTTGCGAAGTTCGCGAGGCAATGGGTTTGCACCTTCTTTGCTTGGGAGGAAGAAAGGAAAGGCCGTTCATACGAAACTTCAACGATGGACAGCTTCCGTCACACCTACTGCTTGGAACGACAGGGCCAAGGGCACACTGCTGGATCGGATCGAAAAGAGGACAGCGGGTTTCTACGGGGAAAGTAACCGTGTAACTTCGGCGATGACCGGAATTGACCTCGCCTCCTATGGGTACGAAATCGACCGGTGAGTACACGAGGCGTAATCTGGGGCGTTGTGCGGTCTCCAAAGTCAGGCAAAACAGTCAATGAATACAAGACAAAAACTCCTTTATGTGTACGAAGAGCGGATCCCAGATTTGCCCTTGCTTGTTCTCACCTCAGTTCGATTAGGTTCTTGCCTATCTCATGGGCGTTGATACCGGAGAATCGCGATAACGACCTTTGCAACTTAGCCAAGCGGAAAATCACCATTTCCTCCGTCAGGCCGGAGAATTTGTGCATCTTATAAGCGTTATGCCTGCTGTTGCCGGACCAAAACTTCCTGATGCGTTGGGGCATGAGTTGGCGCTGGTGCTGCACATACACCTTGAGCCAGCGGTGAAACGGGACCAACCGTTTCGGGGCCAGCCCGATGGCGTTGCGGTCAATTGCATCAAAAACCGCATCGGAACAGAGTTTCGCTGCTTCGAACGAGATAAAACGATGCAAAAGTGCAGTCTGCCTTTCAGTTTGGGAAACGGGTCCTTTTTTTAGAGTTCCTTGTAGGTTGGCAAGCAGTTCTTCATCGGAGAAACACTCGAGTCCCACGCTGTTTGGCAGGGGATTGTCGTAGCGTTCGGAGGTAGCGGGGCGGTAGGAGAGAACCGTCGTGCCTTTGACAGCGGCTTCCACAGCGCTTGTGCAGCCGTTGTGAATCAAAACTCGTGCCGCTGCGATCCACGCCACCACGCTGCCTTCGAAGACGACATGAATGTTGGGAACGCCAACCGCCACCTCTTTCCACGGCGCATGATCTTCTGCCGGGTGAGGCCGGATAATCAGGTTTAGGGGTGAGATCGCCGCCGCGACCTTCGGCATCAGCGAGCGGAAGCGATAGAAAATGGCGCGTTTGTGAGCAAGGTACTCCGCCGCAACATTTGCCACCTCCTCGCCTTCCGCCCATCGTGCGAGATTGAAGCGTTTGCTGCCAGTGACTCTGTTGTTGACCGTGCCGAAATTGCTGTTGACGAGGACATAGTCCCCAAAGCGTTTTCGAATCGCCCGGATATCCTCATCATGATAGGGTTGAAGCTGCGGCAGAAGCATGTCGACCCGCGGATTTCCGGCTGCCTCAACTGGCACGCCGTGCAACATACCCGAACGCCGCCAGAGGTCCCGGCTGTCATCGCCCCAAGTCAGCAGAAGATCGACATTCTTCAATGCATCTTTCTCATGCTTCATCAGATAGATGTCATCGGATTGGCGCACCAGGCCCTCCTCGTCGAGAACGACGACTTCGTGGCCAAGCTCTTTCAGCCGGGCAAACAGCTTGGCGTTCGTAGAGCGTGCACTTTTGCCGAAGTAGACGAATGGCGGAAGATGGGGCACGGCTTTCTTGACGGCCTCCATGCCGCCAATAATGACATTCCAGCCGCGTTCCTTTGCACAAGCGGCGAGGAGCAGCTTCCCGTCAAGCTCCCGGGCGAGTATCTCAACTGGAATCACCATGGTCTTCAGGTTTGCTGGCACTGTTGAAATCCTATGGTTGGAGGTTTTGGAGTTGAGCGGCTTGCGCGATGAAACGATCAATGTTGGTACTATAGTTGTAGCGGGCGAGCAGCTCCTCACAGCACTCCTGTTCGGCCGGCGCCAGTTCATCGATATGACCTCCGATAACCCCGCGCCTGACGATCCTCTGGTTGTCCTGTTCGCTGGATGCAGTGAACCGGTTTCCGAAGCGGAGGTGCAGCTCGCCGGATTGTTCGCGATGTTTCATGTGATCAAAAGCTTGCTCGCCAACGGCTTTTGACACTTGCTCCGGACTGGAAGGCCCGCAACCCAAAAAGCGGACGACGCGGGCAAGCTGGATCTCCGTGTCTTGTTTCAGGTCTTCATAGCGGACCGCGGTAAAAGCCTTGAAATGGGCATTGGCCTCCAGCCAACCCAGGTTGAATACCAGGAGCCGCTCAAAACCTGTCGTGGCGTCGCGCACAAATCCGGGCATATCTCCATGCCAGTATTTTTGCCGCACACAGTGATGGAAGTGCGATACGACCGTATCGCGCGGGTCGCGCAACAGGAACAATACCCTTTTTCCAAAGTAATCGGAGACGTTGGAGCATATGGAGCCGGGCCCCCGCCCGAGTTTTTGTTTGGCGCCAGCATGGGTGAAATCCGGGTCGAGCGAAAGATCGTGAAGCATCATACGCAACCAAGTGCGCCCCGACCGCGGATAGGAAACGATCCGTACGTCTCCACGCTTCAGCATCATCCGATTGATTAAGCGCCTCACACTGAGATCTACCAACCACGGGAGAATGTTGCCGTCCGCCATACTAGTTTCTTTTTCCAATCTCGGTTAAAAGTCATACGCTGCCGTCACGAGGCTTCTATTGTGGCAGCGCTAGGCCCCGGCTTGCGCGCAGCCGCTACGCGTGTGACTTTGCCCCCTGCAACATCATAAACCCGGTCGGCGATGGCCGTCCATGCCGGCCGGTGGGTGATGACGATCATGGTATATTTGCCGGAAAGGGCGACGATATTTTCGATAATTTCCTGTTCGGTGCCGGGGTCCAGGGCACTTGTCACCTCATCGAGGATTAGTATCCCGGGAGAGGTCACGAGCGCGCGGGCAAGGGAAATGCGCTGGCGCTGCCCGCCGGATAACTTGCCGCCCATTTCGCCGACGTCGCTATCGAGACCCTGCGGGAGGCTTTCGATGAAAGTTACAGCACCCGCCAGCTTGAGGGCAAGCATTACGCCAGAATCCGGAATAGTATCGTCGCCCAGCGTTATGTTATCGCGAATGCTCGCGTGAAGAAGGCTCAATTCCTGGGGCACATAGCCGATCTTGCGCCGCCATTTATGGATGTCGATATCCGGCAAGGGTGTCTTGTCGATCAGGATGCGGCCGTGATCGGGTTCGTAAAGTCCAATCAGCAGGTCGATAATAGTGGTCTTGCCGGCGCCGGACGGCCCGGTCAATACGGTAATGCCCTGAGCGGGGATTTCAAGGTCCACATTTTTCACGATCTGTGTCTTGCCGTGCGAAAAACTCACTTTGTCGAACCGGCACGCGCCGGTAAGGATGGGATCTATCCGTCCTGGGTTTTCTTCCCGGTGAGCTTCGGCGACCGCGATCAGCTCCATGGTGCGCAAATAAGAGCTTTCGATTCGTGCGGACCGCTGGATAGCCTTTTGCAGTTTCGGCACCAGTTCGATGATCTTGAAAAATATCAGGCCGCTGACAAGCAACTGTGCGAGGGGGTTTTTCGATATGGAATAGGCCACAAAGACGCCGGCGGTCACCACGAGCG
>JBKKDI010000156.1:0-14573 GCA_046708645.1 Aestuariivirga sp.
GGCGCCACCAGCGCGTGGATCAAGAAATATATCTTCCCCGGCGGCTATGTCCCCGCACTTTCCGAAGTCATTCCGCACTTCGAGCGCCAAGGGCTTTACATCACCGACATCGAAATCCTGAGGCTTCACTATGCGGAAACCTTGCGCCATTGGCGCAAGCTCTTTGCCGACAACCGGGATCGCGCCAAGGAAATCTACGACGAGCGGTTCTGCCGCATGTGGGAGTTTTATCTCGCTGCCTCGGAAGCCACCTTCCGCCACGCCGGCCTCAACAACTTCCAGATTCAGTTCTGCAAAAATCAGCACGCCCTGCCGCTCACCCGTGACTACATCCTGGACACCGAAGACGCCTTTTGCGCTTTGGAAAGCAAGCGCCCCCGCCTCAAATCGGTTCCCGTCGAGTAATATTTTTTGACTTGTGAATAGTGTGTATAAGCGCCGAATTATTGCGTTTTTTGCGACTCATCCGCGCTAGCACTGGTTCCCATGTCCGCTCAAACCAATCTCCGCTCCGTCGACTCCGGCGGTCAAGACGATATCTATCGCACCCCGCCCCATAACCTGGAAGCGGAACAGGCGTTGCTTGGCGCCATTCTCGTCAACAATGACGCCTGCGACCGGGTGCAGGGGTTCCTTCTGCCCGATCATTTCTTCGAGGCCGTGCATGCGCGCATTTACGAGGCGGCCTCGACGCTGATCCGTGCCGGCAAGCTTGCCAGCCCAGTCACCCTCAAGACCTATTTCGAAAACGACGCGACGTTGAAGGAAATCGGCGGCGTCGCCTATTTGGGACGCCTCGCCGCCGCCGCCACAACCATCATCAACGCCGAGGAATATGGGCGCACCGTCTATGAGCTGGCCCAGCGCCGCAAACTCATCGGCATCGGCACCGATCTGGTCAACGAGGCCTTCGAGACGGTCGTCGAGGACACCTCGAAAGACTTGATCGAGCGGGCCGAGCAGACGCTTTATGAAATGGCCGAAACCGGCAAATACGGCCAGGGCTTTCAGCCCTTCGGCCGGGCCTTGACCGATGCCATCGACATGGCCGCCAACGCTTACCAGCGCGACGGCGGTCTTTCCGGCATTTCATCGGGACTCAAGGATCTCGACGAGAAGATGGGTGGCTTGCAATCCTCCGACCTGATTATCCTCGCCGGCAGGCCCGCCATGGGCAAGACGGCACTTGGCACCAATATCGCCTACCATGTGGCTAAAGCGTACAAGGCCGAACATCAGACCGACGGTTCGGTGAAAGTGGCCGATGGCGGTGTCGTCGCCTTCTTCTCGCTGGAGATGTCGAGCGAGCAGCTGGCCACCCGCATCATCGCCGAACAGGCAAGCATTTCCTCCGAGCGCATCAGGCGCGGCAAGATCACCGAGGAAGAGTTTACCCGTATCGTCGAAGTCAGCCGAGAACTGCAATCGCTGCCTCTCTATATCGATGCAACCGGCGGCCTCACCATTTCCCAGGTGGCGGCGCGCGCCAGGCGACTAAAGCGCCAGCGCGGCCTCGGCCTCGTCGTCGTCGATTACTTGCAGCTTCTCGCCGGCTCCTCGCGCCGCGCCGCCGAAGGCCGCGTGCAGGAAGTTTCGGAGATTACGGTGGGCCTCAAGGCCCTGGCCAAGGAACTTAATGTGCCGATCCTGGCGCTTTCGCAGTTGTCGAGGCAGGTCGAAAATCGCGACGACAAGCGCCCGCAACTTTCGGACTTGCGTGAATCAGGTTCGATCGAACAGGACGCCGACGTGGTGCTCTTTATTTACCGCGAGGAGTATTATCTGACCCGCAAGGAGCCCAAGCCCAACACCACCGAATATCAGCAGTGGCAAGACGACATGAACAAGGTCCACGGCGTTGCCGAAGTCATCATCGGCAAACAGCGCCATGGACCCACCGGCATCGTCAAACTGCAATTCGAAGCGAACCTGACGAGGTTCCAGAACCTGGCCCAGGACGATTACCTGCCGGAGCAGTTTCAGTAGTCGCAATAGGCGCGAACGAATTGTCAGACATTCGTCCAGGCAGCGACTTCCGCGCGACCTATCACTGTGGCTGCAGCGTTCCGGACATCTTGGGAAACGCGCTCGAACAGATTGTCGAGGCCCAGGGTCCTGTGATCTGCAACGCCAAGGCGTTCCATTTCGGGAGCGAGAGACTGCACGAGATCAGTCACGAGATGCACGACCTCATCGCTTTCTTTGCCGGCAGTAACCGTGGATTCTAGCCTCATAGTTGGCGGCCTCAGTCCAGCAGCGATAAAGGTCTGGCACAGCATGGCCCCCATGCTGGTTTCCGCGCCGAGCTTTCGTATGGTTTCCTCGCACCAGCGGCAGCACAGGTCATAGCTTGAAACAGAAGGGGCGGATCTTGCGCCCTTCCAATCCAGTTCGTGAAATGCCACGATACCGCCCGGCCGGATATGGGCAGTTAGCTTCCGCAGGAACAGCGAAGCATTCGGCACGAATTGCAGGACATATCGTCCGATGACGGCATCGAACGGACGGTCGAAGTGCATATCCGACGGATCGCCGGACTGGAATACTATGTTTCCAAACCCCAGCGCCGCAGCGCGAGAACGTGCAACATCCAGGGCTGCGTTTTCCCTGTCCGTCCCCACCACTTCTCCACGCGCGCCCACCATCCGGGCGGCTAGCAAAGCCACGTCTCCAACACCGCTGCCGATGTCCAGCACGCGCATGCCTTCAGCGAGGCCGGCATCGCGAAAGAACCCTAAAGTGATGGGATCGATTAGCCCAGCCTGCGTTTCAAGCCGCTTGAGTTCGATGTTGCTGTGGCCCAGAGCATAGTCCGTGGTCATTGCCGTCCTCCGAAGTTCCGCTCCACGAAGCCTACAACGCTGACAACGGTGCCGCCAGCGGTCAGAGCCGAACGTTTCGGAGGTTTCTGCAAATGGGGTCTAGCGGACAGCGGAAAATTTGCCATGTCCATGGCGTCGCCGAAGTCATCATTGGCAACCAGCGCCAGCGAACCTGACGAGGTTCCAGAACCTGGGGACGATTACCTGCCGGAACAGTTTGCATAGACAGGGACTTCCCCCTTCTCCCATCCCAGATGGGAGAAGCGATTCCTTGATCCCATCATCTTCAAAGGCTTTAAGGAAAGTATGAGCCCCACCCCCGAAGACCTTGCAGGCGCTGTCCTCACGATCGACCTGCAAGCCTTGCAGGAGAATTGGCGTCTACTGGCGAAGCGCGCCGCACCCGCGGAGTGTGGTGCGGCGGTCAAGGGCGATGCTTATGGCTTGGGCATCGCACCCGTAGCGCCGACGTTGTGGACTGCAGGCTGCCGCAGTTTTTTCGTGGCAAAGCCCAAGGAAGGCGAGGAACTCCGTAAGCTCCTGCCTGAAGCCATCATCTATGTGCTGGACGGCCTCGCCAGTGGACAGGCGGAGTTTTACGCCAAGCTGAACTTGACACCCGCCCTCGTCAGCAGCGCAGAAGCGCGCGAATGGGCGGCCTTCGGGCGTGTTTACGGCCGCAAGCTTCCTTGCGCGCTGCATGTGGACACCGGCATCAATCGCCTTGGCTTTTCCATTGCGGGATTTTCCGCGCTGCTGGAAGATACCGCCACGGTGAACGGGCTTAACGTTGCCCTCCTTATGAGCCACCTCGCTTGCGCCGATGAGCCTGCACATCCCCTCAATGCCAAACAGCGTGATGCCTTCGCCCAAGTCCGTCAAAAACTTCCCGGCGTGCATGCCAGCCTCGCCAATTCCAGCGGAATTTTTCTGGGCACCGATTACGTCCACGATCTCGTGCGGCCCGGCATTGCATTGTATGGCGGCAATCCCACACCCGCCACTCCCAATTCCATGCGCGCTGTCGCCCATCTTGAAGGCACGGTCATTCAGGTTCGCGATGTGAGAGAGGGCGAGACCGTGGGCTATGGCGCGACATGGAAGGCCAACCGCCCCAGCCGCATTGCCGTACTGGGTGCGGGATACCGGGATGGCGTGCCCAGGAGCTTGAGTTCTTCCGGCCACAGTGGTCCCGCGCAAGTCTATGCCGGCGGACGGCGCTGCCCCATCATTGGCCGCATTTCCATGGACATGATGGCAATCGACATCACCGATCTCCCGCCGTTATCAGTGGCTCGCGGCGCCCGCGCCGAAATCTTCGGCAAACACATTGCCATCGACGAAGCAGCCTCCTGGGCCGGAACCATCTCCTACGAGTTGCTCACCCGCCTCGGCAGCCGCTATGCAAGGCTCTATTCAGGTGGGGATTCGGATGAGCGGTGACATTGTACTTCCTCCACCTTCCCCCCTAGCGGGGGAAGAGCCTGCCCCGGACTTGATCCGGGGTGGCGCGAAGCGCCGGATGAGGGGGTGGTTCCGCATTTCGCTTGTGCGGTGGGACTCGCTGAACGAGCCCCTCATCCCCGGCGTTGCCGGACCTTCTCCCGCAAGGGGAGAAGGAAGACGATATTGAACATTCTTGCCCACATCGGCCGCGCCACGCTGGGCCTCCTTGAGGAGGTTGGCCGCGTCACGCTCTTCGTCAAGGATGGATTGGTCCAGGGCCTGACGCCCACAATCTTTGTGCGCCAGATCGCCGAACAGATGCTGAAGATCGGATACTTTTCACTGCCGGTCGTCGGTCTCACGGCCTTCTTCACCGGCGGCGCGCTGGCGCTGCAAATCTATTTGGGCTCCTCGCGCTTCAATGCCGAAAGCCTCGTCGCCTCCATCGTGGCGCTTGGTATCACCAGGGAACTTGGGCCGGTGCTGGCGGGGCTCATGGTGGCGGGCCGTGTCGGCGCATCGATCGCCGCCGAACTCGGCACCATGCGCGTCACCGAACAGATCGACGCGCTGGTGACGCTCGCTACTAATCCATTCAAATATCTTGTGGGACCACGCATCATCGCCGCCGTAGTGACCCTCCCCCTGCTCGTTGCCATCGGCGATACCATCGGCATCATGGGCGGCTACATCGTCGGCACGCGCTCGCTCGGCTTCAACGGTTCCGCCTATATCAAGAACACTGCGGATTTTCTTGAAGTGGGCGATGTCACTTCAGGGCTCATCAAGGCCGCCGTCTTCGGCTTCATCATCGCGGTCATGGGCTGCTATCACGGTTTCAACTCAAAGGGCGGTGCCGCGGGTGTCGGCCGCGCCACTACCAACGCCGTCGTCTCCGCCGCGATCCTCATTCTCGCGGCGAATTTCGCCCTCACCTCGCTTCTGTTCGCGGAGTGAGATGATGGCGGAGGGTCACATCGTTCTCGAAGGGGTTGCCAAATCCTTCGGGTCCAAACATGTGCTGAACGGCATCAACCTCGCCGTGCCCAAGGGCCATTCGCTTGTCGTCATCGGCGGCTCCGGCACCGGCAAATCGGTGATGCTGAAATGCGTGCTTGGCCTCCTTCAACCCGACGCCGGCTCCATTCGCATCGCCGGTGAAAATATCGTGGGACTGAAAGGCAAGGCGCGGGATTCCTATTTGTCACGTTTCGGCATGCTGTTCCAGGGCAGCGCCCTCTTCGATTCACTTCCCGTTTGGGAGAACGTGGCTTTCGGGCTGATTCAGGGCCGTAACATGCCCCGCGCGCAGGCAAAGGATATCGCACGGGAAAAGTTGGGCCAGGTCGGCCTCGGCGCTGAAGTGGTAAACCTTTATCCCGCCGAACTTTCAGGCGGCATGCAAAAGCGCGTCGGGCTGGCGCGCGCCATTGCGGCCGACCCCGAAATCATTTTCTTCGACGAACCAACCACCGGTCTCGACCCGATCATGGCCGACGTCATCAACAATCTCATTGTCGATTGCGTGAAACGCTTGGGCGCCACCACCATCTCGATCACCCACGACATGGCCTCCGCCCGCAAGATTGCCAGCTTCATTGCCATGATCCACAAGGGCAAGATCGTCTGGCAGGGGCCGGCGGGCGATATCGAACATAGCGGCAGTCCCTACGTCGACCAATTCATCCACGGCCGCGCCGATGGCCCGATCCACATGGATGTGCTGAAACCCTGAAAAAAGAAGGGCCGCGTTTGCGGCCCTTCCCGTGAGATGCGTTGAGGAGCATCCCGTATTCATGACCGTCAGGCAGCTACTCCCGTAACGCCAGCGATCCGCACGAGGTCTCCCAACGCTGTGAACTCACTCGACATCGGATCACCTCCTTTCAATTGTTGACACCGGGCCTAATATGTCACGCCGGGCGGAAAGTTCAACCCACGATTTGCCAGAAAATAATCATGATGGCGAGCCAGCCCACGGCAAAGGACAGGGTGCGGACGAACGGCACACCCGCCGTATAGCCGACATAGTGCACGACGCGGGCCCAGAGATAAATTGTGGCCCACAGTGCCGTCGTGGCATTGGCCGCCGCGGCGAGATGCGCCACCAGAACGACGGCGGCGAACGGCGCCAGATTCTCCACTGCGTTGGTATGGGCTTTCTTGGCCCGCGCCGCCCAGCCGGGCAGCGGATCGTTGTCGGCTGCATAAGTAAGAGTGGGCATTAGACCCGAGGTCATGATCCGCGCGAGAATGTAGGGTAGCCACATCAACGCGGTGAGAGCCGCCACCCACGCCAGCACTTTGAGATCGGTCGTCATCGTTATTTCCCCCTTTTTGCGACTCAGTGGGGCAATTCTACCATCAACCCTCCCGTCTAACTAAATCTTGCGTTCCCTAATCGTTCCAGCATAGATGGGCCATGGCAAAGGTCTCCAATTTCGTCTGCCAGTCCTGTGGTGGGGTGTCCTCCAAGTGGTCCGGGCGCTGCGACAATTGCGGTGGCTGGAACACCGTGATCGAGGAGCCGCTGGCAATTCCCATGTCGGGGGCAAAGGGCGCCGCGCTGCCAAAAGGCAGGCCCACCCGCCTCGTGGCCCTCAAGGGCGAAAGCCCTGCCCCGCCTCGCATCATCACCGGCATTGGCGAACTGGACCGGGTCGCAGGTGGCGGTTTCGTGCCGGGCTCCAGCGTTCTGATCGGCGGCGATCCCGGTATCGGCAAATCTACCCTCCTGCTGCAAGCCCTTGCCGCTCTCGCCCGCAAGGGCGAACGCGTCGTCTATGTTTCCGGCGAGGAAGCCATCGCCCAGGTGCGGCTCCGCGCCCAGCGCCTTGGCCTTGACGATAGCTCCGTACTGCTCGCCACCGAAACCAATGTCTCCGACATCCTTGCCACCTTGAACGAAGCAGCACCGCCCACCGCCGCCGTCATCGATTCGATCCAGGCCATTTGGTCGCCGATGATCGAAGCAGCCCCCGGCACCGTTTCGCAATTGAAGGCGGGTGCCGAAGCCTTGATCCGCTTTGCCAAGCAGAAAGGCACAGCCATGCTGCTGGTGGGCCATGTTACGAAGGATGGCCAGATCGCCGGTCCAAAGGTGATCGAGCACATGGTCGATACGGTGCTCTATTTCGAGGGCGACCGCGGCCACCAGTTCCGTATTCTGCGGGCAGTGAAAAACCGTTTCGGCCCCACCGACGAGATCGGCGTTTTCGAGATGTCAGACGGCGGCCTGGCTGAAGTTACCAACCCGTCGCGCTTGTTCATGGGTTCTGGCGAGCGGGCAGCACCCGGCACCGCCGTTTTCGCCGGCATGGAAGGGACACGGCCACTTCTGATCGAGGTGCAGGCCCTGGTCGCTCCCTCGCCCCTGGGAACACCCCGCCGCACCACCGTGGGTTGGGACTCCAACCGGCTCGCCATGATCCTTGCCGTCCTCGAAGCTCGCGCCGGTGTCACCATCGGCGCCAATGATGTTTACCTTAATGTGGCGGGCGGTTTGCGCGTGCGCGAGCCCGCCGCCGATCTGGCCGTGGCCGCGGCCCTGCTCTCCTCGCTGACCGGTACCGTTATCCCTCCGGGAACCGCGATTTTCGGGGAAATAGCACTCTCCGGCGCCATCAGGCCCATAAGCCAGACCGAGGCCCGCCTTAAGGAAGCCCAAAAGCTGGGGCTGAAGGAGGCTGTGATCGCGGCTTCAACCGACCCGGCGTCATTCCGGGGTCTGAGGATCAAGTCTCTCGAAACCATCATGGATCTGGTGGCCTGGAGCGCTTCCCAGGATAGGGGACAGCGACGAATCGCCTAGAACGCGGCGGAAAAGCTGCCTATAACGTGCCAACTCGGCGGCACAGGAACGGCTCATGGGATTTCAGCTCCTCGACCTCATTTTGATCGGCATCATGTTGCTCTCGGGTGTGCTTGCCCTGATGCGCGGCTTCACCCGTGAGGTATTATCGCTGGCGGCTTGGGCGCTGGCGGCATTGGCGGCCTATTTCGCCATCAAACAGCCCAATCTTATCGACCTGGTGCTTCCGTATGTGGACAAGCCCGTTCTCGCCCAGATCGCGGTGGGTGCTGTCGCATTCCTCGTCGTTCTGATCGTCGTGTCGGTGATTATGGTGAGGATTTCCGACCTCGTTGTGGACAGCTCGGCCGGCGCTTTCGACCGCAGCCTCGGCTTCATCTACGGCCTGGCCCGCGGCTTGGTGCTGGTGGCGATCGCCTATCTGTTCTACGGCTGGCTATTGCCGTACGACAAACAGGACCCTTGGGTGCGCGATGCCAAAAGCTTGCCCGTGATCAAGACGGTGGGTGAAAAGCTGTGCGGGCTCATGCCGCCCGATATTTGCGAAACCCTGAGCAACACAGCTCTCCTCAAGAACCCGGACCAAACGCCCGCGCCCGGCAAGAGCGAGCCCGAAACCGGTTACAAGAACAACGCGACCCAGGGCCTCGACAATTTGATTCAGGGAACTGGCGAGACCGCACCCCAGCAGCCGAGTTTCGGCCAGGGTGAAAGCCAGTGACCGGCCTCGATCTCGAATCCGATCGCCTGCGTGAGGAATGTGGCGTCTTTGGCATTTTCGGCCATCCCGACGCGGCGGCGCTGACGGCGCTCGGCCTCCACGCCCTGCAACACCGCGGACAGGAAGCGGCGGGCATCGTCTCCTTTGATGGCGAACGCTTCCAGACCGAGCGGCGTCTCGGCCTCGTCGGCGATCACTTTTCCAACGCCAAGATCATCGAGCGCCTGAAAGGCAGCATGGCGCTGGGCCACGTGCGTTATTCAACGACAGGCGAAACGATCTTGCGGAATGTGCAACCGCTTTTTGCCGAATTGGCGGTGGGAGGCCTTGCCGTCGCCCACAACGGCAACATCACCAACGGCCTGACGCTGCGGCGCGAACTCATCGCCCAAGGCTGCATCTGCCAATCGACGTCCGACACCGAAGTCATTCTGCATCTCGTGGCCAAATCCCAAAAGGCCCGCATGGTAGAACGCTATATCGATGCGTTGCGGGCGCTGGAGGGCGCCTATGCGCTGGTGGCGCTCACCAACAAAAAGCTGATCGGCGCCCGCGATCCCTTGGGGATTCGCCCGCTCATTCTAGGCCAATTAAACGGCGCCTACATCCTGTGTTCGGAAACCTGCGCCCTCGATATCATAGGCGCCAAGTTCATTCGTGAAATCGACAACGGCGAAGTCGTGGTGATCTCCGAGGACGGCGTTGAATCCCACCGCCCGTTCCCCAAACAGCAAGCGCGGCCCTGCATTTTCGAGTATGTCTATTTCTCACGCCCCGACTCCATGCTTGGCGGCCGCTCGATTTACGAAGTGCGCAAGGCCATGGGCCGCCAGCTGGCGATTGAATCGCCGGTCGAAGCCGATGTCGTCGTGCCGATTCCCGACTCCGGCGTTCCCGCGGCGTTGGGCTTTGCGCAGCAGACTGAAATTCCCTTCGAACTCGGCATCATCCGCAACCACTATGTGGGCCGCACCTTCATCGAGCCGACGCAGACCATCCGGTCCCTCGGTGTCAAGCTCAAGCACAATGCCAACCGCGCCGTGGTCGCAGGCAAGCGCGTCGTGCTGATCGACGATTCGATTGTCCGCGGCACCACTTCCGTGAAGATCGTTCAGATGATGTATGAAGCGGGCGCCAAGAAAGTTCACATGCGGATTTCCAGCCCGCCGATCGCCCACCCGGATTTTTATGGCATCGACACGCCAGAACAGAAGTCGCTCCTGGCTGCCACCCACACGCTCGAAGAAATGCGCGAGTTTATCGGCGTAACCTCGCTCGGCTTTATCTCTGTCGACGGCCTTTACAAGGCCATGGGCTACGAGCGCCGCGATTCGCGCCGGCCGCAGTTCACCGATCACTGCTTCACCGGCGACTATCCCACCCCCCTCACCGATTTGACCGGCGAGCGCGGGAAGCAGCAGCTTTCGCTTCTGGCCGAGGCGGGCTGAATAACGTGACCGGACTGCTGGCGAACCGTGTCGCCGTGGTGACCGGGGCTTCCCGCGGAATTGGCCGCGCCGCCGCAATGGCTCTCGCGAGCGAAGGCGCCCACATCGTGGCCCTCGCAAGAACCCAGGGAGGGCTTGAAGAACTTGACGATGAGATCGGAAAGCTCGGCGGCACGGCCACCCTGGTTCCCGCCGACATCAAGGATTTCGATGCCCTCGATCGCCTCGGCGCCGCACTCTTCGAGCGCTGGAAGAAACTCGACATTCTGGTGGCCAACGCCGGCATCCTCGGCAAGTTGACACCGCTTGCCCACCTCGATCAGAAGATTTGGGACGACGTGATGGCGGTCAATCTCACCGCGAACTGGCGCCTCATCCGCTCGCTTGATCCCTTGCTGCGCGCGTCGAGCGCGGGCCGCGCTGTGTTTGTAAGTTCCGCTGCCGCTCAGATATGCCCGGCCTATTGGGGACCCTACTCCATCTCCAAGGCCGGACTGGACGCGCTTGTAAAAACCTACGCCGCCGAGATCGCCACGACGCCCGCCCGCGCCAACGGCTTCAACCCCGGCGCCACCCGCACCAGAATGCGAGCAACCGCTATGCCCGGCGAAGACCCGGAGACGCTACCGGCACCCGAAGAAGTCGCGGCCCAAATCGTGCCCATGTGCGTGCCCTCCTTCACCGACAACGGCGGCGTTTACAGATACACCGCCACCGGACTCCGCAAGCAAGGCATGAATTGATCATCAACTTTCCTCAGCCCGCGCTTGAAGGAAGCGATGGCAGAGAGCAAATGTCCTCGCCCCGCGAAGCAGAGAGAGGACGGGACCCATCGCGTCAGCGATGGAAAGGTGAGGGGCTAACGGTCATTTCGAAATTATCTTGTGCTCGGGATAGCTTTCCTCACCAACAACGATGGGTGGAGCGGCATCGATGAAGGCGCCGGATTTAATCCGTTGGCCCCTCTCCTCCCCCATCGCTAGCGCGATGGGTCCCCTTCCTCTCCCCGCTCACGCGGGGCGAGGACATCTTGCGTATTTCACTTATCCTTCTCATAGGGATTCTTGCCCCCACGCAGGCTGAAGCGGATCGGCACGCCCCACAGTTCGAAATCCTTGCGCAATCCGTTCATCAGATAGCGCACATAGCTTTCCGGCAGCTTCGACAACTGATTGCCGAAAATCGCGAACGTCGGCGGACGGGCGTTGGCTTGGGTGGCGTAGCGGATTTTGATGCGGCGGCCCGAGGGTGCGGGCGGCGGGTTGCGTTCAAGTGCAGATTCAAGCCAGCGATTAAGCTGCGAGGTCGTAATGCGGCTGTTCCATTTGTCCATGGCGCCGAACACCGCTTTCATCAGCTTGTCGACGCCACACTCCTGTTTGGCCGAGAGCGTCACCACCGGAACGCCGCGGATTTCCGGCAGAACATCCTCAAGATCGCTCTGCACCTGCTTCAGCAGCTTGTCCTTGTCCTCGACGAGGTCCCACTTGTTCAGGGCAAGGACAATGGCGCGGCCTTCGCTCGCCACGAGATCGGAAAGCGCCAGGTCCTGGCGCTCAATCGCCATCGAGGCATCGATCAGCACCACGACGCAATCGGCGAAGCGGATGGCGCGCAGCGCATCCGCCACGGCAAGCTTCTCGATCTTGCCGGTGACTTTCGATTTGCGCCGTATCCCCGCCGTGTCCCACAGCTTGATCTTTTCGCCATGCCAATCGAAGTCCGAAGAGATCGCATCGCGCGTGATGCCGGCTTCGGGCCCGGTGAGCATGCGTTCCTCGCCCAGCATGACATTCACCAGTGTCGATTTTCCGGAATTGGGCTGGCCGATGATGGCGAGCTTCAGAGGGCCTACGGCTTTCTCTTCACCGTCGTCTTGCTCGTCGGCGGCTTCGCGCGCAAATGGCACGATGGCGTCGTGCAGATATTCCATGCCTTCGCCATGCTCGGCCGAGACCGGCAGCGGCTCGCCGAAGCCAAGCTCATAGGCCTCCATCACGCCGGAATCCGCCATGCGGCTTTCGGCCTTGTTGGCGACAAGCACCACCGGCTTGCCTTTTTTGCGGATGCGTTCGGCGAACTCGCGGTCGGTGCTTGTCACGCCAACCCGCGCATCGATAACGAAGAACACCAGGTCGGAATCCTCGATTGCCGTCTCGGCCTGGGCGCTCATGCGGGCTTCGAGAGTAAGCTTCTTGGCGTCATCGAGTCCCGCCGTATCGAAGACCCGGAAACGGAGATCGCCGATGCGGCCCCAACCTTCGCGCCGGTCCCGCGTCACACCCGGCTGATTGTCCACAAGTGCGATCTTGCGGCCGACGAGCCGGTTGAACAGAGTGGATTTGCCGACATTGGGACGCCCGAGAATGGCGACGGTCGCCGTCATTGTGGATCGCTGAATGTTCCGTCCACGGCGTCAGTGCAGTCGGGATCGCCGGATTTGCAAGCGGGCTCCTGAGCGGTTGCCGTTTCGCCTGTGCCGGTCTGCGCCGTCGTGGTGCCGGGCTGTTCGATGGCCGCCGTGTCCGACGCATCGGGGAACTGGCTCTTGCCCGGAATGGCGTCCTCGCGCGTGCCGGGAAGCACTGTGTTGTCGGTGCTGCCGGTCAGCCTGTCGATATAGCTGCATCCGCCGATGGAAAGGGCGGCGGCAACCAGTGTCATTGCGATGAAAAGCCTGTGCATGCCGCTCACGACTTTGGCAGCAACGGAGTGAGAAGCTGGCTCAGCGTCTGGGCCCGCTGACGAAGAGCGCGCGGCGCCTCGGCGTCGGACAGTATGGTTTCCATCTTGGTTTGGGCAAGCTTGTGATCGCCGGTGCGCCAGGCGGCAATGCCGATGATTTCGCGCGCCGCGTGGCGCCACGGATTGCCCGCCTGATCGAAGCTGCCGACACGTGCCGCAAGTTCATCGGGATTGAGGGTGTCGGCCAGCACATAGCCGGCGCGAATTTTAGCGAGATCGCGAAGCGCCGCATCGTTGCCAGCGCCGGCGGCGACGGCATCGTAGATCTTGACCGCGTCTTCGGTCTTGCCTTGAGTTGCAAGAACGCCCGCCTCGCGCAATTTGGCGAGCAATCGGTAACCTGGATGGTTGATAGCCTCGAACTGTTTTGCGGCATCGCCAGGTTTGCCAGCTTCGGCGAGCTTCGCGGCTTCAAAGAACGTGAGTGCCGCCGTCTCGGATTGCTTTACCTGCCAGTATTGCCAGCCCTTGAAGCCCGCGACCGCCGCCACAATCACGAGGCACAGTGCCACCACGGCATTGCCATAGCGATCCCACAGTTTCTTGAACTGATCCTGGCGGACTTCCTCGTCCACCTCGCGAAACAGGGATTCATCGCTCAAAGGCTTCTCGCTCCACGTGGCCAGAACGGCTACGAGGTGCGGGGGTAGATCAGCGGCTTGGCCAAATCAAGGCATTTCCGGTGCGCTGCCTGCGCATTTCCAGGCCATAGGCGGACTGGACTGCCTTCCATTGCTTATGGCTCACAAACACCAGGGTTGCGCCAAAAGCCATGCTAACGCCGGCTAAAACTCCGAGAAATTCGATGGACATGGAGGCCTCACTCAGACACTCCGGCGATTAGACGCTCGAATCCTTAAGCGAAACTGAATCGCGGATTTCATTCCACAGTGAAGCCCGCCACCATGCCGCCATCGGCCCGCTCGGCCACCAGACTCTGAATTGCCCATACGCCGGGATTGTCGGCGACCATGACAAGTTTCAGGCCCTGTCTGGCGGGCGCCACCGCCGTATCGCTCCAGGCCTGCTCCAGTTCGTCGCGCAACGGGCGCCACACATGGCCGTGCACATGCAGCGGCTGATCGAAGGCGGTGCGGTTGTCGATCTCGAAGACAATGGTCTCTCCCATCTTGGCCACAACGAGCGGTGGTCCGCCGGGGCCTGCCACGCCGTTGATGGCCCAGCCCATGCCATTTTCCAGAAGCGTTCTGAGTTCCGTCCGGCGGCCTTGGAAGAGGGCCGATTTGAGTCCGCCCTTGATGCCGCCTTCGATGACCAGGGATACAACGCGCGCCGCCCCGAGGTCCGGTTGCCTTGCAACAGGGTTAGGGGCAAGTGCGAAATTCTCGGGGATATCGGGGGCTGTGACAGTCTCTTCCTGCGTCAGATAGGCCAGTTCGGAGACGTCCTCGAAGAGATCAAGCGCTAGTGTCATATCGGCGTCGGGTAGAACCAGAAGATCCGCGCGCTGCCCTGGCGCCAGCAACAGCGGGCCGTTACCAGGCTGCCTCGGTTTGACGGGCTGGCCGTCGCGGGCGACGAGCAGCGGATCACCGCCCTTGAAGAGCAGCCCCATGCTC
>JBKKDI010000157.1:0-7419 GCA_046708645.1 Aestuariivirga sp.
TCATTGGGCTTAGCGATGTCGCGCACGGAGCCCGCTTCGGCCAGCAAGTCTTCGTCGATATGCAGACGGCCCGCCGTGTCGAGCATTACGACTTCGTATCCTCCCTTGCGGGCTTCCGACATGGCGCGCTTGGCGATCTGCGGCGGCGTTTCGCCCTTGACGATGGCGAGCGTGTCGACCTTCACCTGTGTTCCCAGAATGGCAAGCTGTTCCTGTGCCGCGGGGCGGCGGGTGTCGAGCGAAGCCATCAAGACCTTGCGCTTGTCGCGCTCGCTGAGGCGCTTGGCGATCTTGGCCGTGGTTGTAGTTTTGCCCGAACCTTGCAGACCCACCATAAGGATCGCCACCGGCGGAGCAGCGCGCAAGTTGAGGGCGGAGCCTTCGGAGCCCAGCGTCTCGACCAAGGCATCGTGGACGATCTTCACCACCATCTGGCCGGGCCGGATTGACTTGACGATCTCGGCGCCCACGGCCTTGGCCTTCACCTTCTCTATGAAGGAGCGCACGACCTCCAGCGCCACATCCGCCTCAAGCAGGGCGCGCCGCACCTCGCGCATGGCTTCATCGACATCGGCCTCCGACAGGGCGCCCCTGCCGGTCAGCTTGTCGAGAATGGAGCCCAACCGCTCGCTTAAGGTTTCAAACATTCAACCATTCCTTCAGCCCAAACGCATTTCACACCCGGGAGCGAAACTCGCTGCCGGATGCTGGCCGCCTCACCTCCTAGGGATTCCCCTGTGTGAAAAGGCCGGAAGACGTTCAAGCGTCTTGAGATGAGGGCGGCATAGGGGAAACGTCGTCGGAAGTCAAACGCGGAGCTTGACATCCGTATGGTACATCAAGTATGGCTAGCCATATGAAGACGACCGTTCAAATACCCGATAGTCTTCTGGCGGAGGCCCAGCGCCTGGCCCGGCGGGAGGGGACGACTCTGAAGGCGTTGGTTCAGGAAGGGCTAAGGCGCGTCGTCGACCAGCACAAGCGGCAAAAAAACTTTCAGCTCCGCAAGGCATCGTTCAAGGGCGAAGGCGTTGCGCCGGGGATGGAGCATGCGCCATGGGAGCGGCTCAGAGATATGGCCTATGAAGGCCGCGGCGGGTGATCGCCGTCGATACCAACATTCTCGTTTACGCCCATCGCGAAGATTCGACCTGGCATGACAAGGCGGCGGCGCGAATCCGGGAATTGGCGGAAGGCCCTGCTGCCTGGGCCATTCCCTGGCCCTGCCTTCACGAATTCATCGCCATCGTGACCCATCTTCGTATCTATGCTCCACCAACACCGCTCCCACTTGCCTTCGACCAGATCGAAGCTTGGATGGAATCCCCGCGCGTCGTTCTATTGGCGGAAGCAGGTGGTTATTGGGATTGTCTCAAAAACCTGTCCCTGCCGGCTCGCCTTGCTGGTCCGCAAATTCATGATGCCCGGGTGGCCGCCCTCTGCATCGAGCACGGCGTAACCGAGCTGTGGACCGCCGACCGGGACTTCACCCGCTTTGCCGCGCTCAAGACCCGAAATCCGCTCACTTGAGATTTCGGTAACCTTCTGTCCCATAAAACTTCTTCTCCCACGCCCAATGGTTCTCCATCCCCTCTTGGATGAATGGCGTGAACACCGCGAGGTTCATCAGCAGCCAGTTCACCAACGAAGCCGGGAAGCGCAACGGTTTTACGAAATCGACGAAGAGCACGACGCGGGTCTTGTCCGAATGGTTCCACGCCTCGTGCTCATAGGCATCGTCGAAAATCAGCACTTTGCCTTCTTCCCAATGGCAGACCCGCCGGCCCACGCGAATTGCGATCCTGTCGCGCGGTTCCGGCACGATCAGGCCCAAATGCAGCCGCAGCACGCCATTATAGGGGCCACGGTGCGGCGGCAGATGCTTGCCCGGCTCGAAGATCGAGAACATCGCCGTCTTGAGTCCGGGAATTTTCTGCAATGCCGCCCAGGTCTTCGGGCATTGCGCGATATTGCGGGGGCTCGGCTTGCCGAAGCCCGCGAGGAAGAAGGTCTTCCAGTGATTGTCGGTGGAAATCGTCTTCACATCCGTCGAGATGTCGTGGAAGTTCGGCAACTCCGCCTTGCGGACGAGCACGCGCTCAAGTTCGGGAAGGATATCGGGGTAAGCCTTCTCGACCTCCGCCGCCCACGGGAAGACGGCATTGTCATAGACCGGCGGATTGCCGAACTTGGCGAATTTGAGATTGAGCTTCTCGGCCCACGCCACCACCCCCATGAAAAACCGCGTGGCCCGGCTGGGCCGCTCCATGGGAGCAATTCCTTCCGTGCCGAAGTCTTGGGCGGGGGCCATGTCATTCATGGTGCCAGCAACAGCGATAACCTTGGCAAGATTGTGTCACGTGCTACAGTCGTGAACGCATGACCTATACTGTTTTCGATACGGACGGCACGGTGATCGCCCGCCACCTGTCCGCCGAAGCTGCGGCAATCGCAGTGCTGACCCATGGGAGTGGTGCCTTCGACATTCGCCGCGATGAAACCGGCAAGAGCTTCGTATTGTGGATGACGCCGTCGGCGCAGAAGACTGGCGTTGATGAAGCAACGCTGGTGAGAAGCCCCGTCGCCAGCTCAGAGCCGGATGCAGCCCGCGCGCGCGAAGAAATTTTTTCCAGGGTCATCGCCGACAAAGGCAACTTGTTCGGCCCCACCGTCATCGACGACGCCACCTACGATTTGCAACTGGCCGGATTCGAAAACGAGTAAGCGGTAACGGGACCGCTAGGATGTTTTTCCACTTTTTCTAGATATGTTTCAACAAGGAAAGTAGCAAGAGCGCCAGCCATATTCACCGCCAGACTGGCATGGCGCGCAGAAGGTCTAACCGGCTTTCCACCTCGGCCATGGGAATCACTCATGCGGTTTCTAAGTGTTCCGATGCCGTTTACCAAATTCATAGCGCCACCGAGGATGGCTTTGATTGGTTCTTCTGAGTGTTGATCTGGGGCCAATCTAAGTGGCTTTGCTGCCATTGTGTAGAGTTTGGGTAAATCTTCTTTGTCCGAATATGCAACGGAGCATTCGTCCAGGATACGTTTGCAAACCGTCTCAAGGAGAGTCCGCGCAACGGTGATAGCGCCTTCTGGATCGGTAACCCGCCTGTCCAGTGCCTTGATCCACACAGCGTGAACACCATCGGCATCAAAAGTCTGTAGAACTTCTGAAACCACGCCGTCGCCGGGGGCTTTGTTTTTTCCTTCAAGAAATTCGATGAGAGGCGTGAAAGCTTGACTGATGATTCTTCGACGATCAGCGTATGTCGCAGCTTGCTCCTTAATATAAGGCCAAAAAACGTTCAATGATCGACAGGTCCTAACGAAATCAGGGAGAAGTTTTTTCGTTGTGGTATCCGCCATGAACTCGCGTCTAAGGTACTCATAGATGCTGTTGTTTGCAGAAAAATCGCCGGTGGCGCGTGCTGTTAATAGGTTCTCTAGCTCAGCAGCTCGTTCCACGGCTGTATCCGGCAATTCGATTTCAATAGCCATCTCATTTGCTCATTTAAGAAAATAACACTTCACTCCGCCGCCGGAACCAGCCCTCGCGCCTCCCTGTTCTCCCGCAGCATGAACACCATCAGCCCCGCCAGGATCGCCGTGCCGAAGGCGACCCACCACATCTCCGTGTAGCGGGCGAAAAGATCGAAGAGAAAGCCGCCGAGGAAGGCGCCAAGCGCGCCGCCGAGCGCGTGGCCGCCGGAAATCAAGCCCATGGCGAGGCCCATGATCTTCAAGCCGAGATGGGAGGCCACGAGGCTCGCCGTCGGCGGCACGGTGGAATAATCGAAGATGCCGTAGATCACGGCGAACAGGATCATCATCTCATAGCTGGCGCCGGCATTCATCAGCACGATGAAAGAGAGCGATCGCACTAGATAGATGGTGCCGAGCAGCAGCGGGCGGTTCACCCGGTCGGTGAGATAGCCCGAGAGGAACATGGCGGCGAAATTGATGGCCGCCGTGAGGCCATAGATGCCCGACGCCGGCACGGGCGGAATGCCGCAGAAGGCGGCATAGGGCAGGAAGTGGGTTTCAATGGCGCCCGTCGTGGTGACGCCGCAGATGAAGAAGCTCCAGTAGAGAATGTGGAAGGTTGGGTTGGTGAGGAGGAACTTGAGACGGGTCCACAGGGGTTCCTCTGAAATTGTCTCGGATTTTTGCGCGGACTCTTCCGCGGTGGGTTTCAGCATGATCCAGATGACCGCGGCCATCACCGCGCAGGCTATGGCGACAGAGAGGATGCTCCAGCGCCATGAAAACCAGGTGAGGCCGATGGCGAACAGCGGCACGGTGATGAATTGCCCGGCCGTTGCCCCCGAATTGGCGATGCCGGTGGCGAGCCCCCGGTTCTCCCTGAAAATCTTGGCAAGGGCCGTCGAGATCAGATGCATGTTGCAGGTGGCAAAGCCGACGCCCGCCACCACGCCGTAACCGAGAATATAAAGACCAGCCATGGGCACGGCGGCAAAAATCAGCAATCCCGCCGTCACCATGAAGAGCCCCGCCACCAGCATGATGCGGGCGCCGAAACGGTCCGCCAGATTGCCCGCCACGGGCGAGAAGATGGCTACCATGATGAGCGCCACCGACTGGCCTGAACTTATGAAGGTTTTGGACCAGCCGAGGGTATTGGCCCATTCGTCGGTCATGACTGAAACCGATTGCCGGGCCGACATGACGATGGATAGCGTGGCAAAACACAGCCACACGACGATCCACGGATTGATGCGGGGTTTTGCGGTCACGGCGGCGCTTTGACCACAGGGCCGGCGCTTGAGCAAGCACGCTGGCGTTTCGCCGGGATTTCACCATATAAAGCCGCTATGGCGCATGCTTCGGCCACTCTCGTGCTCGATGCACGCACACAGACTCGCGCAGAAATCTTGAACTCGAAGTTTATCCAAAATGCGCCGTTTAGGAATTGACCGCGTATCCGTTATTCAGTTGGCACCTAAAAATCCATCACTTGGGAATCCACGATGAGTTACGGACTGTACATCGGCAAAAACCACACGAAAGACGGAATTTCCTACTTGGCCGGATATGGCGACGAACCCTCTAGCCATTGGCTAGAAATTATTCCCAAAGGAAATCACGAATCTGGTGAAACCGTAGCTGTAGGAGTTACCCCAGAAGCCGATCTACCCGGATGTCCGTCCACGGTAAAACAAGTTTCGGAAACGGCTAAGCATATCCGAGTGAGTTACAGTTACTATAAAGGGATGCCGGCGCCACTCACAAATGGGGGCTTAAACGAATACGGTGTCGCTGTCCGTGACATATGGTCTGCGTCTCGTAAAGAACTGATAGCTATGACGCCCGCAGATCAAACTGGTCCGAACTACAGTGATTTGGCGCGGCTTGTCTTGGAAAGGGCGCAGTCTGCCCGTGAGGGAGTGGCGCTAATTGGTTCCCTTATTGCCGAGTATGGGCATTCGACCTATGGAGGCAACTCCCACCTCATCGCCGATCCCGATGAAGGCTGGGTAATAATTGAATTCGCCGGCGGTCAAAACTTGTGGGTGGCTGAACGATTGGGTGAGAATAGCATTCGCGCTTCCCGGCCAGGCTATATCGGCGAAATAGACCTTACCAACGGCCATCCGGATTATCTATATTCCCCAAATTTAGTGTCCTTTGCAATAGAGCGGGGTTGGTTCAAACCGGATTCCGGTGAAACGTTCAACGTCAACAATGTTTATGGCGATGGCCGCCATCGTTGGGAAGGCGTCCAATGGATTGAGTCAGAAATGCTTTCCCGGTCGCAGCGGCCTGGCAAGATCTCTCTTCAGGATGTGATCTGGGCTGTAAGGACGCCGAAACTGACGGGAGATACAGCGGGATATGGTCAAGTGGTGCCGCTTGTGAATCCCACTTCGAGTCATTTAAGAATGCTTTGGCACACGCAAACAAGCTCAATAGCGGCGCCCTTTGTTCCAATTTATATGGGCGTCTCAAAGATTCCCGAGGAATTTTGCCAACACCGTTATTTGACGGCGAACGAATCTGAAAAGTTTATCGATAGGCGCAAGCCCGAAGCTATTTCCACGGTGCCACAGGCAATTGAATGCACGCGATCTGCCACTTATGTCTTTAAACGGCTTCTGCATTTCATAACGCTTCATCCCGCCCTTTACATGGCGGAAATATTTTCTATTTGGGAAGGCGTGGAGCGGGAACTGTTCTCCCGGCATCAAAACGTTTCGGAAGCGGCGGAGGTCCTGATCAACGCAGAGAAATACGAACTTGCCTTGGAGTATTTGACATATTTCACAAGTACCGAACTTTACCGGTCTTTGGATTTAGCCGAGAATCTCACACGATCCCTGGAGATTCGGACTCGCGCTTTGTATGGTTTTCATCCCGATCCCATGCCCCTAAGTACAGGACAAATTTGGTAGCAAAAAAGGACTGGGTAATTTTGGGTGAGTCTTTTTCAGTTTGATCAAGAAATATCGTTCCTCCCCAGATGCGAAGCCACGAGGGCTTGCCGCCGGTGAGGCCACGGGCGGCGCGTTGACCACAGCACCTCCGTTCGGCAGGCGGGCTAGCTTTTGCCGGAGGTTTCACCATATATGACCGGCCATGGCACAGGCTAAGGCCATCCATTTCCGCAAGATGAACGGGCTCGGCAATGATTTTGTCGTGCTCGATGCGCGCGCGCGCCCCATCCATCTCGATGAGGCCAAGGCCCATGCCATCGCCGACCGCAAAAACGGCGTCGGCTGCGACCAGTTGATCCTGCTGGAACCCTCAAAGACCGCCGATGTACGCATGCGCATCTGGAACAACGAGGGCTTCGAGGTCGAAAGCTGCGGCAATGCCTCGCGCTGCATCGCCGATCTCCTGTTCGAGGAAAAGAAGACGTCGCGCGCCACTATCGATACCAAGGGCGGCCTGCTGCTGGCGTACAAGGCGGGGGAAAAACTCGTGACCGTCGATAACGGCGCGCCCCGCTTCGGCTGGAAGGACATTCCCCTGTCCGAACCCTTCGCCGACACGCGCCACATCGAATTGCAACTGGGACCCATCGATGCGCCGCTGATCCATTCGCCGTCGGTGGTGAATGTCGGCAATCCCCATTGCATCTTCTGGGTGAAGGATCTCGATGTGGTCGATCTGGCCAAGGCGGGGCCGATGCTCGAGCATCATCCGATGTTCCCAGAACGCGCCAACATTTCGCTAGCCTTGGTTCACGCCCGCGATCACATGACGCTCCGTGTCTGGGAGCGCGGCGCCGGACTAACCCGGGCCTGCGGCACGGCGGCATGCGCCGCAATGGCGGCGGGTTTCCGCATCAAAATCATCGACGCGAAATGCCGTATCACGCTGCCCGGCGGCGATCTCCTGATGGAGCGGCGCGAAAGCGACGGCCATATCCTGATGACCGGCCCCGTCGCCT
>JBKKDI010000158.1:0-7309 GCA_046708645.1 Aestuariivirga sp.
TATCGACAACAATCTCACACGCAAGCTTTCCTCCGCCGATCCGGTTCAGATCGCCATGATCAAGGGCCTGTTTGCGGGCGGTACCAATCTGGCCCTTGCGCTCAGTCTTGGTGCAACTGTTCCATCAGCCAACCTCCTTGCGGCGGGCGGAGTTGTCGGCTTTTTTGGCATCGGCGTCAGCTTGGTAATGTTCATGCTCGGCCTCCGTCACCTCGGCACGGCGCGCACTGGAGCGTATTTCTCATTAGCGCCATTCATTGGCGCGCTTCTGGCTATCCTGCTGCTACGGGAGCCAGTGACGGCGCAGCTTCTGATTGCCGGTGGGCTAATGGCAACCGGTCTGGCGCTTCACCTTGCCGAGCGGCACGAGCACGAACATGTCCATGAGGTGCTGGAGCACGATCATCTTCATGTGCATGACGAGCATCACTCCCATCGTCATGAAGGCGAAGTGACCGAACCGCATTCGCATCGCCACCAGCACGGACCACTCCGGCACAAGCATCCGCATTATCCCGATCTGCATCATCGGCACGGGCACGGATAGCGGCGGATGCTCGAATTTCTGGTCGACGTCCAGCGCAGCATCTACGCCGCCCTGTCCGCGGACATTGCTACGTTCTCGAATACGGGGGATTGGATGACATTGCTGGCCATGCTTCCTTTGGGAATTGTTTTCGGGGCGGCACATGCGCTGACCCCGGGACACAGCAAGTCGGTTCTGGCCGCCTATGTCCTTGGCTCCGGCCTGAAACCGGCACGGGCGCTTCTCGTGTCCTTTGCACTCTCCGTGACGCACATCAGTTCGGCGGTGGTTCTCGCCGTTGTCGCGAACTCACTTGTGACGCGCACCCTGGTTGGCGCGGGACGGGCACCTTCCCTCGAACTTGCAAGCCGCATGATGCTGGCGGCGATTGGCCTTTGGCTTATATTTCGGGCGATCCGGAGGAAACCGCACATTCACGGCGAGGGTGCTGCCGTGGGGGTCGTGGCGGGCCTTATCCCTTGTCCCCTGACGCTTTTTGTAATGACCTTTGCATTGTCACGAGGCGTACCCGAAGCCGGACTGGCTTTTTCGGTCTCTATGCTGGGAGGCGTTGCTACAATCCTCGGCGTGGTTGCTTTGGTGGCCGCTGTTGCGCGGGGTTCGCTCGTTCATTTATTTGATCGTCATGAAGCGGCCCTTGCCCAAGTTTCGCGAGCGCTCGATGCCGTTGCGGGTGCTGCGTTAACGGCAATCGCCCTGTTCGAACTTTCTCGATAGCAACACTGCATTAGTTTCGCCGGGCTAAAGCTCCATATCCTCGAAGCTCGGCATAGCGGCCAATCTGCCCGGGAGAAAGGATTGCCGCCATCTCCAGGTGATAGCGAAGATGAGCTACTCGCAGTTCGCCTTGCGCCAAACCGATTCTTAATCCCGCATCGGCAAGCGCAGCTGGGCTGATTGTTCCGTCGGCGAAGAGACGGTCGAGCGATGCCTTCTCTTCGATGATCCGCTTGCCGATCGGAATTGTCTCGGCTTTCATCTGGTTCAGCAGTTGCGCGGTTCGCGACGTCTGCTCCGCTGTCAGGGCGAGTTCTTTGGTAAAATCGAGCACGTGAACGGGACCCGGATAGCCATTTAGTTCCGCCGCCAGCGCCAGGCCCATGCCCGACTCAAGGTTGGCGATATCTTCTCGGGATAGCGCCTTGATGCGCCGCGATTGCCAGCCCGCATATGGGGCGTCGCTGGCCGTCTTCGCGTGATGCTGGCCATGGCTCGCATGCGCCTTGCTTGGCTTGGGCTCGATGGCGGATAAGCCTTTTTTCGCGAGCCATTCGTTCATGAATGCAATCTCGCCTTCCTGGTCCTTGACGATGGCTTCGGCGAGAGTCCTGATTTCAGGATTCTTGCCATACTGCAGAACCACCTTGGCCATGTCGATTGCGCCCTGATGGTGGGGGATCATGCCTTTCACGAGATCGACGTCGGCGTCGCCGGTATGGTCATTTTCATGTTTGTCATCATGCCGGCCATGGCCGTTTCATAGGCTTTGGTTGAAGCGGGATCGGACGCGGCGGCGTTCGCAGCATCTTTTTCCAGCCACGTATTCATCGTGGCGATCTCGCTCTCTTGGGCTTTTATGATGTTCTCCGCGAGCTTCAGTATCTCCGGATCCTTGCCGAACTGAAGTTCGACCTTCGCCATGGCGATGGCGCCCTGATGATGGGGGATCATGCCCTGGACGAAATCAACGTCGGCATCGCCCGTATAGGTCATTTTCATGTTTTTCATCATGCCGTCCATGGCGGTCTCATAAGCCGCGGTGGAGCCGGACGCCGTGGCGGCCATAGTGGGATGATCCATGCCCGTTCCGGGCAGGTCCACCTGCATCACCGCGAGCGCACCGATTACGGCGGCGCCAGCCGCCGCGATCATCAGAAGGGGTTGGTTTTTCATGTGGTGCTTTCCTTTTGTGTTCAGGGCGAGTTTGATGTGCGATCCAGCAGGGTTTTCATCTGGGCTATTTCGGAGTGTTGTCCTTCAAGACGCGCACAGCGTCTTGATCTCCGCGTTCTCGAGGGGCGCCTCCTTGCACATCAATATGGCGCCTGCGTGATGGGGATCATCGATCTCAGAAACTGCGTATCCGTCACCAGGGTTTGCTGGCGGATCGCCGCAAAGAAGGCGACGAGTGCCACGATGCTGACGGCGGCGATGGCGATGTTCGCCCTGGTATTTTTGCACATTGAGCGCATGACCGCGAGTTCGATCAGCACCATGGGGCCGCGGCGGAAAGTTCGGGCGTGTCGGCCAAAATGATGCGCTATTATGAGGAAATTGGCCTGATCGGCCCCGCTCAACGGGCTGAGAATGGCTATCGCAACTATAACGAAACAGACGTTCATAAATTGCGCTTTGTGCGCCGGGCGCGGGAGCTGGGCTTTTCAATAGAGCGCATCAGGGATTTGCTGACGCTATGGTCAAACCGGCGGCGAGCCAGCCGCGAGGTCAAGACAATCGCCCTCATGCACGCCCAAGCATTGAACGACGACATCGAGAAACTGACGGCGCTGCGCGATACGGTTCTTCATTTGGGCTGATCGCTGCCGCGGTGATGACCGGCCAACATGCCCGATCATCGAAGACTTCAGCTGCGAACCCGGCTAAACACGCGGTGGCTCCAATTTCAGCGCGGCTTGATAACGTCGCGGCTATCCAGCTGAAATCCTTGTGCCGCTTCCGTGACTTGACCGTGAACAGGCAAGCCGCTAGCCATGATCCCCATGGGCTCGTCCATGGTCATTTTACTGGTTCGCAGACTCATTTGTGCAGCCATCCTGCTGTCGATTTCGCTTATGCCGCTACCGGCTATCGATTTCGGCGCGTCCGGCAGCCATGCGAAGGCTGCGACGGCAGCCTGCGAGACGGCACAATCCTGCCAATGCGACAAGGTAACACCCGATTGTTCCATGGCAACGGCCTGTTTTGCCGCGTGCAGCAGCATACCTATCCTGGGCGGGCAAAGCCTGGAACCTGTTGGAGTCTCGGCTGACAGCGTTTTTTCGGCGCGGGGCTTTGCCCTCGCGACCCACTCTCCCACGCCGCTGCGACGACCTCCCCGCACCTGATCCTCTGAACATTCATGCCCAACGGACAGCGCCTCGCGCTGGCCGCTCCGCTATTTTACCAGAGGTTATGCCATGCGCGTTTTGTCGCGAATTCTATTCATTTTTGCTCTCATCGCCACGGGCGGCGTGGGCGGTTTCCTTGCCGCCATCCGCTTCAAGCCGCCGTTTGAGATTTTTGCCGCAGGCGAGGCTGCACCACCAGCCGAGACGGGGCGGAAAATCCGGTTCTACCGCCATCCCATGGGCCTTCCGGATACCTCCCCCACGCCGAAGAAAGACTCGATGGGGATGGACTACATCCCGGTCTATGAGGACGAAGGCGAAACGGTTTCCGATCCATCCATCGTAACTGTCAGCGTCGAGAAAGTGCAGCGCGCTGGAGTCAGAATCGAACCGGTGGAACGCCGGGTGTTGGCGGAAGCGATCCATGCTCCGGGTACGGTGCAGCTTGACGAGCGGCGCCAGCATTCGATCACCATGCGGGTGGAAGGGTTCATCGAGGAAGTCTATGCTGGAGCCACCGGCCAGCATGTGAAGGCGGGTGAACGGCTTTTCCGCATCTACAGTCCGGCAATCGTTCAAGCCCAGGTCGAATACCGGATCGCGGCTTCGCAAGGGCAGGGCGGCGCTCGCAAGCTGCGGAACTATGGGGTTCCAGAGAGCTTCATTACCAATCTACGCAAGAAGGGCGAGCGGCCCTTTTCACTTGATTGGCCATCACCTGTGGGTGGGGTGTTGATGACCAAGAACGTTATCGTGGGCCAGCGCGTCATGCCCGGCGATGAACTTTACCGGCTTGCCGATATTTCGACCGTTTGGGTCATGGCCGATGTGCCTGAACAGGACGTTGGGCGCGTGCGTATCGGCGATCCGGTTTCAATTTCGGTGCGGGCGCTTCCCGGCGAAATCTTTCGCGGCAAGGTCTCTTTTATCCTTCCGGAACTCAAGGTCGAGACCAGAACAGCACAGGTGCGCATCGAGATACCTAACCCGGACCACAAACTTATTCATCAAATGTATGCGGACGTGACGATTGCGACGGCTCGTAGCACCCCGGTTCTCTCCGTGCCAACCAGCGCGATCATCGACAGCGGGCTCCGTCAGGTCGCAATCGCCGATCTTGGAGAGGGGAAGTACGCACCCCGAGCAGTGAAACTCGGGCGGCGCGGCGGCGATCACGTCGAGATCATCGAAGGGCTGAAGGAAGGCGACATGGTCGTCACCAAAGCCAACTTCCTGATCGATGCCGAAAGCAATCTCAAGGCGGCATTGAGCGCATTGACCGCTACCGGCGAGGCGCAGAAATGATCGGCAAGGTTATCGAGTGGTCCGCCCGCAACATTGTACTGGTGCTGATCGGCACGGGATTTCTGGTGCTTGCCGGTCTTTATGCGGTCAAGACAACGCCGCTCGACGCTATCCCCGATCTCTCGGATACACAGGTGATCGTTTATACCGAGTATCCAGGCCAGGCGCCGCAGGTCGTCGAGGACCAGGTCACCTATCCGCTAACAACATCGCTGCTCAGCGTGCCAAAATCGAAGGTTGTGCGCGGCTTCTCGTTCTTTGGCGTGTCCTTCGTCTATATCATCTTTGACGATGGCACCGACCCTTACTGGGCGCGATCGCGGGTGCTGGAGTATCTGAGCGCGGCAGCGCGCCGACTGCCGCCCGGCATCACGCCAACTCTTGGCCCAGATGCGACGGGCGTGGGCTGGGTCTACCAGTATGCCGTCACCGGCAAGGGCCGCGATCTTGCGGAGCTTCGAACGACGCAGGATTGGCGGCTGCGCTATGCCATCGCCAAGGCGGAGGGTGTGGCCGAAGTGGCAAGCGTCGGCGGGTTCGTCAAGCAGTACAGTGTTGTTGTCGATCCCCGGCGTTTGCAGAGCTTTGGCATTTCGCTCAACACTGTGCGCAATGCCATCCGCGACAGCAACATGGATGTGGGTGGGCGAAGCGTCGAGATTGCGGAAACTGAATATGCCGTTCGAGGCCGGGGTTATTTCCGGAATACCGCCGACATTGAGTCGATTGTGCTCAAGTCGGAGGCCGGAACGCCGGTTCTGCTCCGCGATGTGGCGCGTGTCGAATTGGCGGCGGATGAACGGCGAGGCGTCACTGAACTCAATGGCGAGGGTGAAGCGGTCGGCGGCATTGCCGTGCAGCGTTACGGTGAAAACGCGCTATCGGTTATCGATGGCGTGAAATCCAGGATCGAAGAGGTCAAGGCGAGCCTGCCGGATGGCACTAAAATCCAGACCGTCTACGACCGCTCCACGCTCATTCATCGCGCCATCGAAACCCTCAAACGCACTTTGCTGGAAGAAAGCCTGATCGTGGCGGCGGTTTGCTTTGTGTTCCTGCTGCACGTCAGAAGCGCTCTGGTCGCCATCATCATGCTGCCGATCGGCATTCTAATCGCGTTCCTGTGCATGCGGCTCTTGGGCCTTTCCTCCAACATCATGAGCCTCGGCGGTATTGCCATTGCCATCGGGGCGATGGTGGATGCCGCCATTGTCATGGTCGAGAACGCCCACAAGCGGCTGGAGCGGGCAGGGCCGGAGACGCCGCGGCTTGAAGTCATCATCGGCGCGGCCAAGGAAGTCGGGCCCGCCCTGTTCTTCAGCCTGCTTATCATCACGGTTTCGTTTTTGCCAATCTTCACGCTCGAAGCACAGGAGGGGCGGTTGTTCAAGCCGCTGGCGTTCACCAAGACATTCGCTATGGCAGCGGCGGCGTTTCTTTCCGTGACGCTGGTGCCGGCGCTCATGGTGATGTTTGTCCGGGGCCGCATTGTACCTGAACGGAAAAATCCGCTGAACCGTCTCCTGATCTGGCTCTACCGTCCGGTGATTGCCGGGGTGCTTCGAGCGAAAATCCTCACAATCGCCGTTGCAATCGTTGTTCTTGGGGCAAGCTATTGGCCCGCGATGAAGCTTGGCTCCGAGTTCATGCCCACTCTCAACGAGGGTACGCTGTTCTACATGCCAGTGACGTTGCCCGGCATCTCGATCACCAAGACCGCCGAACTCTTGCAGACACAGAACAAGATCATCAAGTCGTTCCCTGAAGTTGAATCGGTGTTCGGCAAAGCGGGCCGGGCGGCAACGGCTACCGATCCGGCCCCAACCGAAATGATCGAGACGATTGTGAACCTGAAACCGGAGGATCAGTGGCGACCCGGCGTTACCGTCGATTCCCTCATCGCCGAACTGGACAGGTCGTTGCAGTTTCCGGGCGTGTCCAATGCCTGGACCATGCCGATCAAGGCGCGCATCGACATGCTTTCAACGGGCATCCGCACCCCGGTTGGCGTCAAGGTGTTTGGCCCCGATCTCAAGGAGATCGAGAGATTGGGGCGCGAGATCGAACAGGTTCTGCGTACCCTTCCGGGAACATCGAGCGCCTTTTCGGAGCGGGTACTGGGTGGCTACTATCTTGAAATCACGCCGGACCGGCAACAACTCGCGCGTTATGGGCTGATGGTCTCCGAAGTTCAGGACACCATCGCCATGGCGCTGGGGGCGGAACCCATCACAACCGCCGTCGAGGGGCGCGAACGCTATGCCGTCAATCTCCGGCTGCCGCGGGATTTCCGCAGTGATCCCGGCGCAATCGCGCGGAATGTACGGGTAACATCAGCGTCAGGCGTTTCAATTGCCTTGGGCGAAGTCGCCGACATTCGCCTGACCAC